>DATAYT010000249.1:0-13542 GCA_036272395.1 Xanthobacteraceae bacterium
GCGGCGCGGCTCGGCGAACAGATGGACGCCGCGCTGTATCTCAATCATCCCTACGGCCGGCCAGTGATCGGCTGGCGTCCGGAAATCGAGCAGCTCAACCGCGAAGATGCCTTGGCGTTCTATCGGCGCTTCTACAGCCCGAATAACGCGGTCGTCGTCGTTGCGGGCGACGTTACGGCGGAGGAGGTGAAAGCCGACGCCGAAGCGACCTACGGCAAGATTGCCGGTCGCGCCGAAACCAATCCGCGGCACCGGCCGATGGAGCCGCTGCAAGAGGCGCCGCGCACGGTCACGCTTGCCGATCTGCGGGTCGAACAGCCGAGCGTGAGCCGCGATTACCTCGTGCCGTCGGAAAGCTCCGCCAAACCGGGCGAAAGCGAAGCACTCGAGGTGCTCGCGCACGTGCTGGGCAGCGGTGAAAACTGCCGCCTCTACCGCACGCTGGTCGTCGAGCAGGGATTGGCGCTCAATGCCGGCGCCACCTATTCCGGTACCGCCGTCGACTACGCGAAGTTTGCAGTCTTTGGCGTGCCGAAGTCGGGAGTCTCGCTACCCCGGCTTGAGGCGGCGATCGATGGCATCCTCGCCGAGCTGATCGCCCAGGGCGTCAGCACCGATGAACTCGACCGCGCCAAAACTCGGCTGATCGCCGACGCCGTCTATGCCGAGGACAACCAGGCGACTTTGGCGCGCTGGTATGGCTCCGCGCTCGCCACCGGGCAGACGCTCGAAGATGTCCGCGGTTGGCCGGACCGCATTCGTGCGGTCACGGCGGAGGCCGTGCAGAACGCGGCGCGCACCTGGCTCGACCGCCGGCACTCCGTCACCGGTTATCTCGTCAAAACTCTGCAATCTGAGGAGAAGCGTTCGTGAAAGGGATGCGCGTGGTTAGCCTCGCCGCGGCGATCGCGGCGACAAGCATCATGTTCGCGGCCTCTGCTGGGGCGACGACGATCGAACGCGTGGTAAGTCCGGGCGGTATCGAGGCGTGGCTGGTGCATGAGCGGGCGGTCCCGCTGATCGCCGTGGAATTTGCCTTCGCCGGCGGTGCAGTTCAGGATCCGCCCGGCAAAGCCGGCACGGCGGCGCTTACGGCTTCGCTGCTCGATGCCGGCGCGGGCGACCTTGATTCCACCGCTTTTACAGATCGCCTCGAACGCAAAGCGATCCAAATGAATTTTTCGGCGCAGCGTGACACGATTCACGGCGCGTTGCGCACGCTCACGGAGAACCGCGACGACGCATTCGAGCTTTTGCGCCTTGCCGTCACGGTGCCGCGGTTCGACGCCAAAGATGTCGAGATCAGTCGCGCGCAGATACTCTCGCTGCTTCGCCGCGAGACCACGAGTCCCACCGATATTGCGAGCCAGCGCTGGTGGGAAACGGCCTTCGAGGGCCACCCTTATGGCCGGCCGGTGAACGGTACGTCAGAGACGGTGTCGAGCATCTCGATCGCCGACCTTAAGTCCTATGCGCATCGGGTTCTCGCCCGGCAGAATTTGAAGATGGCGGTGGTCGGCGACATCGATGCCGAAACGCTGAAGGTGCTGCTCGACCGCACTTTCGGCGCGCTGCCGGAAAAGCCTGAACTATATTCGATCGCCAATGTCGCGCCGCGCGGGCTCGGGCGACGGATAGAAGTTAGCCTCGATGTCCCGCAAACGGTCGTCGATTTCGGCGGGCCTGGAATTGCTCGCCAGGACCCGGACTTCATGGCCGCTTATTTGATTAATCATATTCTCGGCGGCGGCTCGACGGACTCGCGGCTTTATCAAGAAGTCCGCGAGAAACGCGGGCTTGCTTATTCGGTGTCCGACAGTCTGGTCTGGCTCGATCATGCGGCGGTGATGCTCGGTGGCACCGCGACGCGCGCAGACCGTGCCGGCGAGACGGTCGATCTGATCGAAAAAGAAATCCGCCACTTCGCCGAGGGCGGCCCGACCGCGGGCGAGCTTGTGGAGGCCAAGCGCTATCTCAACAGCGCGTTTGTACTTAACCTCGACAGCTCGACGAAAATCGCCGCGTTATTGGTGCAATTGGAACTCGACGGCTTCGGCACCGATTATTTCAGCCGCCGCACCGCCATGATCGAAGCGGTGACCCTTGACGACGCGCGCCGCGTCGCGAAGCGTCTGCTCGATAAGGGACTGTTGGTGACGGTGGTCGGCAAGCCGCAGGGTTTTGCCTTGAGCAAGCCGAACTAAGTCGCGCGCGCCAAATCCCGATCGGCAGCGTCACTCTTTGGCAGGCACGGTGCGCAGATAGGCGACGATCGCGTCGAGATCACCGGCATCGACCGTCGCATAATAGTGGTAGCCATTGGCGGTTTGAGCTTGCTGCCGTCGCGGCTGACGCCTTGGGTGATGGCGCGCTTGATCTCGTCGTCGGTCCAGGCGCCGATGCCCTTGTCCTTGCTTGACGTGATGTTGCGCGACATCGAGACGCCCCACGGTCCCGGGAACTCGAAGCCGCCGGCGCCAAGTCTGGCGGCGAACTCCCGCCCATGCGGCCCCATCGGCGTGTGGCATTCCATGCAATGCGCGACAGTGACGAGGTAAAAACCCTTGCTCTTTTTGTCGCTCAGCATCGCATCGGCGAAAGGCTTGTCGCCGCCCGGCGGGATCGGATGCCCTTGGTGCATCTTGTAGACCGGATCCGGCACGCGGTTCTTGATCGGCTTGATCGTGCGCAGATAGGCATTCACCGCGTTAAGATCATGATCGGTCATGATCTCATAGAAACCGCTCGGCATGACCATGGCGACCGGTACGCCATTGCGCTTGATGCCTTTACGCAGGACTTGCTCGAGCTCGGCATCGGTGTAGTCGCCGATTCCGGTTTCCTTGTCTTGCGTGATATTGGGCGCCGTCACTTTGAACGGCGGCTCGTCCCAGCTCCGACCGCCGGAAAATGCGCGCCCGGCAATATCGGTGTCGCCGCTCGCGCTCTGTGGCGTATGGCAATTGCCGCAGGTGAGAATGCCATTGACCAGATAATCGCCGCGCTTGACCAGATCGGTGTCTGCCCTCGCAATGTCGAATGTGGCGACAAACGCGATGACCAATGGAGCTGTTGTCCGGAACAAAGCGGCCCCCCACATCCCTCGCCGCGAGTATACATGCGCGCAGCGGGGCGGCAATTCAGTCCATCGCGAAACCGATTGCACGAATCGCCGCAGCTATTGCGGCGTGATCCCGGCGAGCTCGGCCGCTTCGCGCATGTTCTCGAAATCGGCGCGAATGAATTCGGCGAATCCTTTCGCGGTCAATTGCTCGGGTGAAGCGACTTCCGAGCCGAGGCTGATCAAGCGCTCCGCGGCGGGGCTTCCGGAGCTCAAACCTTGAGCGATTGCCTGCTGCAACTTGCCGACGACATCAGGAGGCGTTTTCACCGGAGCCACCACGCCAATATAGCTTTGCGCCGTGAAGCCTTTCACGCCGCTCTCGTCGAAAGTCGGAATGTCCGGCCCGAGCTTTGAACGATGCAGCGCGGCGATGGCGACGATGTGGGCCTGGCCGCTCTGGTGCATTGGCAACGCGGTCGAGAATTCGGTCATGGCGCTGTCGATATTGCCACTGATCAAATCGGGCATTAGCGCGCCGCCGCCGCGATAGGGAACATGGGTGAGATTAGCCCCGGTTGCGGCTTTCAGCCGCTCCAACGTCATATGCGTGGCGCTGCCGATGCCGCTGGTTGCGATCGTCACCGCGGCATTCTTTGACTGCGCGACGAGCTCGCTCATGGTCTTGGCCTGGATTTTGTTGCTCATGATGAGGGCGTGCGGCACGTAGCTCGTCAGCGCGACGGCGGCAAAATCCTTCAGCGGGTCATAGCCAAGATTGGCGTGAAGCAGCGGATCGACCGTGAGCGGCCCGTTTGATCCAACCAAGAGCGTATAGCCGTCCGGCGTCGCATGCGCGACGAATTCGGCGCCGATACTGCCGCCGCCGCCGCCGCGATTCTCGACCACCACCGGCTGGCCCAGCGCCTTGCTGATCAGATCGCCGGTTATGCGTCCGACAATGTCGGCATTGCCTCCGGCCGCAAACGGCACAATCAAATGAATTGGCCGGTCCGGATAGGCGGCCAGGGCGCGTTGTGCCGGCAAAGCCAGGATGGGCGCGGACCCGAGCGCGGCAATAAATATGCGGCGTGGAATACTCATCGCGGTCCTCCAAATCTGCCATCTCAGCTCAACATCCCAGCGGCGTCCAAGGTTCGATCATTGTCCCGCCGATTTCACTTAAGCTCAATCCGGGGTAGGAATCGGCGATGATTCCGGTCACTGCAAACATCGTGCTCGACGAAAGCGAGATTACCGAATCTTTTGTCCGGGCCTCCGGACCCGGCGGGCAAAACGTCAACAAAGTCGCAAGCGCGGTGCAGCTTCGGTTTGAGGCGCGGCACTCACCCTCACTTCCCGCGGACGTGCGCAGCCGTCTCGAACGCCTGGCGGGTTCCCGCCTGACCCGCGACGGCGTCATCGTCATCACCGCGCAACGCCATCGGGCGCAGGCGCGCAACCGGGAAGATGCGCTCGCACGCCTTTTGGACCTCATCCGCCGAGCCGCGCATCCGCCGCTCAAGCGGCGGGCGACCAAGCCTCCGGCTGCGGCACGCGAGCGCCGCATCGAAAGCAAGAAACGGCGCGCTGGCATCAAGCGGCTCCGGCGGGCCAAGCCGTCATTTGATTGAGCTCTGGACCGTCATCCATTAACGCCGCGATATTGCGCGACTTCGAGTGCGAAAAGACCGGCGCCCAGCGCGGCAAATCCAAGCACCATCAGCACGATCGCGTAGACAAACAGCGATTTATTGGCGCCGTCGCGGCCGCGCTGCCGTCGCTGGGCGAGAAACAGCACACAGCCGATCGCGTAGACTGCGACACCAGCCCCCGCCAGGATCGCCCCGGGCAAATACCGCTCCATTTCCCCTCCACATCGCTCCACATCGCAGCGGGTGGCAGCATAGGCGGAGCCCGCGATCCGGGCTACCGTTGGCGTCGAATCGCCAGTGAAAACCGCCGATCATGCCTGTTCGCCAACTCAGCGAAGCTGTCGTCAACCGCATCGCCGCGGGGGAGGTCGTCGAGCGTCCGGCCAGCGTGGTTAAGGAACTTGTGGAAAACGCGCTCGATGCCGGGGCGCGGCGTATCGATATTCTCACCGATGGCGGCGGGAGCCGGCTGGTCCGGGTAGCTGATGACGGCGAGGGCATGACCCGCGCCGATCTGGCGCTTGCGGTGGAGCGCCACGCTACATCGAAGCTCGCCGACGAGGATCTCGTCGCCATCCGCACGCTCGGCTTCCGCGGTGAAGCCTTGCCGTCGATCAGCGCGGCAGCGCGGCTTGCGATCACGACCCGTCACGCCGATGAACCGCATGCCTGGGTGATCGAAGTCGATGCCGGCGTCAAATCCGACTTGAGGCCGGCGGCGCTTGGGCGGGGCACGCGTGTTGACGTGCGCGATTTGTTTTTTGCAACGCCAGCCCGGCTCAAATTTCTGAAAAGCGATCGCACCGAAGCCGAAGCCGTGCGCGATGTGGTGCGGCGTCTCGCGATGAGCCGGCCCGATGTCGCGTTCACGCTTTCCGGGGAGGAGCGCGCGCCGCTGCACTTTGCCGCTGTGCTGGCGGATTCCGCGGGCCGCTTGGTGCGGCTCGGGGATGTCCTCGGCGCCGAGTTTCGCGCCAATGCGGTCGAAGTGGCGGCTGAACGCGAGGAGGTCAGGATCGAAGGTTTTGGCGCGCTGCCGACGCTCACCCGCGCCAATTCGCTCGGCCAATATCTGTTCGTCAACGGCCGGCCGGTCCGCGACAAGTTGCTGTTGGGCGCGGTGCGCGCGGCTTATGCCGATTATCTGCCGCGCGATCGGCATCCGCAGCTCGCTTTGTTCGTGTCGCTGCCGCCGACGGAAGTGGACGTCAATGTGCATCCGGCCAAAGCCGAGGTGCGCTTTCGCAACGCCGGATTGGTGCGCGCGCTGATCGTCCATGCGCTCAAGACCGCACTGGCGCGCGAGGCGACGCGCGCGGCGACAACCGGTGGCGCGGCGACGATTGCGGCTTTTCGCGGCTCGCCTCAACTGGGGCGTTCCGCGACTTGGCGAGATTCCGCAATGCGCAGGCGCGACCTCGGTGCGGCATTCGCACCGCTTCGTGGCGGCTTCGCCGCACCATCGCAATCGGCTTTTGCCGTCGGCGCCCCGGCGGCAGACCTGCGCAGCGATTTTGACGGCAGCGTCGTTGCGCGCCCGGAACAACAATCGGGCGACGGTGCGGTGCTCGATCATCCGCTCGGAGCGGCGTGCGCCCAAGTTCATGACACTTATATCGTGGCGCAGACACAGGACGGCCTGGTAGTCGTCGATCAGCACGCCGCGCATGAACGGATCGTTTATGAGCGACTGAAGGAGGCGATCGGCAAGACCGGTGTGCCTCGCCAGATCCTTCTCATTCCCGAAATCGTCGAGCTCGATGAAGCCGACGTCGGGCGCCTCGTTGGCCATGCTGGGGAGCTCTCGCGCTATGGCTTGGTCATTGAAGCGTTCGGTCCGGGCGCCGTGGCTTTGCGCGAAACGCCCACGCTCCTTGGCGAAATCAACGGCGCCGGCCTCATTCGCGATCTTGCCGAGCATATGGGCGAGTGGGACGAGACACTGCCGCTGGAGCGGCGTCTGATGCAGGTCGCATCCTCGATGGCCTGTCACGGCTCGGTGCGCGCCGGGCGACGGCTTAAACCGGAGGAGATGAATGCGCTCCTTCGCGAAATGGAAAGAACGCCCAATTCCGGCCAGTGCAATCACGGCCGGCCGACTTACGTCGAATTAAAGCTTACCGATATTGAGCGGCTATTCGGTCGCCGCTAGGGAAGTTTGACGGCAGCCTGCTACTCGACCCACCCGGTCAGCACTCAATGAACCGGCAAAATACAAATTCGGTATCGTCGTAGGCACGCCGTTCCAGCTCGGAAAAGCCCGGCGGCGGTGTAAAAGCCGACTTGGCGGCCTCTTCCACGACGAGCAACGCGCCTGGCCTTAACCAGCCGCCGTCGCGCGCCGCAATAAGCGCGGCTGTGGCCAATCCCTGTCCGTAAGGCGGGTCCAAAAAAGCGAGCGAGAATGGTTCGACGGGATGCGCCGGCCCAAGCTTGGTCGCGTCGCGACGGAATATGCGCGTCACGCCGCCGAGCCCAAGGGCGGCGACATTTTCGCGAATGAGCGCGCGCGCTTCGGCGCCGTCATCGACAAGCAAGGCGAAGGCTGCGCCGCGCGACAGCGCTTCGATGCCAAGCGCGCCGGTACCTGCGAACAGGTCGAGCACGCGAGCGCCGGTGACTGGATCGTCATAGGTATGCACCAAAATATTGAACAGCGACTCGCGCAGCCGGTCAGCGGTCGGCCGAATGGCCGACGACTTCGGGCCGGCCAAAGCGCGCCCGCGTAATCGTCCACCGACCACACGCATCAGAGCACGATCCCGAAAAGGCCTGCCCCGGACGTGATCCGGGGTGGGTACCGGTTTCCCGCCTGCGCGAAGCCTCGCCAGCCGCTTGCTGTTTCGTTTAACGCTTCGGCGGACGAAGCCAGGTCGAAAAAGATCATGCTCAAATATAAGACGAAATTGTCGATAGCCATTGCTATTAGCTTTTGTCTCGCGGCCGCCGCGGTCGTGAATTGGACCTTCGCTCCGCTCGACGATTTCGGGGATGATGGTCGGATTTGCGGCGAAAGCTGCGATCGTCTTGGCGCGCCGCTTCGGTTGGCGATGTTTGCGGATAGCGCTCGACCGTAACCCGTCGTCCCTTGCGATCGGTCAGAATATCAGCTTGCGCCTGGTCATTTCGAACCCCTGGAATTTTCTCCCGGTCGCTGCGCGCGCCATGGAATCTGCGGTGCAATTTTTTTGTGTGTTGGTCTTGCTCGTGGACGCGCCAGGCGTGATCAGACGATGCGCGGCGTTTCGACCGTTCTCGCGGCTTTCGCGGCGCGTCTGGATGCGTTCCGTCCCGGCGCGTTTCATCCCGGTGCGCTTCATCGTGCCTCGGCTGTCGCGGCGCTGGCGGGCGAGGTGCCGAAAAATCGGCCTCGGACAGCCTTATTAGCTTATCGCCGAGCTGTTCGCGCAGTACCCGGGTGCGCACTTCGTCGACTTCGCCTTGACCAAGCTCGCCGAGCTGGAACGGCCCGAACGAGACGCGGATGAGCCGAGTGACGCCTAGTCCGAGATGGCCGAGCACATTGCGGACTTCGCGGTTCTTGCCTTCACGAATGCCGAGCGTGAGCCACACATTGGAGCCTTGCACGCGATCAAGCACGGCTTCGATCGCGCCATAATGAATGTCATCGATGGTCACGCCGCGCCGCAAACCGTCGAGCCGGTCTTGCGTAATCGAGCCATGCGCGCGCACGCGATAGCGCCGTAGCCATCCCGTCGCGGGCAATTCCAGAAGCCGCGCCAGCGCGCCGTCATTGGTCAGCAGCAATAGGCCTTCAGTGTTGATATCGAGCCGCCCGACGCTAATCAGGCGCGGGAGATCGCGCGGCAGATTTTGGAAAATTGTCGGTCGGCCTTGCGGATCGGTGTGCGTCGTCATCAGTCCGCGCGGCTTGTGATAGAGGAACAGACGGGTACGTTGGCGGTCCGGCAGCGGTTCGCCGTCGACCGTAATGCGATCCGAGCCGGTGACATCGATCGCGGGCGAAGCGATGGTGGCGCCGTTGACCGCGACTCGGCCCGCGGCAATCCACGCTTCGGCCTCCCGCCGCGAGGCGAGACCGGCGCGCGCGATGATTTTCGCGATACGCTGACCGGCTTTGCGCTGGTTCGTCTGCTCTTTCATGCTCGCCTTTTGCCTACGCCGCTGACGTGTATAAAGACGTGGATGGGCCGCACAAGCTTCCATTGCACCGGCAAACCGCGGTATCCGACCGGCCGGGCATGACGGTGACGAACTCCGATGACATCCTTTATGGATATGGCACTCGAGGAGGCGCGCGGCGCCGGCCGGCGCGGCGAAGTGCCGGTTGGCTGCGTGTTGGTCCGCGGTGACGAGGTCGTTGCGCGTGCCGGCAATCGCACGCTGGCCGATCGCGACCCGACCGCGCATGCCGAAATGATCGCCATCCGTCACGCCGCGCATCGGCTCGGCTCCGAGCGCCTCGATGGTTGCGATGTCTATGTTACGCTCGAGCCCTGCGCGATGTGCGCCGCCGCATTGTCATTCGCGCGGATCCGCCGGCTGTATTACGGCACTTCCGATCCCAAAGGCGGGGCAGTCGAAAACGGCGTGAAGTTCTTTGCTTCGGCCAGCTGCCATCACCGGCCTGAGATCTATGGGGGACTCGCCCAAGCGGCAGCTGGCGATTTGCTCAAGCAATTTTTCAAGGAGCGTCGCTAATGCGAGATGGCTAGTCCGCCATTTCGCGTTATTTTTTGCGCATGATCTATTCCGAAAACCGGTATCCGCCCCGGATCACGTCCGGGGCAGGCTTTTCGGGATCACGCGTCGAGCAGTGCGCCGAGTTTTTCCTTTATTTCGGTCTTTCCCGCTTCGGCGGAGCGGATAATGGCACTCGCCTGCAGAAAACCTAGTGTGCGGAAGATGCTCACGTTGGGACGGATCACAAGATCAGGGGCGGCGCGGTCGAGTTTCGCCGCGACGATGGCGCTGCCCATCACCATGACTGTCGTGTAAAGCGCTTCCCAGACGTTCGGTACGTCGATCCGCTCGTCTTCGGGGATTCCATAAACATCAATGCCGACGACGCGATCGGCGCGTCCGGTGAGCTTGTCGAAGGGCAGGGGATTGGTGGCGCCGCCGTCGATCAGGACGCGGCCATCAACGATCATCGGTCGGAACAAGCCGGGTATCGCGATCGAGGCGGCCAATGCCGGGCGTAACGGGCCTGATGCAATCGCCAATTCGCTGCGGCGGTGCAGATCGGTCACCATGGCGATGAACGGAATGGCCAATGCTGAAAATTCGCCGGGCACTTGCGCCGGCATAAATTGTTCGCAAAATTTCTCGGGGTCAATCTGCGTGGCTTGGCTCAATCGCCCGTACAACAAATCGCCGAGTTTGCCGGTGCGTGCGGTCATTAGCCGGCGCCGTGTCTGGCCCCAATCGTGCGCGAAGCCGATGACGTGATGGCGGATGTCCTTACCGCGCATGCCTGCGGCGTAGGCCGCTCCGATGAGCGCGCCGATCGAGGTGCCGGCGATCGCGGTCGGCTTCACGCCCATCTCGTCGAGGGCCTCGATGACGGCGATGTGAGCGAGGCCGCGCGCGCCGCCGCTGCCAAGTGCCAGAGCGAAACTTTTCATGCGCCGGCCTGGGAGGCGAATTCGAAAGCTTTGGCGGCAAGCGGCCTCACCGCTTGCGCCTTGCCGGCGGCAAGTGCGCTGGTCGCGGTGCCGTCGCGCACTCGCCCCGCGATACCCTGCAAGATCGCGGCCAAGCGAAAAAAATTATAGGCAAAATAGACGGGCAAATGCGGCCGGGGATCGAGACCGGTCCTCGCCACATAGAGATCGATATAGGCATCAAGCGACGGGATGCCGAACGCCCCAAGGTCGAATCCCACGAGCGAACCGGTGCCAGCATCCGAGTACGGCATGTGCCACTGCATCAAGTGATACGAGAAATCGGCCAGCGGATCGCCGAGCGTCGACAACTCCCAATCCAACACCGCGATGATCGTGGGCGCGTCGGCGGCAACGATCATATTGTCCAGCCGATAGTCGCCGTGCACGAGGCGCGGCGTCTGCTCCGGCGGCAGATGCGCCGGCAGCCAGTCGATAAGCCGCTCCATGTCATCGATTCGCTCGGTCTCGGAGGCGCGATATTGCTTCGACCAGCGCGCCACCTGCCGGGCTACATACTGTTCGCCGCGGCCGTAATCGCCGAGCCCGATCGCCGCGGGATCGAAAGCATGCAGGCGGGCGAGCGTCGTATTCATGCCGTCATACACCTGCGCGCGTTCCGCCGGATAGGAAGCCGGCATGTGCGGCTCCCAAAACACCCGGCCCTCGGCGAAAGCCATGAGGAAGAAAGCGGTGCCGACGATGGTTTCGTCGGCACAGAAGAGCAGCGGTTCGGCGACGGCAAATCCTTGCGCATAGAGCGCGCTGATGACGCGGTGTTCGCGGTCAACGGCGTGGGCCGATGGCAGCAGTTTGCCCGGCGGTTTGCGGCGCAGCACATAGCGGCGCAGCGGCGTGTCGACGAGATAAGTCGGATTGGATTGGCCGCCTTTGAATTGGCTCACGAGTACCGGACCGGCGAAGCCCGGCACATTCGCGCTCAGATAGTTTTCGAGGCGCGCGACATCGAATCGCAGCCGTTCGGCGACCTCGCGCGTGCCCGAGAAAGCGCTTTGACGTTCGCTGGTCGTCATGTCCCGGCGCTGAAGAAATCAAGCAAGGCCGCCGCCGTCGCCACCGGATTTTCTTCGGGCAGATAATGGCCGCTCGCGACCGGAGATCCGCGCAGATCAGCGGCCCAGTCGCGCCAGCAGGCCAGCGGATCGAGGCCGGCATTGGCGGGCAAGCCTTGCGCGCCCCACAAGGCGAGAACGGGACAGCCAATCTTTTGGCCAGCGGCGCGATCGGCCTCATCGTGTTCGAGATCGCTGGTGCGGCCGGCGCGGTAGTCCTCGCACATGGCGTGAATCCGATGCGGGTCCTGATAGGCCGCATGATAGTGCGCAAGCGCGCGCGCATCGAAGAAATCCACGCTCTGCGCCTTTGCGCCCGCGGCGGCGCGATAATCGAAGAAGAACTTTGGATCGTGCGCGATCAGCCTTTCGGGAAACGGCTCCGCCAGAGCCAGAAACATCCAATGCCAGGCGCGCGTGGCGAGCCGCGCATCCATGCGGTGCCACATGTCCCAGGTGGTGACGATGTCGAGCACCGCAAGCTGCTCCAGCCGGCCGCGATGGTCGAGGGCGAGCCGATAGCCAACGCGCCCGCCGCGATCATGCCCGGCTAGGCGGAAGCGGACAAAACCGAGCGTCCCCATTGCTTCAACCATGGCCTGGGCCATGGCGCGCTTGGTGTAGGGCGCATGGTCGGGCTGCGCCCGCGGCGCCGCCGACCAGCCGTAGCCCGGGAGGTCGGCGATCACGAGCGTAAAGCGCTCCGCGAGCGTTGGCGCCACGCGGTGCCACATCACGTTGCTCTGAGGATGGCCATGAAGAAGCAGAAGCGGCGGGCCGCCGCCGTCGCTGACGCGGGCGAAAATGCGTCCGCCGGAGGTTTCGATCCAGCGCGACTCATAGCCGGGGAAGAGATCAGCGAGATCGGGCATCAGACGCGGCTCTCCCGTTCCACGGCGCGCCAGCCGATGTCGCGCCGGTAAAAGCCTTCAGGCCAGCGAATCCGCGCGATCGCCGCATAGGCGCGCGCCTGCGCTTCGCGCACGGTCTTTCCCGTCGCCGAGATGTTCAGGACGCGGCCGCCATTGGCGAGAATGCGGCCGCCCTCGGCCTTGGTGCCGGCATGAAAAATCTGCACGCCTTCAACCGCCGCCGCTTCATCGAGGCCCTCGATGACGGTGCCGCGCACATAATGTCCCGGATAGCCATGCGCCGCCATCACCACGGTCAGCGCCGGCGTCTCGTACCAGCGCAAGTCGAATGACTTCAACATACCGTCGCGGCTTGCCAACAAAGCCGGCACCAGATCGGACATCAGCCGCGGCATCAGCACTTGTGTCTCCGGATCGCCAAAGCGGGCATTGTATTCGATGAGCTTTGGGCCTTGCCGCGTGATCATCAGCCCGGCGTAAAGCACGCCTTTGTACGGCGTGCCCATTGCCTTCATCGCCCGCATGGTCGGCATGACGATGTCATTCATGATCTGGCTGCTCATTGCGGCGTCGATATTGGGCGCGGGCGAGTAGGCGCCCATGCCGCCGGTATTGGGTCCCTTGTCGCCGTCGAAGGCGCGCTTGTGGTCCTGTGCCGTTGCCAATGGAATTGCGGTTTCGCCGTCGCACAACGCGAAGAACGAGGCTTCCTCGCCATCGAGAAACTCTTCGATGACGAGCTCGCCGCCGGCTTCACCCAAGCCGCCGCCGAACATCATATCGACCGCCGCCTCGGCTTCGGCCTCGCTCTGCGCCACGATCACACCCTTGCCGGCAGCCAGCCCGTCGGCTTTCACGACAATCGGCGCGCCATGCGAGCGGATATAGGCCTTGGCTGCGGGAGCGTCCCTAAAGCGCGCATAGGCCGCCGTCGGAATCCGGTTAGCGCGGCAAAGATCTTTGGTGAAGCCCTTGGAGCCTTCGAGCTGTGCGGCGGCGCGGCTCGGCCCGAATGCCTTGATCCCGGCGGACTCAAGGTCGTCGACAATACCGGCACAGAGCGGCGCTTCGGGTCCGACCACGACCAGATCGATTCGGTGGTCGCGGCAAAAAGTGACAATTGCCGGATGATCCGCCACATCAAGCGCCACACATTCCGCCTGTTGGGCAATCCCGGTATTGCCGGGGGCGCAATAAAGCCGCTCGGTCAGCGGACTATCCGCCATTTTCCAA
>DATAYT010000250.1:0-5030 GCA_036272395.1 Xanthobacteraceae bacterium
AGCCGCATCAGTTCCGGATCGATCGTGACCACGCCAAGCCCGTTGTTGCGGCGATAGCCGGAAATCATCGATTGCGCGGCATTGGCGTCGAGCGCGGCCGCCGGTCCGGCGAGGTCCTGATAAAAGCTCGGCTGGCCTTCCGGCAGATTACTGCCGGTGCAACCGAACAGCGCCGCCGCGCCGATCGCGACGGCGCAACCGCGCAGCAGGCCGAACAGCCGGATCATCGGAAAGCCCCCGTCGCCATGACCATGCGATCAAAAAAGTGTCGGAACCGTGAACGAAACCGCTCTCTGGCGTGGACGACCGACCTCCATTAGCATCCTTACCAAAGGAGCCCGGCAATGAGTGAACAAGCAGCGCCTCCAGCCCGCACCCCCGGCGCCAAGCGCGCTGGCGCCGGCGAATACCTGTTCGACCTCGCCAAGGTCAATCACATCCTTGGCGGCCCCGATTATTCGACCGCGAACGGCGCTTGCGTCGAGGGCGACCGCATGATCGTCGGACTGATGCGCATGCCGGCCGGTACCGGCGCCGAACCGCATTCGCATCCCAATGAACAATGGATCTACATTCTCGAGGGCACCTTTCACGCAACCGTCGGCGGCAGCGCGATCGAGGCCAAGCCCGGCGCGGTGATCTACATTCCCGCCGATGTCGTGCATTCGGGCAAAGCCGGAGCCGATCGCGATGTGGTTTTCTTTACCGTGAAAGACGCATCCCATAGCCTGCACGGCTTTCGCGCCGCCGACTAGCGGCCGTTGCATTGAACCTTTGTTAAGCAAACCCCGCCGCCGCGTTTAACGTTAAAACAACCGGTCTGCCGCTAGGTGTTGTCGTTTTTCCTTACCGTTTTTCCTGGCGCCGGACGTGATGCTCGCTGCTCCAATCTTCCAAAGCTCAGCCGTAACTGGCAGCTCGTGGCCATCGCGGGCGCCGCTCGCTTTGCTCTTGGCATCGCGCTGTTCGTGCTGTGCGGAGCGTCCTGGATCGTCGCCATGCAGACGCAGACGTCGACGCCGGTTGGAGCACTGGTGATCGGCTTGCCGTTCGGGTTCGGCGCGGCGGCGATCGCCGGGTTGTTCGTCAATAGTCGGCGGCGCAAGCAGACAAGGTTGTTTCGGGCGGCGCTCAACAACATGACGCAGGGGCTGTGCATGTTCGATAGCGCCGCGCGCCTGGTGCTGTGCAATCGAGTCTATATCGACATGTATCACCTGCGGCCCGAACATGCGCGGCCGGGAACGCCGCTGCGCGATCTATTGATGCGTTCCGCGCCCGCGTCGAAAGTGTTCTTGAGACGGTGAGCCAGAGCGCTACGGCGATGAAAGCGGCAGCCAAATTGCTGTTGACGACATCCGATCACACTTTGCAGCGCGCCGAAGGCGCGGTGCATGGCTCGAATTCAGCTTCGGCGAATGTGGAAACCGCGGCAACGGCCGCGGCGGTGCTTTCGGTTTCGATCAAGGAAATCAGCCGCCAGCTCGGCCACGCCAATCAGGTCGTACGCGCCGCCGCAGCCGACGCCACCGCCACCAACGAGGACATTGCCGGGCTCGCGCACGTGGCGCAGAAGATCGGCGACGTCGTCAAGCTCATCCAGGACATTGCCGGCCAAACCAATCTCTTGGCGCTCAACGCCACGATCGAGGCGGCGCGCGCCGGCGAAGCCGGGCGCGGCTTTGCCGTCGTGGCGTCGGAGGTCAAATCGCTCGCGGTGCAAACCGCCAAGGCCACCGAGGAAATCACCCAGGAAATTCTCTCGGTGCAAACCTCGAGCGGCAAGGCGGTCTCGGCCATCCGCGAAATCACCCGGCGGATGCAGGACATCAGCACTTACACCGGCGCCGTCGCCGTTTCCGTCGAGCAGCAGGAGCTCGCGACCGGCGAGATTTCACACAACGTCGCCAGCGCCGCCAGCAGCGCTAAAGCGATCGTTTCCGCGCTCGGCGAGGTTGCCGGTGGCGTCACCCAGACGCGCGGCTCGGCGCAGACCATGCTGGCCGCTTCGGAACAGGTCGAAAACGCCACCGCGAAGCTTCCCAGCGAAGTCGAAGCGTTCTTGAGTACGGTGGCGGCGTAAACGATCCGCACTGATTTTCGTGTCCCGGGCGCTGCGCAGCACAAAGCGCAGCGGAGTGATGCACTGCAGGCCCGGGACCTTAAAAAACGCCAAGTTTGTAACGATCCCGGATAGCGTGTCGAAGAACGCGCGTAAACGCGCTAATGGCGCTGCACCGCGTCCGGGAAACAGGACGTGTTATTTACCGTCCCGCGGCGTAACCCTGCATGCCGCGCGCATTGGCGGCGGCGCGGCGGCGCGGTCCGACCCGCGACGCGGCGGTAAGCCGGCCTTCGGACCAATCCGGGCCGGTTTCGACGCTGTGGCCGCGGCGCTCCAATTCGGCGATGGTCTTTTTCGGCACGCGGCCTTCGACCACGAGAACGCCGGGGCGCGTCGTGCGCGGCCAGAACGAGCTCGGAAAATGTTCGGAGTGCCAGGCCGGCGCGTCGATCGCCTCTTGCAGGCTCAAGCCGCAATGCACGTGTCGCAAGAACATTTGCGTGATCCATTGATCCTGGCCGTCGCCGCCGGGCGAGCCCCAGCCGAGATACGGCTCGCCGTCGCGCAACGCCATGGTCGGCGACAGCGTGGTGCGCGGCCGCTTGCCGGGCGCGAGCGCCGCGGGATGGCCCTCTTCGAGCCAGAACATCTGCGCGCGGGTGCCGAGGCAGAAGCCAAGTTCGGGAATGACCGGCGAGGAATGCAGCCATCCGCCCGACGGCGTCGCCGAGATCATGTTGCCGGCTTTATCGATGATGTCGAAATGCACGGTGTCGCCGCGACTTGCGCCCATGCGGCCGACGGTCGGTTCGCCGACGCCGGCCGCCATTTCCGCCGGCGCTCGGCGCAGCTTGACGATGGCGCCAAACCCTTCGATCGAGCCCGGACGCAGTTCGCGCGAAGCGCTTTCGCCGATCAGCTTGCGGCGCTCTGAATTATACGCGTCCGACAACAGGGTCGGCATTGGCACTTTGACGAAATCGGGATCGCCGTAAAACGCCTCGCGATCGGCATAAGCCAGTTTCGAGGCTTCGACGATAAGATGAATGAAATCGGGTCCGGTCGGATCGAGGCCGTCGAGCTTGAATCCCTTCAGCAGCGCGAGTTGCTGCAGCGTGACCGGTCCTTGGCCCCATGGACCGGTCTTGCACACGGTGTAGCGGTTGTAATTGTAGGTCAACGGCGCTTCGATATGCGGCACCCAGCGCGCCATGTCGTCGGCGGTGAGCACGCCGCGGTGGCGCTTGCCGCTACTGTCCATGACTTCTTGCGTACGGCAGAAACGGTCGATCGCTTCGGCAACAAAGCCGTGGCTCCAGGAACGGCGCGCGCGCTCGATCTGCGCAACGCGGTCGCCGCCGGCGCCTTCGGCTTCTTTGATGATGCGGTGGTAGGTTGCCGCCAGCGTCTCGTTGGCGAACAGCGACCCGGGTGCCGGCACTTCATTGTTAGGCAGATAAACGGCGGCCGAGGTCGGCCAATGCTCGCGGAACATTGCGGCGACGGTTGCGATCGTGGCATTGGTGCGTTCAAGCAGCGGATGGCCGTTTTCGGCGTAGCCGATCGCGGGCGCGAGCACCTCGGCGGCGGACATGGTCCCGTAGTCGCGAAGAAGCAGCATCCAGGTCTCGAACGTTCCAGGCACCACGGCGGCGAGAAGGCCGGTGCCGGGAACAAGGTCGAGTCCCTCACTGCGGTAATGGGCGATGGTGGCGCCAGCCGGCGCGACGCCCTGGCCGCAGATCACTTCGGTCTTGCCGCGCCGCACGTCGTGAACGATCGCCGGGACGTCGCCGCCGGGGCCGTTCAAATGCGGCTCCACCACTTGCAGCGTAAACGCCGTGGCCACGGCGGCGTCGAAGGCGTTGCCGCCCTTTTCCAAGACCGCCATGCCGACCGCGGTGGCGATCCAATGCGTCGAGGTAACGACCCCGAATGTGCCTTCGATCTCGGGACGGGTGGTGAACGTGTTCGGATTGATATTGGTCATGAAAACACGTTTGTTGCCTTCGGTCATGCGGCGCGCCGTTTAGCTCTGTTGCACGTCATAAAGCACGCGCCTAGGAGTTAATATGTGGCGCCGACCTTATCCGGCTAGGTGACGTGCTACTAGAGTTAAGGAGGCAACGCTGCCACGCGATACATTAAAGGTCGGTATTGCGGGCCTCGGAGCGGTCGGCCTTAATGTAGCGCGCCGGCTGGAGGCGGGCATTCCCGGTCTTGTTCTCGCTGTGATTGCGGTGCGCGATCGCGACAAGGCGCGGCGCAATTTGCCCGGCGCCGGCGAACGCATCCCGATCGTTCCCGCCGAGGCCTTGGCGGAGACGTGCGATATCGTCATCGAATGCCTACCGCCGCAATTGTTTCGCAGCGTCGGCGTCTCCGTCATTGACCGCGGTAAAATTTTCATGCCGCTTAGCGTCGGTCAGCTCTTGGAGAACTGGGACCTCGTGGAGCAGGCGAAGAAAACCGGCGCACGCATTCTCGCGCCGACCGGTGCGCTCCTTGGTCTTGATGCGGTACGCGCCGCCGCCGAAGGCACAATCCATTCGGTTACCATGGTGACGCGCAAACCGCCGAGCGGGCTTGAGGGCGCGCCCTATCTGGTCGAGCGCGGCCTTTCGCTCAAAGGTCTCAACGCGCCAAAAAAAATCTTCGACGGCAGCGCGCGCGAAGGCGCGCGCGGCTTTCCCGCCAATGTCAACGTCGCCGCGGCGCTCAGCCTTGCCGGCATCGGTCCGGACAAGACGCGGCTCGAAATCTGGGCCGACCCCGCGCTTTCCCGCAACACGCATCGGATCGAGGTCGACGCTGATACCGCGCGCTTCTCGATGACGATCGAAGGCGTTCCATCGGAAAATCCGCGCACCGGGCGGATCGTGCCGTTGAGCGTGATCGCGGCGCTGCGCGGGCTCGTTGCCGAGATTAAAGTCGGGACGTAGCGCAACTAGACGTTTGCAACAAA
>DATAYT010000251.1:0-2795 GCA_036272395.1 Xanthobacteraceae bacterium
CGATTCGCCCGGTCTGTTGATGCGGCTGCGCCGCCAGGCGTTTCAGGCGCTCGCCGCCGGACCATTTTATCGTCACACGCTGATCGGTCGAGCGCCCAGCGACCTCAAGCTGCGCATCGGTCTGCGCTGGCCGGGTGACGCGAAACGCGGCGCGGCGATCGCTGGCGGCGAAATCGAGCTTCGCGGAGAGGTAATTCGCAATCCCGCACCGAGTTGGTTTCCTCCCGCGGCTGGGCCGGAATGGCTCGCCGCCTGGCACAGCTTCGGCTGGATCGCTGACCTCACCGCCGCGGGCGGGTCCGCGCGCGATGCGGCCGGCGACCTGGTCCGAAGCTGGCTGCGCGAGAACAGCGATTGGCACAGCGTTGCGTGGCGGTCCGATGTCTTGGCGACGCGGGTCTTCGCCTGGCTCGGGCAATTCGACGAGATCGTAAGACGCGATCCCGATCGGACGTTGCGCCGCGCGATGCTGACCAGCCTCGCTGCCCAATTGCGCCATCTGGCCAGGACGGCAAGCTGGGAAGTCGCCGGTGCCGGGCGGCTGCGGGCGCTCAAGGGGCTGGTTGCAGGCCGAGCCGCGCTCGGTGATTCCGCGGCACGGCTTAGCAAGGCGCTGAAAGCGCTGGAGCGCGAAGTACAGGCCCAGATCCTCCCGGATGGCGGCCACTCGTCGCGCAATCCTTCGACCCAGCTTCAAGTTCTGCAGGATTTGATCGATACCCGCGCCGTTCTACGGGCTGCGCAGATCGAGACGCCTGTCGCGGTGCAGCAAGCGATCGAGCGAATGGCACCGATGCTGCGTTTTTTCCGGCATGGCGATCGGCGTCTCGCGCTGTTCAACGATTCCCTCGAAGAGGACGGGGTTCTGATCGACCTGGTTCTGACGCGGTCCGAGACCAAGGGCGGCGCACCACCCCAGGCACCCCAGTCCGGCTTCGATCGATTGCAGGCCGGCAGAAGCCTCGCAATCATGGATACGGGAAAGCCGCGGCCGGGTGGTTTCGATGAGATCGCCCATGCCGGCATGTTGTCGTTTGAGATGAGCCATGAGCGCGAGCGCATCATCGTCAATTGTGGCGCCTATCGCGGTTCCAAATCGAACTGGTCGCGCGTCGCGCGGTCGAGTGCGGCGCATTCTGTCCTAGTAGTGGCCGATACCAACTCGGTAGAAATCCGCGATGATGGCAGCCTCGGTCGCGGTCCGTCGGCGATCGCTCGTGAACGCGCCGAGCACGAAGGCCAGCAGTGGATCTCGGCGACCCATGACGGCTATCGCAACCGCTTCGGCCTGACCTATGAGCGGCAGCTTTTTCTTGCCGCCGATGGCGAGGATCTGCGCGGCGAGGAAAGGCTGACCGGACGGCCCGGCGCAGTATTTGCCGTGCGCTTTCACCTGCACCCCTCGGTGCAGGCCTCGATGGCCGAAGACGGCGGCGCGGTTTTGTTCCGGCTGCCAAGTGGGATGTGTTGGCGGTTGCGTGCCGCCGGCGCCGAAATGAGTCTCGGCGAGAGCGTTTATCTCGGTTCGGGTGTGGCGCGAAAATCCCAGCAGGTCGTGTTGAGCGGAACGGTCGGCGCGGAAGGCGCGGCAGTCCGTTGGGCGCTGCGCCGCGAGCCGAGGGGAAGTCTCCGGGATGAACCTGCCAGAGATCGGCCGACGGGTAATGGTTGACCCGCTCTCACTGGCGGCGGTGGCCACTGCGACAGGCATCTTTTGTTGGCTCGCGACCGGGGCACTGATCCCAATCTTGCGCCGGCGAGACATACTCGATTACCCGAACGAACGATCATCACATTTCGCTCCGACGCCGCGGGGTGGCGGGATTGCCGTGACGGGTTCGGTGCTGCTCGCATGGATGGCCCTCCACGGCGCGGGCTTGGTCGCGGCGAGCGCGATCAATATTGCATTCGGCACGGTCCTCTTGGCGGTCGTCTCCTGGATTGACGACCTGCGCAGCCTCTCCCCGGTAGTCCGTCTGGGAGCGCAAGGCGCCGCCGTGACGATCGGCATCATGGCTCTGCCCGAGGCGGGCAGCGGGTTGCTAAATTGGTCGGGCCCGGCGCTTTACTTCGCCGCGATCGGCCTCCTCTGGGTCTGGTGGATCAATCTGTTTAATTTCATGGATGGAATCGACGGGCTCGCGGCCAGCGAAGCGGCGGCGATCGGCTGTGGATTGCTGCTTTTCGCCGTCGCCGGTGATGGGGCTGATCCCGGGGCGGCGCTGCTAGCCGCCGGCATCAGCGGTGCCGCGATCGGTTTTCTCGTGTGGAACTGGTCGCCTGCACGGATCTTTCTCGGCGATGTCGGCAGTGTCCCGCTCGGTTATGTGTCCGGGTTTCTGCTGCTGGATTTGGCCATCCGCGGCAAGTGGAGGATCGCGCTTATCCTGCCGCTCTACTTCCTTGCCGACGCCACGATCACTCTTTTTGGCCGGCTGCTGCGCGGTCAACGTGTCTGGGAACCCCATCGCCAGCATTTCTACCAGCAGGCCGTGGGCCACGGGCTTGGACACGCCGCGGTGGTCAGACGCGTGATCGCCGCAAACCTCTTGCTGATTGGGTGCGGTTGGGCGGCGGAAAATGGCCGTGCCGTGCTTTCGCTTGGCGCGGCGATCGTGATTGTCGCGACCCTGTTGATCGCGCTCGCGGCCGGCCGTTGATTGCACTCGGAGTAGCCGGAGCATTCACGGGTGCCGCCCGCCGACGATCAAATGGCCTTTCGGAAGCAGTTGCGCCCGGCGCCGTTCACCCTGCACACTCCGTCGCGCCCAACCACTGGGGATCTCGGCATGCGG
>DATAYT010000252.1:0-7565 GCA_036272395.1 Xanthobacteraceae bacterium
TCGCCCCCAAGCCTTTTGACGCCGCCAAGGAGATGGCGCGGGTGACCCGGCCCGGCGGGCGGATCGTAATGGGAAACTGGATCCCAAACGATCTGACATTGGTGGCTCAAATCTTGAAAATCAGCTCGGCGTACTCGCCGCCGCCGCCGGAAGGCTTTGTCAGCCCGATGACCTGGGGGATTGAGACTAATGTGACAGAGCGATTTGTGGCTGCGGGAGTACCAAAGGAAAACATCTCGTTCCTCAAAGACACCTACACCTTCAATTTTCCAGGCCCCCTTCGGAGTTCGTCGCCGCGTTTCGAAAATACTATGGTCCAACGATGAATGCGTTCGAGGCTGCGGAAAAGACCGGCCGCGCAGGTGACCTGCAGAAAGAGCTGGAAGCTCTGTTCAACAGCCAGAACAAAACCCCGAGCAAGGACGCCACCTCCATTTCCGCGACCTTTTTGCGTGTTACTGTTGCGCGCAATTAGGCGCTAGGAGCGTGCCATCATGCTGTTTCTGGTGGTCTCGACACCGCGGCCGGAGCGGCCTTCCGAATTGGTCGAGACCCGGCAATCGTTCTGGCCCTGGATTGCCGCATACCAGGCGCGCGGGGTGTGCCGGCACATCTACGCGCGCACTGGACGGGGTGCAGTCGCGGTGTTGGACGTTGAGGACAACGACGCGCTGCATCGAATCCTCAATGAGTGGGCGGACATTGTCCCCGCGCACTTCGATACTTTTCCCCTCATCGAGGCTGATGCGGCGCAGCGCATGCTGGCGGCCCAAACGACTACGCCCCGTGGGTGAGCCACCCCGGGTACGCGCTACAAGCTACGCTGTATGACTGACGTAAACGACTCTACGCGTTGACAGAGTTTACGTACTCATCCCCATGCCCGACCAGCCATTGGAAAACGCTCTTGAGCTTGTGCTCATGAACGACTGGCTGTTGCTCATGAACCGGCGGGCGTCTTCCGAGCGCGCGGTCATCTCCTCGCTCAACCATTCCTGATACGCCGCTACGGCGTCGGTAACGGAGTGAGCTGCGCTCAGTTTTTTCGATAGTTTGAGGCCGCGTTCGATTTCGGCGGTCGCGCACGCCATTGCCTCGCGGCTCATTTCCTCGAGCGTTTTGAGGAACTGGTTCTGGGCCTCAACCGCGGCGTCGCCGATTTTCTTTTCGACGTCGCCGATTTGCTTCTGCGCGGCCTTTGCGGCCCTGTTGAAGTCGTCTCGGCTATTCTGCTCCATGGGCATTCGCGGCTCCTGTTCTGACACGGAACCCAGCCCACGCGCTTGGTCCCGGCGCGTTCACCCAAGCCAAGCGTAGCAGAAAATATCGATCGAATACATGGCTTCCCGGCTGGGAAAGGCGGGTCGATGGCGTTGCCCAATTCCGCCCGTACCAGCCATGCGATAGTAGGCGTGCAATAGCAGACTTGTGCAACTTATGCTTCGAATCGATCATTCTCGGTGTGTTCGCGCGCCGATCGCCGCCGACATTTCACTGTGGATTGCTGTGGAGAAAGTGCATGAGGCGAAATCAATTTCGGTCAAAAAGCCAAATCTGTATCGGCACATGCGTGGCTGTGATCCTTGGGGTGATCCTTGGGGCAATCCTTGGGGCAATCGGCACGACATCCGCCGCCGAGCAGAAGATCGGCGCGCCGCCCGAGGCGATGAACATGCGCCTGGTCGGTTACAATGATCTTCAGGGGCGCAGCGCGTATCAGCCGACAATCCATCATCAAGGCGATCGCTACATCGCCTATATCGGCCATCACGGCGGCACACCGGAGGCGCCAAAGCCTCTCAACCCCCTCACCGGGCAGCCGGAATTCAACGGCACCTCGATCGTGGACGTCACCGACCCGGCGCATCCCCAATATCTGGCGCATATTCCAGGCACGCCTGGCGATTACGAGGAAGGCGGCGCACAGATGACGCGGGTCTGCGACGGCCGCACGCTGCCCAAAGGCGACCCCAATAAAACCTATCTGCTCCGCGTCTTCGGCGGCAAAAGCCATCAAATCTATGACGTCACCGATCCCGCCAAACCGGCGCTGATTTGGCGGCGTGACGGCGAGCTCAACGATACCCATAAAAGCTTCTGGGAATGCGATAGCGGCATCGCCTACCTCGTCTCCGGCGTGCCGGGCTGGCGCGTCAATCGTATGACCGAAGTCTATGACATGAGCGATCCGGCGCACCCGTTCAAAATTCGCGAATTCGGCTTACCGGGACAGCAACCCGGCGCGAGCGGGCCCATTCCGGAACAGCTGCACGGCATGATTTCGCTTGGGCCGCGGGGCAATCGGATTTATTTCGGTTACGGCACCAACAAGAACGGGATTATGCAGATCGTCGATCGCGACAAGCTCATTCACGGCCCCACGGAGCCGACCGCGGAAAATCTTCTCTATCCGGAAGTCGGGCGGCTCGTGATGACGCCGTTTAACGGCGCGCACACGACATTTCCAATGCCCAAAATGCCGATCGCCGAGTTCGCCAAAGACGCCGTCGGCGCCGACCGCGACATTGTCATGATCGTCGACGAAGAGATCCGTAACGCCTGCGAGGAGCCGCAGCAGATGGCTTGGTTCGTCGACGTGACCATCGAAGCGCATCCGATGGTGATTTCCAACTTCCAGGTGCCGGAAGCGAGCGGCGACTTTTGTTCGCGCGGCGGCCGCTTTGGCACCCACGCTTCGAACGAAAGCATGGCGCCGATTTTCTATAAGAAAATCGTGTTTCTCAGCTACTTCAATGCCGGCGTGCGCGCCGTCGATGTCCGCGATCCGTATCATCCGAAGGAAATCGGATACTTCATCCCGGCGATCACCGCGGTGACGGACAAGCGTTGCGTCAAGCTCAATGGGCAGGACAGCTGCAAGGTCGCAATCCAAACCAATAACGTGGAGACCGACGATCGCGGCTACATCTATATCGTCGACCGCGCCAATACCGGCATGCACATTCTCGAACTGACCGGCGAGGCCGGCGCGCTCGCGACGCATTAAAAGCATGACCCCAAAAAGTGGATGCCGGTTTTCGGAAAAAGATCATGCTTAAACGACAAGTTAAGGCGAAATACCTATTTCAACGAAAATCATTTCGCTTTAGCGCCTTAAATCGCTTAGCCGTCCTGGAGGCGGAATGACCTTGGCGCGGACGATAGGCTGTCTCGGCCTCGCCGCCTGGGCGCTGATGCTCAGCGGCGCCGGCGTTTCGGCGCAGGACCTCGCCAAAGCCGACACACAAGCTTTCCCATGGCCCGAAGAGAGATGGGCGTTTCCGATCGACCAATGGGGCACCGGTCAGGCTTTTGATTGTGCAGCCGAGCGCTGTGGCCGCGAGGTCCATCTCTATCTTCGCGCGAAGATCGGATTTTGCCGATGCGCGACCGGCGTCTCTGATGATGATGAAATCGAGCGGGTCGGCGACCTCGAACTGATCGGGGCGGATTACAAAGCGCTGGCGTCAGGTCACCCGGTCACCGCCGGAACGATGACCGGCCGGGCGCGGCTTTATGCGGTGACGCGGCCGTTGCAGTCGGCCCTGCCTGTTTTGACCATCGCGCTGGCGAGCAAATGCGATGCGATCGTTGCAACCGTGACCGCGGAACCGCAAGCGCAGTCCATTGCGGAAGCGCAGGCACTCGTCTTCCTGCGCAGCGCCGCCGTCCAGCATTGGGTCGAAGCGCAGGCTGGATCGCAGTAACGGGCTGCCTGCCGGGAGTGGACGGTTCGGCTTAGCGCGCCAGCACTTCGACTTCGCCGTCGACGCCGGTGATCACCTTGAAGTCGCGCTGATAGGTCCGGCCCTCATTGCGGGCGATGACGTGATAATCGCCTTCGGCCAGCACCAGGCGCGGAAAGGCGCCGATCGATTCCTTGATCACGTCGCCGCCCGGGGTGAGTACGGTCCATTGTGTATTGGCAAGCGCTTCGCCGCCGGGATTATTGACGAGCTTGAGCGTCTTAATGGCGGCGCGATGCGTCACGACGATGTCGGTCAGCTTGCCGGCCTCGATATGGACGTCGGAGCGAACCACTGAATTGCCGTCGCCGTAATTCGATACGATGTAATAGGTGCCCTCGGGAAGCAGCACGACGTCGCCGGTCTGCACATTTTGCGCGATCGGCCGGCGTTCGTTGCTGTCGAACTGGCTGCCAGTGAAAATCTCGAATGCGATCTGGCCGAGCGGGATGCGGACATCCCCGACCCGCCCTTCGAGTCGAACGGCGCCGGCGGGAATGTCGAACACTTCGCGCACGGTATCGGCGCGCAGCTGAATCGTTTTCGCCGCGCTGGCCAGGCCGAGGCTCGCATGCACGACGTAACTGCCGGGCGGCAGCGTGAATGTCGGCGCGGCGGCGCGGTCTTCCTTAATCAAGCGGAAATTGCCGGGTGAGTCGGGCTTGGCCGCATAGACACGCCAAATAAGCCCGGCGCTGATCGGTGGTGCGTTTTGACCATAACGGGCTGCGACCGCGAGCAGGACATTGCCTGCCGGAACGCCGGGCGCCGCCTGCGCCACCGGCGGTACCGCCGGCGGGGCGGAAGGCGCCGGAATGGGGGCGACGATGGTGGCGCCCGGCGATCCAGTCCCCGGAGCTGGGGACAGCGTCGTAGAGGACTGGGGTCCGACCAGATTGTGCACTTGAGCCGCCGCGGAGCTCGGCAGCAAAGACAGACCGGCGACGCCCGAAAGGACGGCCATAATGGCCAATAGACCGGCCGCAACGGCACTGCGCCAGAAGCCGCTGAACACCCGCCCGCCCATTGGATTTTTCTCAGGTGCAATCGCGGCAATTTCAAGCCCCGCGCCGCTCGGGTTTGGCTTCACTTGGACACAGCCCCTGGCCAAATTGCAGCCGCGTTCACCATATTTTTGGTAGATCGCGGCACAATGCGCCGCAATCAATCGGCATCGAACTGGCGAGGATTTCCGTGACGAGCGTCGACATTCCGGACAAAACGGTGGATGCCGGTCACGTCACTATCAAGAGCGGCGGCCCGTCCATTGGGCTTGTGCTCGGCAGCGGCGCCGCCCGCGGCTTTGCCCATATCGGCGTGATGCGCGCCTTGCAGGCCCACGGCATCAAGCCGGATATCATCGTCGGCACCTCGATGGGCGCATTGGTCGGCGGCTGTTATGCCACAGACCAACTTGACACTTTGGAAGACTGGGCGCGCTCGCTGACCATGCGGCGCATTATCGGCTACCTCGACGTCCGTATCGGTGGCTCGGGCCTCATCGGTGGCGGCCGGCTTGCAAACCGGCTGCAGGAATCGATCGGCGAAGCGACGATCGAGGATCTGCCGATCCGCTTTGCCGCAATCGCGACCGAGATCGGCACCGGGCACGAGGTTTGGCTGACGAAAGGCTCGCTGTCGCTCGCTGTTCGCGCTTCCTACGCATTGCCGGGGATTTTTCCGCCGGTTCAACTCGGCGGCCGCTGGCTCGTTGACGGCGCGCTGGTCAATCCGGTCCCGGTTTCAGCTGCGCGGGCGCTCGGCGCCCGCGTCGTCATCGCCGTCAATATGGATGCCGACCGGTTCGGCCGCGGCACCACGATCGCGAGCCACGGCGCCGCCCTGACCGACGTTGCGCCCCCGGCGCCGGCCGAGCACGCGCGCAACGGCTTCGCGCGGCTGCGCGGCATGTTCACGGCCGAACGCGCGCTCAAGCGGCAGATCATCTCGGGCGACAGCCGGCCGAGCTTCTCCACGGTCATGGTGGAATCCTTCAACATCATGCAGGACCGCCTCACCCGCATGCGGCTGGCCGGTGATCCGCCGGACGTCCATATTACGCCGCGCATCGGCCATATTGGCTGGCTCGATTTTCATCGCGCCGCCGAATCCATTACGGTCGGCCGCGCCGCCACCGAAAAGGCAATCGACTCGATCGCTGAATCGATCGCCGTTTTAAGCTGATCCGCCTATTCATTTGCCCGCAGCGCTACGGCGACGGCGAAGTCCGTCCGCAGAGCGCCTGGCAATTGATTTGCTGGGTCGTGCAATTGAGCTGGCAGGCCGTGCTCTGAGTGGCATTGCTTCCGATCGTGGCGGCTCCCGTCGGCGCCGTGCCGGGAATGAGGCATGTGGTCTGGCAGGACGCGGCCTGCGAGTTGCACGACATCATGCAATTGGTGACGATTGAGGTTTGCGCAACGCGGATCTTCCCCGCTGCCTGTCCCGCCGAGTGCCCCAGCGCGATCGCCAATCCGGCGGTAAAGAGTAAGCGCGCAATTCCGCCCCAGCTCATGGTGCACTTCCTTTCGCCAAGCATCATAGCGCCGGGCGATAAGCAGGGGAATGTACCGGCGCGGTCGCTGCCGCCGACCGGCTAAGCGGTGAGGATATAGTCGCGCATCGCCGCGGAATCGCGCTCCATCTCCTGAAGGCGATGCTTGACGACGTCGCCAATGGAGACAATGCCGACCAGCCGGCCTTGATCGACCACGGGCAGATGGCGGAATTTTCCTTCCGTCATGCGTTCCATGAGGCTGGCGATGGTCTCGTTCTCGGTGCACGTCGAAACCTTGCGCGTCATCGATTGGCTGACCGGCTCTTCGAGCGCGGCCGCGCCGCGTTCGGCGATGGCGCGAACAATGTCGCGCTCCGAAAGAATACCTACGATGCGATGATCGGCGCCGAGCACAAGGACCGCGCCGATGCGCTTTTCTGCCAACAGCGCCACCGCGGACTTCATGGTCGCGCTGGGTTCAATGCTTGTGACCTCACGGCCCTTGGCCGCGAGAAGGATACTGACGGTCATCGTAGCCTCCCTACGGCCCTCGCTCGCCGATATGCCGACAGCGCGAGCGGGGGTTAATGAAAACAATGTTTGCCGAGCGTTCACAGTTCCACAAATTCTGAGCGCCACGCGCGTTGCGGTGCACCACGACGACGCCAAGAATTTAGGTTCGCGATCGGAATTAAGCGCTTGGCTCGGCAGTCAATTCCGGCGATGACCGCACGGGATCGAAGGCTTTGAATAAAAATAAACCGCCGAAAAAACCGCCGACATGAGCTTGCCAGGCGATCTCCTGGCCGGCCTCCGCGCCGAAAGCGATGGTGCCGGAGCCGAACAGCGCATTCAACCCGATCCAGGTTGCCAAAAATAGCAAGAACCGAGGATCGCGAAGCGTGGTGAAAAGCGGCTGCGCCGGCAGGTGTGCGGCATCAGCGCTGTCGCGAAAAAATCCAATCCGCCCATCGCGCTGAAACACAAAGCGCATGGCCGCCGCCATGGCGCCCGAAATAGCGGCGGACGCCCCGATCATCGGCTCAACCGCACCGAGATGCGTAGCCAGATGCGTCATCGCCCCAATCGCCGCCGTGGTAAGCATGAACAGCGTGTAGCGCCAGGCGCCGAAGCGGCGCGCCACCGCGCTCCCGAATGGAACGAACCACGCCAGATTGAGCCCCAGATGGGTCCAGTCGGCGTGGATGAAAGCGTAAGTGAAGAAAGTCCACAGATCGGCGGCAAAACCGCCGGGAAGCGAGCCGATTGCGATTTCGCTGCCATAGCGCGCCGGAATAAAGCCGAAGGCCAGGACAAAATCG
>DATAYT010000253.1:0-2257 GCA_036272395.1 Xanthobacteraceae bacterium
GCAGCGCCGGGCCGGCCCAGTTACGGCGGGATCGCGACGGCCACGCTTTTGTCACGGATGGCGGGCACTGGCTCCTTGATGCGCAATTGGGCCGCATCGCCGATCCGCCGGCGCTGGCGCGCAATCTCGCCGCCGTGCCCGGCGTGATGGAGCACGGCTTGTTCATCGGCTTGGCGCAAACTGCTATCTTGGCCGGTCGAAACGGGGTGCGCCTTGTCGAGCGGCCCTGATCGGAAGCACGGAAGGAAAGTGCACCCATGATCGTCCGTTCTCGCAGCCATCACGGCTTTGCGCCCACGCTCCGCGCGCGCGGCGCATTGATCACTTTTGCAATGGCGGCCTTGACCGCTTTCGCGCTTGCCGGCGCGGCCGGCCGGGCCAGTGCGCAAGGCGCGGCGCCGAATGCGGCCCACCAGCCATCGCAGGCCGCCGTTCTACTGGCCAAGCAAATTCTCGAAACCAAACACGCCGATAACATCTTCGACCCGCTCATTCGCGGCGTGGTGATAAAAACCCGCGACTTTTTCATGCAGACGAACTTCATGTGGGGCAAGGATCTGAACGAAGTCGCCGATAATTTACTCAAACAGTACAGCGGCCGCTCCAGCGAGCTTTTGAATGATGCAGCGCGAATCTATGCGAGCCATTTCACCGAAGCGGAGCTGAAGCAGCTTTTGGCCTTCTATCAGTCGCCGCTCGGCCAGAAGGTCATTACCGAAGAACCGAAAACGGCGGATGAAAGCATGTCGATGGCCGGCAATTGGGCGGATAAGCTTTCCGAGGAGGTCATGAGTAAAATGCGCGCCGAGATGAAGAAGCGCGGACACGACATGTGATATGGCCGAGCATGACGTCGATCTTTTTGTAGTCGGAGGCGGATCGGGCGGCGTCCGCGCCGCGCGCGTCGCCGCCGAGCACGGGGCGAGCGTCATGCTGGCCGAAGAATACCGGCTCGGCGGCACCTGTGTGATCCGCGGCTGCGTGCCCAAGAAGCTTCTGGTTTACGCCTCGCGCTTTCACGGCGAGTTCGAAGATGCCGCGGGCTTCGGCTGGACGGTGCCGAATGCATCGTTCGACTGGACGACGTTGATCGCCAACAAGGATCGCGAGATCGCCCGGCTCGAAGCCGCTTACGGCGCCACTTTGGCGAAAGCGGGCGTCAAAGTTTTCAAAACCCGGGCCACACTCCTCGATGCTCACAGCATTCAATTAGCCGATGGGCCGCGGGTGCGTGCGCGCTACGTCCTGATCGCCACCGGCGCCACGCCGAGCTACGGCGATCCGATTTCCGGCATCGAACACGTCATCTCTTCGAATGAGGCGTTCCATCTGCGTGACTTTCCGCGCCGTGTCGTGGTCCAGGGCGGCGGCTATATCGCGGTCGAGTTCGCCGGGATCTTCGCTGGGCTCGGCTCGCATGTGACGCTGGTTTATCGCGGTGAAAATATTTTGCGCGGTTTCGACGATGACGTCCGCCATCATCTCCGCGTCGAAATGGAAGCGCGCGGCATCCGCGTGTTCACCGGCTGCAAGGTCGCAGCCGTCGAGGAGGCGGGTGGACACTTCTTGGTGCGACTGACAGGCGGCAATCAGATTCCGGCCGATCAGGTCATGTTCGCGATAGGGCGGGCGCCAAATGTAGCGAAGATGGGCCTTAAGGAAGCGGCCGTTGAGATCGCCAAGAACGGCGGCATCGTGGTGGACGAATATTCGCGCACGACGATGTCGAACATTTATGCCGTCGGCGATGTAACCAACCGGATCAATCTCACACCGGTGGCCATCCGCGAGGGCCACGCATTTGCCGACACCGTGTTCGGCGGCAAGCCGACCGCGGCCGATCACGTTAATGTGCCGACGGCGGTATTCTCCGAACCGGAAGTCGGGACGGTCGGACTGACAGAGGCGCAGGCGCGCGACCGGCTTGCGCAAACCGATATTTACAAGGCCATGTTCAGGCCGCTCAAAGCGACCTTGTCCGGTCGCCAGACGACCGTGCTGATGAAGCTCGTTGTCGACGGGCTATCCGATCGCGTCGTCGGTTGTCATGTCGTCGGCGAAGGCGCGGCCGAAATCGCGCAAATTGCCGCGGTCGCAGTCAAGATGGGCGCCAAGAAAGCCGACTTCGACGCCACCATCGCGCTGCATCCAACGGCTGCCGAAGAGCTGGTGACGATGCGCAAGCGCTTTGCAAGCTTTGCCCGGGTGGCGGCGGAATAGTTAAGAAATGATCGATAAGACGGGCTGTCGCGGCCGC
>DATAYT010000254.1:0-6586 GCA_036272395.1 Xanthobacteraceae bacterium
AAGGGCGATGACCCCCAGATGTGGCTCATGGGCCATTATGTTCCGGTTCCCTCGGATACCGGCTGGACCGACGGCGACCTCGAGGACAAATACATCACCTCGCGTTACCGCGTTCTGGTGAGCAAGGAGCAGTACGACAGAACCGTCGCTTTTATCCGGCAGCTGCAGGCCAAATCGACGACCTGGAGCGTGGAGCTGTACAACTGCAACGCCTTCGTCGCCGACATCGCCAACTTCATGGGTCTTAAAGTACCGTCCTCAAGCTGGATTTATCCAAAAGTCTTCGTGAGCAATATGCGCAAGATCAATACCGGGCATCCGGAAGCCGCCAACGAGCTCGTCAGCGAGAATGTGAAGGAAATGAACAATCCGACCCGCGACGGCCGCGCCATGATCGCTAGCGGCATGATTCATCCGGACAGCGCGCCAACGGCCGGATCGGCGTCGCCGCCCCACGTCACTATCGGCGCTGTTCGCGTGACGAATCGTGCGGCGAATTCGGCAGTCGCATCCGAACCTCACACGCCCTGAGCAAGCGCGCCTTGAAAGTTTCGGTGTTCAGCGTAATCGTCGCAGTGGCGGCTGGCATCGTGCTTTCCAGCTGCGCCACCGGCACCACCGTCACGCAAAGCGGCGAAGGTGCGAACGGTGCGCCGGTCGTGCCGACCAGTGTCGCCCAGCGCGAGCTCACGCCCCAGGAAAAGAAAGTGATTGTCGACGCCGTCTCGCCGTCGCTGCGCAATGCCGGCGCGGCGAAATATCGATGGGCGAAATTCCCCACCGTCGTCAACGAGGAATCGGTCAATTATTGCGCCATGGTGGACGCGCAGAGTCCTTACGCCGCTTATAACGGCCGCCAGGCCTATATCATCGAAGCGCATTTGAGCGGCGGCCACGTATCGTCGGCGGTCATCGGCTTGATCGCCGGCGGCAAGGATATCGCGATCGTCAACGAAATGTGCGCCAAGTACGGACTCGATCCCAAGAACTCGAGCTGAACTCGAGCTGAATTTAAGCTGAACTCAAGGCGACAGGCATTGGCGCTTCAGCTCGGCTGTTTCCATTCCTCGGCGCTGGCGCCGGCAAGCGACTGCACCCGTGCCTCATCGGCTGCCAGCTCACGCGCAGGTCCCGAATAGACGACATGACCATCGTCGAGCACGTAAGCATGGTCGGCGATTTCGAGACTCATGCGCACATTCTGTTCGACCAACAACACCGTGATGCCTTCTGAGCGCATTTGCGCGACGATACGGAAGACTTCGCGCACGATGAGCGGCGCCAATCCCTGCGACGGCTCATCGAGAATGAGAAGCTTGGGATTGAGCAAAAGGGCGCGCGCGATCGACAGCATCTCCTGCTCGCCGCCGGAAAGCTGCCGCCCGCGGCTGGCCCGGCGCTCCTGCAGGCGCGGGAACAAGCGGTAAACCGTATCGGCGGTCCACGGCCCGGCCCGCTCGAGCGGCACCAACAGATTTTCGTCAACCGTGAGATTTGGAAAAATCCGGCGGCCTTCGGGAACGTAGCCGACGCCGAGCGCGGCAACCCGAAATGGCGGCCAGTCGGTGGTTTCCGTTCCAAATATCGCGACCCGGCCGTCGCGTGGCGGAGTGAGGCCCATCAGACTGCGCAAGGTCGTGGTTTTGCCAGCCCCGTTGCGCCCCAACAAGGCGGTCACCTGGCCTTCGGCCGCTTCCAGGCTGACGCCGTGTAGGATGTGGCTCTTGCCGTAAAACGTATGAAGCCCTTCGGCGACGAGCGCAGCGCTCATGCTGCCCTCAATGCGGCCTTCATGCCGCCTGCCCCAGATAGGCGGTTTGCACCGCCTTGTTGGCCGCGATTTCGGCCGGCGTGCCTTCGGCGAGGAACTTGCCTTGGTCGAGCACCATGATGCGGTCGGCGAGATGAAAGACCACCCGCATGTCGTGCTCGATCAGAACGATCGTCAGCTTGCCGTCCTTATGCAGCCGGCGAACGAGCTGGGTGATTTCGTAGGTTTCCTGGTCGCCCATGCCGGCGGTGGGCTCGTCGAGCAACAACAGGCGCGGCTTGAGCGCCAGCGCCATCATGATCTCGGTGGCGCGTTGATCGCCATGGGACAATTCGCCGACCTGGCGATCGGCTTTGGCGGCGAGACTGCCGAGGTCGATGAGTTCGCGCACCCGCGCGCGGATCTTTTCATCGTCCATTTGCGACAGCCACGCCCGCAGGCGCAGACCGGACGCGACCTCCACCGCAATGCGCAAATTCTCGCGCACTGTGAGCTCGGGAAAGACTTCCGTCACCTGAAACGTCCGGGCTATGCCGCACCACACGCGCCGCGCCGGCAGAAGATCGGTGACGTCTTGGCCGTCAAAGACGATGCGGCCCGCGGTCGGACGAAAGAACCCGGTAATCAGGTTGAAAAAAGTGGTCTTGCCGGCGCCGTTCGGGCCGATGATCGCGCGCAGCTCCCCCGGCTCGACCGTCATCGAAATATTGTTCAGGGCGATCAGACTGCCGAAACTCTTCGATACGCCCTGAACCTGCAGCAAACTCATGAGCTCACCCCACGCTCGGCGGGCGCATGATGACGAAATCTTCGGATTAAGTCCAATCCGCGTGCCATTACGGCGCCTGATAGACGGCGCGGGCGTCGGCGCTGAAAGCCTTGCGCGAATTTGGGTCGAGATAAAACATGTGGCCGCCGGGATAGAGCTTCAGCGTGGCGCGGCTTTCAAACGGCGGAAGGTGATCGAGCACGTAGCGTGACACGGCATAAGGCGTCACCATGTCGCTATAGCCGTGCGCGATCAAAAGCCGAAACGACGGCGTCAGCGCCAAGAGCACGCGCAGATCGTCGTTGACGCTGGGCTGACCGTGGCCCTGCTCCCAATCCCATTTTCCGGCGATGTCGCCGGCGAGCAGGTTGTAGGACATGTCGGTCTTAAATCCGAGTTCGTCGCGCGCATAGCCGACGAATGCGCCGCCGTAGGCGCGCACCAGCGCGTCAAGGATCGGGTCGGGCCCGCGCGGCACCGGGCTTGTCGGGTAGGGATCGTCCACGGCAAATGTTGCGTCGTAATGGCTGACAATCTTGCGGCTGCCAGCCTCGAAGCTTTTCACATAAGCGTCGTGGATGAAGCCGTTGGACTGGGTGATGGCTTCGATTGGCAGCCCGGTCATTTTCGCGACCCGCGCATAGAAGCTCTTGGCGGCTTCGCCCTGCGGCGGCGGACCGGCGAGCGTCGTGAGATAATCGGTCAGAGCAAAATGCTCAACCTCGGCAAGCGCTTCCTTGCTGAAGGCTCCTTCTCGCTCGAGCTCGGCCGCCGCGAGCGATGGCAATTGCAAGGCGGCGCCAAGCGCGAAGCGATCGCCGCCGAATTGAAATGCGCCTTCGAGCGTCGGCGACAGCATGAGGACGCCGGAGGCGACGATGCCCTGCTCGCTTTGCAGTACGCGCGCGACCTTGGCCGCGCGAAACCCGCCGTAGCTTTCGCCGAGGATGAATTTGGGCGAGCTGGCGCGCCCGTTCTTGGCGACGTAGAGCGCGATGACCTTGGCCATGGATTCCGCATCGCTATGAACGGACCAAAAGCCTCGGGCGCCGTCCGGCTTGGCCGCGCGGCTCCAGCCGGTGCCAACCGGATCGATCAGCACCAGGTCGGTGAACGGCAGCCAGGTGTCGGGATTGTCGATCAAGCGCACTTTGGAGCCGTCACGGCCGTCGGGACCGAACTGGGCGATCCGCGGCCCGACCACACCGAGATTGAGAAAGGCCGAAGCGGCGCCGGGCCCGCCGTTGAAGACGAAGGTCACCGGCCGCGCCGCGGTATTCGACGACTTCGCGACAAAGGCCGTGTAAAAAATCTGCGCCGAGCGTTCGCCGCTCTGGTCGAACAAGGCAAACGTGCCCGCGGTCGCGGTATAGGTGAGCTTGCCCGACGGCAGATCGATCATATGCTCGGTGACGGAGTCGCCTGGCAATAAAGCCAGCACGCCGGGCGCGTTCTGCTGATGGGCGTTCTGATCCTGGCCGCTCGGCTCGTGGTGCTCGCCCGCGCGCTGTCGCGCATCCTCATGCGCATTGTTGCGATCGGCATCGCGGTGTTCCTGCGCGAGGCCTGCAGGTGCGGCGATGGCGAGGACGATTACCGCGATCAGCGAACGAACAATTCCCGGCATATTTACACCCGCACGGGTCCCGACAATTGCGCCCCTATTCCAACTCGATCGCGCCGTCGATCTCGACCGCCAGCCCGACCGCGCCGACGGTAAGCGTCACCTTTGCCGGCAGCGCCTCGTGCCCTTTGAGCTTGCTATTGGCAAGCGCGGCGCGGACAGCCTTCTCGATTTCGCGCTGCGAGGTGATACCGACCTTCTTGAGAAATTTGCGTATGCTCACATTGAACGCTTCTTCATTCATGATCACTTCTCCAAAGCGCCGGAAAGATGGCGGCGGCGGGTTAGCTTATCCGATCTATTTTATCGTTCCTGCCGGACAAATGACGCATGCATCCGCACCGGTAGACAACACCGTCAGGATCGGTGAAGTTCGCACCCGCATAACGGGTATTTGATCCCGGTGAAGGCAGATCGGAGACTTCGGCAATGCCTTTTCCCCGTCCTTCGAAAGCTCTGGCACGCTTTACGGTGCTCGACCTCAGCCGCGTGCGTGCGGGCCCGACCTGCGTTCGCCAGCTCGCCGATTGGGGCGCCAACGTCATCAAGATCGAATCCCCGCCCGGCGTCGAAGATCAGATGGGAGGCCCGCGCGAGGGCTCTGATTTTCAGAACCTGCACCGCAACAAGCGCAGCATGACGCTCAACCTCAAGACGCCGGAGGGCCTGGCTGCGTTCAAGCGCATGGTCAAGAAAGCCGATGTCGTGGTCGAGAATTTCCGCCCCGACGTGAAGAAGCGGCTTGGCATCGACTACAAGACGCTGGCGAAGATCAACCCGCGGCTCGTTTATGCCAGCATTTCCGGCTTTGGGCAGACCGGCCCTTATGCCAACCGGCCCGGCTTCGATCAGATCGCCCAGGGCATGGGCGGGCTGATGTCGATCACCGGCCTGCCCGGCCAGGGCCCGGTTCGCGCCGGCATCCCGATCGCCGATCTCACCGCCGGCCTGTTTGCCGCGCTCGGCATTCTGGTCGCCCTTCTCGAGCGCGAGAAATCTAAGAAGGGTCAGTACGTCGAGAGCTCGCTGCTGCAGGCGCAGATTTTCATGCTCGACTTCCAAGGCTCGCGCTATCTGGTCAAGGGCGAAGTGGCCAAGCAGGCCGGCAACAATCATCCGACCAGCATTCCGACCGGCGTGTTCAAGACCAAGGACGGCTACATCAATATCGCCACGGCGGGCCAAAAGACCTGGCAGCGGTTCTGTGAAGCCGTCGGCGCCACCGCGCTCATGGAGCGGCCCGAGTACAAGACCGCGGAAGCGCGTTCGAAGAACCGCGACGCGCTCAGCCCGGAAATCGACAACTACCTCGCCGCCGCAACCAGCGCCGAATGGGTCGAGCGTCTCAACAAAGCCGGCGTACCCTCCGGGCCGATCTATTCGATCGATCAGGTGTTTGCCGATCCGCAGGTGCAGCACCTCGGCATCGTCCAGAGCGTGACCATGAAGGACAAGAGCAAGATGCGCCTGCTTGGCCAGCCGGTCGGCCTGTCGCGCACGCCGTCACGTTTGGCGGCGCGGCCCCCCGATCTCGGCGAGCATACCAACGCGATCCTCAAAGAGTTCGGCTTTAGTGCGCGCGACATCGCGGCGCTGCATAAGGCGAAGGCGCTGTGAAGACTTTCCTTCGTCATCCTGAGGTGCCCGCACGTAGTGCGGGCCTCAGTACGACGGAGTTTCAGATAATTGGAGAGGAATGAATGTCTCAAACCGACAAAATGCTCGCGCGCAAGGAAGGCGGCGTCGGCATTGTTACCTTCAACAATCCCGAGCGGCACAACGCTGTGTCGCTGGAGATGTGGGATGCGACCAAGCGCATTCTCGACGGCTTCGCCGCGGACGACGACATTCGCGTGGTGGTGCTCACCGGCGCCGGCGGCAAAGCATTCGTCTCCGGCGCCGACATTTCCAAGTTCGCGAGCGAGCGCGCCACGGTCGAAGCGCAGCGCGCTTACAATTTGAAATCGGATGCCGCCTATTCGAGCATCGCTGAATTTCCTAAGCCGACGATCGCGATGATCAAGGGCTACTGCCTGGGCGGCGGCCTCGGGCTCGCCACCTGCTGCGACTTGCGTTTCTGCTCGGACAATTCGCGTTTCGCCGTGCCGGCGGCCAAGCTCGGCGTGGGCTACGGTCATAAGGGTCTCAAGCGGCTGGTCGATATTGTCGGCCCGGCTTTTGCCAAAGAGATTTTCTATACCGCGCGCCAGTTCGACGCCAACGAAGCGTTGGCAATGGGCCTCGTCAACCGCGTCGTGCCGGCCGCCGAGCTGGAGCCGTACGTGAAGAACATCACCGATATGATTTGCGCCAACGCGCCGCTCACCATCAAGGCGGTGAAATTCACGGTCGGCGAGATTCTCAAGGACGAGTCCAAACGCGACTTGGCGCGTTCCGCCGAACTCGTCGAGCAATGTTTCGC
>DATAYT010000255.1:0-7308 GCA_036272395.1 Xanthobacteraceae bacterium
TCAGCCTCGACAACCCCGCGATCGGGATTTTCGAGCATCCAGATAATGCCGGCGAGCACCGCCGAGGTGACTTGCAGGCCGGTCGCGTTCTGATAGGGGGCGAGCTTGCGAGTCTCCTCGATCGAGAGCTGGGAACCGTACCAGTAGGCGTTCTTGGCGTGCCCGTAGAGCAGCACGCCGAGTTCGTCGATGCCGTCGACAATGTCGTCCTCACTGAGAATGTGCCAGGTCTTTTGCGGCACCCAGCCGGCACCGGCCATTTCGTGCAGCGACAGGATGGCATCGTCGCAAGGGTGATAGGCGTAGTGGCAGGTCGGCCGGTAGATCACCTTGCCGTTCTCGCGCAGCGTGAAATAGTCGGCGATCGAGATCGACTCGTTGTGGGTGACCAGAAAACCATGCTGCGCTTGTCCCGTCGGCGTCCACGAGCGCACCCGCGTGCCGGCGCCGGGACGCGTCAGATAAATCGCCGCGTCGCAGCCGAATTTATGGTGATGTGCGCCGGACGGCATGGTCTTTTCATGCGTGCCCCAGCCTAACTCGGAAGGCTGCAGGCCTTCGGCAACGAAACCCTCCACCGACCAGGTATTGATGAACTTGCCGCGTGGCTTGGGCGTATTCGCCCGTTGCGTATCGCGCTCGGCGATGTGGATGCCCTTGACGCCGACGCGCTGCATCAGGCGGCCCCATTCCTCCCGGGTCCCCGGTTTGACGAAATCGAGTTTTAGATCTTTGGCGATGTCGACCAGCGCCTGCTTGACCATCCAGGACACCATGCCCGGATTGGCGCCGCAGCAGCTCACGGCGGTAACGCCGCCGGGCCGCCGCCGCCGCAGGTCAAGCACGCCTTCACGCAGCGCGTAATTCGACCGTTCCGACAGCGATCGCTTGCCGTCGAGATAAAGCCCGGGCCAGGGCTCGACGACGGTGTCGATGTAAAAGGCGTCGACGTCCTTGCAGAACTCCATCAGATCGACCGACGACGTATCGACCGACAGATTGACGATCATGCCGCGGCCGGGACCGCAGGCCAGAAGGGGCTTGAGGATGTCGCGATAGTTATCGCGTGTGATCGCCAGATGCAGAAACCTGATCTGGCGCACGTCAAGCAGTTCGCGATCGGCATCGTCCGGGGCGATGACCACAAATTTCTCGTGATCGAAAGCAAGGTGCCGCTCGATCAGCGGCAGGGTGCCCTTGCCGATCGAGCCGAAGCCGATCATCACGATGGGGCCGTCGAAGCGGGCGAGCAATGCTGAATCTGTCATCGTTCTATCCAAAATGAATTGGACCGATATGGGCCGTCAAGCGGACATCGCCGATGGCGCTGTGTAATAGTAAGAAAAGAAATTCGCAAATCCCGCGGAGCAACTGAGATGCCTGCCCTGCCGATCACCTTCGCCTGCGGTCTCTACGACCGGATGCTGGCGCTTCATACCGGCGACGTCAAACCAGACGGCATCGATCTCAATTTTCTGGTTCTCGATAATGCTCGCGAGATTTTTGATCGCATGACCGGCCGGCTCGAATTCGACGTCTGCGAGATGTCGAGCTCGGAATATATCAGCCGCTTCGCGGCGGGGAAGTTACCCTTCGTGGCGCTGCCGGTATTCGCGTCCCGGGTCTTTCGCCATGGCTTTATTGTCGTAAACCGCCGCCGCGTAACCGCGGCCAAAGAGCTTGCCGGCAAGCGTATCGGCGTCCCGCTTTACAGCCAGACCGCCGCAATCTTCGTGCGCGGTCTGATGCAGCACGACCTCGGGATCGATTTGTCCGGCATCGAATGGGTGCAAGGCGCCGTCAACGAGGGGGGAAGTTACGGCCATCCGTCGCTGATGCCACTGCTCAAACCTGTCAAAATCACGCCGAATACTACAGGCAGATCGTTGAGCGACCTCCTCGAAGCGGGCGAGATTGACGCCATTGTCGGCTCCAATCTGCCGCGCGCGCTCGGCCGTCATCCCGACGTGGTGCGGCTATTTCCGGATTTTCGGACCCGCGAACACGATTACTTTCGACGCACGCGGATTTTTCCGATCATGCATTTGATCGTCATCCGCAAGGAACTATACGAGCGGCATCCGTTCGTAGCGACGAGCCTTTATGCCGCTTTCTGCGCAGCCAAGGACTGGGCATGGCAGAAAATGCGCTACCCCGGCACGCTGCGCTATATGCTGCCTTGGCTCCCGGCCGATATTGAAGAGATCGACGCGCTGTTTGGCGGCGATTGTTGGCCCTATGGCGTCGAACCGAACCGTCCGACGCTCGAGGCGATCGTCGGCTACATGGCCGAACAGGGCCTCATCGCCGCGCCGATCCCGATCGAGAAGCTTTTTGTGCCGACTTACGGCTGATTCTTTTCGGCGACCCACGTCTCACACGGTCTTCAAGTGCGCGTCCTTGCGCTTGTAAAGCTCATCATCGGCATAGCCCATCGTATCCGGTTTGCCGCGGCCGAGCATGACCTGGAAATAGACCGGTTCAAGCGAGTCATTCTGATAACCGTGGATGACCCCCGCCGGGCAGGAAATGCACTCCCAAGGCCCGAGCCGGGTTGTGACGCGCCTGCCGCTTTCGTCCTCGACGAAGACGTCGAGTAAACCTTGCAGCACGAAGAAACACTCTTCAACTTCATGGGTGTGCGCCGCGTTACCCTGGCCTGGCTCGACATACATGATCGAGAGCGTGAAATTGCCCGCCGGGATAACGGTCGGATCGCCATGCTTGCCGGAACCGCCGGCGCCAATGAAACGATGCTGCGCGCGTTTGTAACCCTCGATCTTGGCGTCCTCGAACGCCGCCCAGTCCGGTTTCTTGTCTTTAAACCGGCCGACATATTTTTTCATGATTTCGTCGAGTGGAACGCCCTCAAGTTCTTTGGGGCGCGGATGCCGTGCAACACTCATGGCGGATACTCCCTGCTCGCGATCTGAAAGCAACCGCGCCGTACGAGCCTAGACAATGGTCCGGCCCACGGCGTCGCGCAATGCGCGTTCGACCATCACGCCAATCAATGTCTTCCGATAGGCGCCACTGGCATGGATATCGTCTGCGGGATCCGTTGCGGCCGACGCTGCGGCCGCGCTTTCAGCAATGGCCACGTCGGTCACCTCGCGGCCCTCGAGCACGCGCTCGGCGGCGGCAAGACGAATGGCCCGGTCGGCAACGCCGATCGCTCCAATACGGACATTGCGAAATTTCTGCTCTGCCTGCTCGAACGTGACGGCCGCCGCCGCCAAGGCAAAGTCGCCACGGCGCCTGGCAAATTCGCGAAACCCGTAACGGCGCTGCCGCGGCCATGCGGGAAAACGAATTTCGGTGACGATCTCGTCGGGCTGCAATGCGGTCGTAAGCGCGCCACGAAAGAAATCGCAGGCGGCAATCACGCGCGATTGAGCGCTGCCGCGCACAACGATGTCCGCCTCGCAGATGACGACAATGCCCGGCAGCTCCGCGGCTGGATCGGCATGTGCCAGGCTGCCGCCGACCGTGCCGCGATTGCGGATCTGATAATGGGCGATGTGTTCAACCGCGGCGACTAAAAGCGGATGCGCTTGCCGCAATCGCGGATCCTGCAGAATATCGCGCCAGCGCACCATGGCGCCGAGGGTGACGTCCGCAGCGGTGATCGTGATTTGGCTTAATTCGGAGAGCTTGCGCAAATCGACGAGCAGCGTCGGTGCAGCCAGGCGAAACGCCAGCATCGGCACGAGACTCTGGCCGCCGGCAATCGGCTTGGCCTCGCCGCGATGCGCGGCCAGAAGCGCAACTGCTTCGGCGATCGTGGCCGGACAGGCGTAATCGAAGGATGGAAGCTTCATGAGCGTTCCATGGCGTGGACGATGGCGTGGACCTTGGCGTGGTCGGCGGCGCGGTCCAATCCGCCGAAACGGCTGAAATGCGGTAATTTCCGTAGCGGTCGCGCCAGGGCCGGTCAATGGACCACTCGGCGATGTCAAAGCCCGCGGCTTCTGCTAGTTTCGGCGCAACAGCGACGGCTTTTACACGCCCGCTCCGCTTCAGTGGAGGAAACCCATGCTCAAGCGAACGCCGCCCAACGGCAAGAACGGCAAGAAGCACAATGGCGGCGGCAAAAACGGGAAAAGGGCGGCGCGCGTCAGCGAGCTGCCGAAAATCACCATCCAGACCGACACGCGCGAGACCCTGGCTCATGCCGCCAAGGAGAAGCGCGACGACTACTTCATCGTCGACGTCGATGCCCATGTCACCGAGACCGCGTTCTGGTCGGAAATCATCGACCGCATGGACAGCGACGTCTATCGGCAGATGGCGCGCGCGTTCAAGGATCGTGGCGGCTCGCCGCCCGGACTGATCAACGCCACGCCCGGCTTTCTGCATCAGGATGTGTTCGGGCGCATCCCGCACCAGCAACGGCTCGCCGAGAGCGTGCCGGGCGGCCGGACCCACGCCCAGGTGACCCTGGTGCAGCGCGCGATGGATTCGATGGGTATCGACTACATGGTCGTGTTCCCAACGCCGATGCTGGTGCTGGGCATGCATCCGCAAGTCGAAACCGAGGTCGTGGTCGGCAATGCCTTCAACAAATGGCTGTCGGAAGAAATCCTGCCGCAGGACAAGCGCATCAAAGCGATGCTGTATTTGCCATTCAACCACCCCGAAGCCTGCGTGAAAGCGGTCGAGATGTACGCCAATGATCCTGGCGTCATCGGCTATTCGGTGACTTCAACGCGCTTCCGCGCCGTCAATCACGACAGCTATATGCCGCTTTACTCGGCGATCCAGGCGACCGGTAAACCGTTGGCCTTCCACTCCGGATTCCACTGGGGCGATCAGTCGATGCAGCAGTGCAACCGGTTCATCTCCATGCACTCAATCTCGTTCGTCTATTACAATCTCATTCATCTCACCAATTGGATCATCAACGGGCTGCCTGAGCGATTCCCCAAGCTCAATGTGCTGTGGATCGAGAGCGGACTGGCGTGGGTGCCGTTCCTGATGCAGCGGCTCGATTCCGAATACATGATGCGGTCGTCCGAGGCGCCGCTGCTCAAACGCCGGCCGAGCGAATATATCGCCGACATGTATTTCACCAGCCAGCCGCTCGAACGCTCGAATCTCAAGCTCACCGAGGCGACGCTCGATGCAATCCATGCCGAGACGCAGCTGTTGTTTGCTTCCGACTGGCCGCACTGGGATTTCGACCTGCCGAATTCGATCACCAGCCTGCCGTTCCTGAGCGAACGGGCCAAGCGCAACATTCTGGGATTGAATGCTGCTCGGCTGTTCAACTTGGAAGTCCCCAAGCATAAGCTCGCCAGGGCGAAACCGGCGCCGGCAAGCCGCGTGCCGGTAACGGCTTAAGCCGGCAATGCCTGCAGCAAAAAAGCCAAGAACGGTCAAACGCGCGGTCAAGCACGCCGCAAAAACGGCTAAGCCTGCAGTAGCCGTGGCTGACTTCTGCACCCGCGCGCGAGAAGCGCTGAAGCGGGGCACGCCGGATTCCATTACCGACAAGGCTCTGCAGCAGGTATTGACCGCAGCGGTCAAAATCTATGCCGCCAAAGTGGAACGGCGCGGCCACGATGTGGCGCCGTTTACGCCCGGTTCGGTCACCGCAACCGAAACGGTAGTGACCGCGTGCGGCATGATTCGTGCCGCCGATCTCAACATGTTCGACGTGGCAATCTGGTTTCATCGGCCGCAGGGAATCGAGTAGCGGCGCGCCGAAGCGGCTGCGGCGCTGCATAACTTGGAGACGGAGATTCGGATGCAAGAGGTGGAAATTGGCAAATTGGCTGACATCGCCGATGGCGATTACCGAATCTTCGCCCTCGATAAGCTCGAGGTCGGCATCTTTCGCACCGGCAGTAAGGTGCTCGCCTACGAGAACCTGTGCCCGCATGCCGGCGGGCCGGTCTGTCAGGGCAAGATTTTCAACCAGGTCGAGGAAGTGATCACGCCGGACAAGAAAAGCGCCGGCCTGCGGTTCGGCAAGCAGCGCCACATCGTTTGCCCATGGCACGGCTATGAATTCGATCTCGCGACCGGCTGCCATCCGGGCGATCCGTCGATGCGCCTCACCCCGGTCCCGGTCGCCGTCCGCGACGGGCACATTTACGTCAGTGTTGCCGATCGCGGCTGATTGCCGCCTCGTGCAACACCGGCCTCATAGCGCGGCCCGCCGGCTCGCTGCCCCAGCATCAGGTTTGTTCGCGTAACATTTCGGCGGCAATTTTTTCAGCGACCATGATGGTCGGAATATTGGTGTTGCCGCGCGGGATCGTCGGCATGATCGAGGCATCGATCACGCGGAGCCCGGCCACGCCGTGAACCCGGCCCGCGGCATCCGTCACCGCCGCACGATCGTCGGCTCTGCCCATGCGGCAGGTGCCGGTCGGATGAAACGTGCCGGCGACATTGTGCCGGATATGCTCCGCCAGCGCCTCATCATCCGCTGCCAGCGCGGCAAGATCGACTTTGCGATCGGCCAGCGTGGCAAAGATTGGCGGCGCGAGCGCCGGCACGGCATCAATGAGCGCGGCAATGGCGGCGCTTTTGAGTTTGTTTGCCGATGTGATGCGATTAAGCCGCCGCAATCGATCGTCGAATTTTACCGGGAAGGTCAGCGGCGTCACGGCGCGCACCGCCTCATGCGCCAGAATCTCCATGCAGCGGCGAAAGCCCCCAATGAAGCGCTTCAGATCTAGCTCATGGCCGGTGAAATTGAACTCGACCAGCGGAGGAACCGCGGGATCGGCCGCCAACAGCGACACGCGCCCGCGCGCCATCGGCTTGAGCAATGACGGCGCCAGATTTGCGACTTGGTGGCCGAGCGGGCTCCACGAGGTCTTGCACTGCACGTTGACATACATGTCCGCCGCCGGCGCGCCAGGCAGCCCGGAGGAGTAACGAAACGCCGTCATCGGGTGCGGCCGGATGTCGTTCGATTGCCGCGCGCCAGGCTTTTGCAGAAGCCCGACGAAGACAATGGCATGGTTCGACAGATTTTCGCCGACCGCGGGCAAATCGGCGTTCACCGTAATCCCGAGATCGCGCAACGCGGCCGCGGCCCCGATCCCGGCGCGCATTAGAAAAGCCGGCGAATGGATGCCGCCCAGCGCCACGATGACTTCGCGGGCGAAAAATTCCTTTTGCTCGGCGCCGATTCTGGCGCGCACGCCGGTGACGCGCCGGCCGTCGAACACAAGGCCAGTCGCGAATGCGTTGCAAGTGATGCTGAGATTGGCGCGGCGGCGTACGTCGGAATCGAGGTAGCAGATCGCCGCCGATGCCCGCTGCCGCGGCCAGTTGCTCATCGGCACCGCG
>DATAYT010000256.1:0-3229 GCA_036272395.1 Xanthobacteraceae bacterium
CTTCTCCGCGGCAGTATCCAGCACCTTGAGCCAGTCGGGCTTTCCTTCAAGCAGCTTGCGCCGCATCTGATAAGGATCGATGCCGCTCGCCGACGCGATCTCATCGAGGAAGCTCTCAATGGCGAAGACGTGCTGGTTAGCGCCGGGCGCGCGCCAGAACCACACCGGCAAGTGAGTGTTTTTGACCAAAGACTCAACGCGCGTGTTTGGCACCTCGTAGCCGTTATCGGCCAATCCCACGACGGCTTGCGGCTCGACTTTATTGGCGGCGAGCGGCCTGCCGACCGAAGCAAAGATCGACGAGGTCACAACGCGCATCGACCATGCGGTCGGCATTCCATCGGGGCCGGTGGCGGCCTTGAAGGCGACAGCTGCATGCGGACGGAACTTATCCTGGCGGGTGTCCTCTTCACGCGTCCAAACAAGCTTTACCGGCCGCTGCACTGTTTTCGCGATGGCAATGGCTTGCTTGACTTCGTCATTCGCATCGCGGCGGCCGAAACCTCCGCCCACGAACGCGTTGTGAACGTAAACCTGCTCCGGCTTCAGGCCAGAGGCATGCGCGGCCGCCTCGAGCGCCTCGTCCGCCGCCTGCGTACCGACCCAGACATCGAGCCTATCGGCCTGCAGATTCACAGTCGCATTCATCGGCTCCATGGGCGAATGCGACAGATAAGGCGTCTCGTAGACGGCCTCGAACGTCTTTGTCGCGCCTGACAGGGCCTGATCGACATTGCCGTCGTTGCGTGCAGTCAGCATGGGCTCGGACAGCGCCGCGCGGTACGCTTTCGAGAGTTGATCGCTGTCGACCTTGCCTGCCTCGCCGGCGTCCCACTCCGGTTGCAGCCGGGACAGCGCTCGCTTGGCGCGCCAGAAGCTTGCGGTCGCAACCACAGCCACAGCGTTATCAAGCTTCACCACCTGGAGAATGCCCGGCGCGCCGGCGAGCACCGTCTCATCGACGCCCTTGAGCTTGCCGCCGGGGACAGGGCACGCCGTGATCGCGGCGAAAACCATGCCCGGAACCTGGGCGTCGATGCCGAATTTGGCGGATCCGTCGGTCTTGTGGACTACGTCGACGCGCGGCATCGGTTTGGGGATAAAGGTGAACTGAGCAGGCGTCTTAATCGCCGGCTCGGCGGCGAGTTTGATTTTCGCCGCCGCCGCGGCGAGCGCGCCATAGCTTATGGTGCGGCCGGAGGCGGCATGGGTCACCATGCTGTTTGCCGCCGTGCACTTGGCCGGCTCAACGTTCCACTGCGTCGCCGCGGCGGCGATCAGGCGCTCGCGCGCGCTGGCGCCGACCTGCTGCACCTTCTTCTGCGACGCCCGCACCGATTGGCTGCCATGCGAGAACATCGGACCGTAGACGTTATTCTCGCGGAGATTGCGGTTGGGCGAAGCATATTCGATCCGCACCTTCGACCAGTCGCACTGCAACTCTTCGGCAATCATCATCGGCAACGCCGTCATGCTGCCTTGCCCCATCTCCGACCGCTGGTAGCGAATGAGGATGGAATCGTCCGGATCGATCGCGATCCACGCGTCGATCTCGTTTGGGGCGTAAGCGTTGTCGTCGTTCCAAGGCTGCGACGAAACAGTAGCAGCATCGGCAGCTCGCAAGGTGCTGCCGATGCCGATCATAAGGCCACCGGCGGCGCTGACAGCGGTGAAGATAAAATGGCGCCGCGTTAGACTTACGTCGCGGGCGCGAATGAAAGCGCGTCGATCGTCTTGGATGCTGTGGTAGCCCGACATATCCGTTCTCCCACCTAGCTGTTCATCATGTCGGCGGCGCGATGAATGGCGCGGCGCATACGCTCATAAGTTCCGCAACGACAGATATTTGTGATGTTGGCATCGATATCGGCGTCGGTCGGATTGGGGAACTCTTTCAGGAATGCGACCGTCGCCATGATCTGCCCTGACTGGCAGTAGCCGCATTGCGGAACATCTTCGGCGATCCACGCGCGCTGGACCGGATGGTTGTTGTCCGGCGAGAGCCCTTCGATTGTCGTGATCTTGGCGCCATCGAGCGCACCAATCGGCACCGAGCAGGAACGCATCGGCTTGCCATCGATGTGCACCGTGCAGGCTCCACATTGTGCGATGCCGCAGCCGAATTTCGTGCCGGTCAGGCCGACGACATCGCGCAATACCCAGAGCAGCGGTGTGTCAGGTTCAATATCGATTTGACGGGAGGTTCCATTGACTTCGATTGTGATCACCGTGGATCTCCTCGGAGTAAGGTGATGATGTAGCTCATCAAGTGACCCACATATTGCATCGGTAGAAAGTTAAGTAAGGGGAATGGCGAAAGTTCTGTCGCTCGGTTGAAAAATTTTTTTCAACGCGGGAACCAGAACAGCTCGCAGGAGTACGCACGACAGATTTCTTGCGCGCCTGAGGCAGGAACTGATCGCCTTGCCGTCGACATGAACCGTGGCACAGCCGCACTATCCTGCTCCGCAACCGAAACGCGTTCCGGTCAAGCCGAGTCCGTCGCGCGGATACCACAAGAGAGGCGTGTCGCCTTCGCCTTTTGGATGACGCAGGATGCCGTTGACCGTTATGTCAGTCATTGTGCGACCTCATAGGTGAGAGGCACGGTTCGCTTCTGGATTACGGTAACGTTCGGCGAATGCGCGTCACTGGTCCTCTCGGTGTGGGCGGATGGCGGCGTCTCTTGATCGTGCAGCCGCATAAAAAGCAGCGCACCGAGACTCAAAGCGGCAACACCAGCGCTGATGGGCGAAACGAAGGCAAACGACATCGCCGAAATGACCGCGCCGAAGGCAGCCGAGCCAATAGCAGCGCCTAGATACAAGGCGGAATTGTTGAGAGCGAGCAGCAAACTTGATTGTGCAGGATCTACTAGGATCGCTCTCTGTTGCTGGAGCGTGAAAAGAGCGGCCATAAGTATTGCCCAAGCGATCATGTTTACGCCTGCGGCTATCAACGAAGAACTCGTGAATTCGATACCGGCCAACGCACATATCAACAACGTTAGGCAGGTTATCATTGGCCTACGGGTGCCAAATCGATCGGATAGGACGCCGCCCATAAAGTTTCCGGCGACGGCGCCAAGCCCAAACAGAAGGAGTAACAGGGGGACAACTGTCGCCGGCAGACTGCGGCGCAGTATTGCGGCAATGAATGTGTAAAGACCGAAGTTAGCTATCGACCAAATTAGAAACGGCGCGAGGGCAAAGATGGTTTTGGTCCTAGC
>DATAYT010000257.1:0-2399 GCA_036272395.1 Xanthobacteraceae bacterium
ACCGGCGGGGTGCGCATGTGGCCGCGCATGTCGCATGAAGAATTGGTGCGCGTGTTCCCGGACGGGCGCACCGTGCACATTCCGAGCGACGGCAAGCCGCTGCCGGGCTATGCGGTGGCGCTTGCCGAAATCAGTAAGCGCGGCGACGTGCCGTCGGACCTTTCGCTTGACGCGGCGCGCAGCGCGGGCGTGAATGTTGAAACCGTTCTCGCGAGCAACGAGCACGCCCCGGTCAATCCATTTGCCAAACTTCTGGGCCTCGCCCGTGATGACGAGGACGACGAAGCGGCGCCGGTCGCAACGGTCGCGCCCGTGGCAACGCCGATGCGGGCGAAACCTGTGGTGCCGGTCACCGTGGCCAGCGCACAACCCGCAAGCGACAAGAAGGTAGAGCCGAGCAGTGCCGGCGCTGACAAGCGCGCGAGCGACACCGCCAAACCAAAGCTTGTCCAGGTCGCCGCGCTGTTGCCGCCCGCGCCATCCAGCGTGGCGAGCGAATCGGCGGACCGAACCAACGCGGCGACGCCGAATGATGTTATTCGCGTGCGCGGCTATTGGCAGGGTCCGCCCGATGGAATGGCGGTCACGCCCTCCGCTCAGCCGCCGGCCCGCGACGCTTCGACCAAACCCGGCAACGCCAAGGCGGCGGCTGCGGCGATCGGCGGGCCATTCCGCGATCTGCGCGACGACGCCGCGCCTTCAGCGACGCTCGCTTATGCCGCGCAGCCGCCGGCGCATCCGCCGGCGACGACAGGCACAGCGGTAACCGGAATCACCGCGCTGCGCGCCGCCGCGATCTCCGCCGAACCGCAGGTGCGCGGCGCGCAGGCGCTCCATCCGGAAGAGCCGGATGCCGACGCGCAGGTTGTGCCGAATGGCACGACGATTGTGATGAAACGGGTCGCCAACCAGATTACTTCGACAATTCTCAGTGCCAGCGCCTCTTCGGTGATCGCGATCAAAACCGGCGTGCGGCTGGAAAATCCCTGGCTGCGTGCGGTGCTGGTGGCGCCCAACGTGCACCGGTTCCTGACCACGCTGGCGCTTGGCGCGCGCGATTTCCGCGCGCTGGCGGCGCTGATGGTCAAGCCGCGCAGTGTGGTGATGATGACATTCGCGGCCGATCCCAATCCCGGCCTCGACCATGACCATTTCAGCGGGCCGGCGGTCGTTTTCGTTTCGACCGTGAGTTACCCGACGGCGCGCACCGCGATCCTGCAGTAAGCGCTTCCGGCTGCCCGCTTCCTCCCGCGCTCTGGCCCGATTACGCGACCAGTTTGTCGACCTTTGCGAATCTGCTTAGGCCGACCCAAGAGCTCATACTTGTTTCCAGCTGTCTGTTTCCGCTGACGAACAGCTTGCCCTGGTCTTTGGCGCGACTGATCGTGGTGTAACCCATCCAAATCTCGGTCATCGTCCGCAGGTCGGTCGACAAATAAAGATCCACCTCGAACCCCGGATCAACCGAACATAAGTCGACTTCGCGGTCCGGCTGCACAATAAGCCACCACTTTTGGCGCGCCTTTGCGAGATCTTTGAAGATGATCTGGATCGTGGTGCGGCGGCGAGGCATCGGTCTCGGATCGATATTGCGCCGCATGTCCCACATCAGCAGTTCAGGGTCCAAGTTTTCAAGCGTCGCTTCGGTCTCGACCCACCTTTGGCCCCAGACACCGACCGCTTCGATGACCTTTCGCAAATCCCTTCCCGCGTCGGTCAACTGATACTCAAAAAAATCCGGACCCCCGGACGTTTTGCCGCGTGTGACGATTCCGGCCGTTTCGAGATCCTTTAAACGCTTCGACAACAGCGCAGGCGACATCCTCGGCACACCGCGCCTGAGATCATTGAAGCGAGTCGAGCCGGCGAGGAGTTCGCGCAGCAGAAGAAGGGTCCATCGCGCCCCAAGAACTTCGGCCGCCATCGCCACGGGACAGAATTGATTATAGCCGCTGTCGGGCATGACCGCGCTCCATCGTGAGGGTTGGAACGAAGGATAAGGAGCAACGATCAGGCAAGCTAGTACATTTTCTGTACTGGATTCAGTTTCTGAACTGGCCGCACAAATCCGGGCGTGCAATTTCGGGCTTGCTTATGGGATTAGCCGTTGAACTAGGAGGCGAAAAAATGTCTGATGCAAATCGCCTGCTTTTTCTCCGTTTTGCCCTAATCGCTGTCGGTCTAACGTTTATATTTGGCATATACACGTTGGGCGTAGTGTGGCCTTCGGGCTGGGTGTGGGGACAGGGATACTCGCACTATCTGATGATGATCATTGGAGTGTATGCGACCCTCGGCGTGTTTTTGATCATCGCCTCAAGAAATCCCTACGCTCATAAGAGCCTCATCTGGTTCACCGTGTGGTCGAGTGCGGTTCATGGGGCAATTATGGGCGTTCA
>DATAYT010000258.1:0-5906 GCA_036272395.1 Xanthobacteraceae bacterium
CGCTGACGGCACCAAAGTCCCGGCTTCGATATTGTTCCCTAATGATCCGAAGCGTCGACTCGAAGTCTGGTGGTCCGATCGAACCCACCGTAGCGATATTCATCTGATCGTCATCGGCGGCCAGTCAACTTGGACCGCGCCAGATGGCTTGCGGGTCGGCCAGACTTTGGAGCAAGTCGAAAAGATCAATCACAAGCCGTTCAAGCTCAAGGGTTTCGATAAGGACCGCGTCGCGACCGTGAGCGACTGGGACGGCGGAGAGCTAGCTACGCTTGCTGGTGACTGCAATGCAGGCCTCAGCTTGCGCGCCGATGCAAAGGCTTCAACTGAAAAGATCGGTGCGATTTCAGACGACAAGGAATACAGTTCCTCCGAGCCTGCAATTCGCGCCACAAAACCGACGGTCAGTGAAATTCTAATCGGCTATTGAAGCTTTCAACCGCCCGAAGCTGGTCCATTTACATTGTCGGGGGCCAAAATTCCTCGCGCTCGCTGAAACGTATCCACCCTCGCAAATTTGCAATTAGTTTTCACAGATATGACGAGGCCCGCAGGTCGTGGCTGACCTAATGATTCTTCTTCTGAGATCTTCACAACCGAGCGCTTATCACGTTTGAGGAGAAGCCGCAGCCTTGGAGTGTTCCAAGCGACTCGCTTATTGCGACTGCGCTTGGGGCCTTTGGGACTGATGCGCTGTAATCTGGCCCTTGCCATCTCTCCGGCCTCGTCGCTTTGGCTTCGTCAAAGATAATGTATGCGACAGCGACAGCCTAGTCGCGGCGTTCCTGCGACTCGAGGGGGGGGTGGGGGGCCAAAAATTGCCGAGCGCCTGACTCGCCATAGGTGTTCGCAAAAATGTGAGTACTTTTGACACATAATACCAGTGGGCCACGCAGGGGCCGCGAGGCGTGTGATAATACATTGGTTTTAAATTCAATGTATTACCCGTTCACTGTCGTCGCGCCCCACCGAGTCCAGTTGATCTCAGCCCAGTCACGGAGGTAGGCCTTGATGTCGAGGGCGTCAGGCCGCTTCGTACGGAGCAGCCGGATAATCCCACGCTTTTCATAGGCCGCGAACAGGGCAGGATCGAGGGGCAGGTGTATGAGGTTGCACAAGGCCCTCGGACGCGATGCGCAGTCCGGGTGCTTCACCCACGGACACCCCTTATGTTCTGGAAGAGGTCGTGTCCCTAGCGTCGCAACCAGCGCAAGCGTGTATGCCGCCATGTCTGGGTCCATAAAGGCGGTGCCAGCGGGGCATCGCCGCTTAGCGTAGAGGGGTAAGTATTTCGGTGCAGTGGAATGACGCGGCCCCCGTGCCCGATCCTCTTCAACCCACTCCTCGAGAGCTTCCTTGGTGTAATAAGTGTCGCGGCCCTGGTTGATGTAGCGCGGGCCTCTCCCTGGCGTGTAGATCAACTGGCTGAGAACAGTGGGCCCGATTGGATAACCTAACTCCTCGCAAATGTATTTGGTCGCCTGCTTGCGGTTCAGCTTAGGGACTGGGAACGTGTGTGCAGTCCAGTCCAAAACGTGGCCCCAGATGTATTCCCTTTGACCCGGTGCCATTGCGTGCGGCGGGCCTTCGCCGCGCGCGTGATAATACTCTAGGTCTCTCTCAGTGATTTCGACGCCCATTGATCGGAGCGCCTCGACGGCCTCCTTGGCGCGGAGACGATGGTGCCGCTTCAGTATCGGGACAGCAGGCGGAGGCTGGTCGGGGTCGAGTGGCCCAATGGGACCCTTGTTATGGCCTTTCACAGCATCAGTCATTTGACGCTCCTCCTCGCGGATCAAACAAAGACTCGCGCGTGTTGACACGAGGCCCAATTAGTTTTGATTATCAATCCGAGGGTTTGGGCGCGTTGACGATGCAACCCATTGATGTCGTTGGACCGGAGGGCCCCGTACCGGGCTACGAAGCAAGCGCCTGGTTCGGCATGACCGTGCCGAAGGGCACGCCACGCCCAATCATCGATAAGCTCAATCGTCTGGTCAACGAAGCGCTCGCGGATCCGGCAATGCAGGCAAAGCTCGCCGACCTCGGCGGCGTTTTAATTCCCGGCAAGCCCGAGGAGCGACTGCGGAATAGATTGCGGTAACCATGAGCAAAACAAGATCGCCAGACCAATTGCGCTCTTATCGCTGGCTCGGCCGCAACGATCTGCGCTCGTTCGGACATCGCTCGCGGCTGCGCCAATTCGGTTATGACCGCGCCGATTGGGTGGGCAAACCGGTTATCGGCATCATCAATACCTGGAGTGAGATCAACGCCTGCCACGGCCATTTGCGTGATCGCGCCGAAGACGTCAAACGCGGCGTTTACCAGGCCGGCGGCTTTCCGATCGAACTGCCGGCGATGTCGCTGGCTGAACCGTTCGTCAAACCGTCCACCATGCTCTATCGCAATTTCCTGGCGATGGAATGCGAAGAGCTGTTGCGCAGCCATCCGATCGACGGCGCGGTGCTTATGGGCGGCTGCGACAAGACCACGCCCGGATTGATCATGGGCGCGATTAGCATGGGCATTCCCGCGATCTACGTACCGGCCGGGCCAATGTTGCGCGGCAACTGGCGCGGCAACGTGCTCGGGTCAGGCTCTGATGCCTGGAAATATTGGGACGAGAAACGCGCCGGCCGGATCGGCGACGACGAGTGGAATGAAATCGAGGGCGGCATATCCCGCTCCTTCGGCACCTGCATGGTGATGGGCACCGCGGCGACCATGATGGCGATCACCGAGGCGCTCGGATTGGCGCTGCCGGGCGCATCCTCGATCCCGGCGCCGGACTCAAACCATCCGCGGATGTGCGCCGCCGCCGGGCGACGCGCCGTCGAGATGGTGTGGGAGGATTTGACGCCGGACAAAATTCTCACTCCTGCGGCGTTCGATAACGCTATCCGCGTTCACATGGCGCTCGGCGGTTCGACCAACGCCATCATCCACGTCATCGCCATGGCGCGCCGCATCGGGCTGAAGCTCGACATGGCGCGGTTCGACGAGATTTCGCGGCAGGTGCCGGTCATCGCCAACATCACGCCGTCCGGCAAATATCTGATGGAGGATTTCTTCTATGCCGGCGGCTTGCGTGCCTTGATGGCGCAAATGCGGGATCTTCTCGATTTGTCTTGCGTCAATGTTTCAGGACGCACGCTTGGCGAAGCGATCGCCGGCAGCAAGGTGCATCTGCCGGATGTCATCCATTCCTTGGACAAACCGCTTTATCCGGAGGGCGCAACCGCGGTGCTGACCGGAAACCTGGCGCCGCGCGGCTGCGTGATGAAACCGGCCGCCGCCGACAAGCGGTTGTTGCGCCATCGCGGCAAGGCGATCGCATTCGAAAATTACGACCATATGGCGCGGGAGGTCGATCGCGACGATCTCGACGCGACGCCCGATCACGTCTTGGTGCTCAAAAACGGCGGGCCAAAGGGCGGGCCGGGCATGCCGGAATGGGGTCAGCTGCCGATCCCGAAGAAACTTCTCAAAGCTGGGGTGCGCGACATGCTGCGCATTTCCGACGCGCGCATGAGCGGCACCAGCTACGGCGCTTGCATTCTGCATGTCGCGCCGGAAAGTTTCGTCGGCGGTCCTTTGGCGCTGGTGCAGACCGGCGACGAGATCGAGGTCGATGTCGCCGCGCGCCGCATCCACTTGCACGTCGCTGCCGACGAGCTTAATCGCCGCCGCGACGCCTGGACGCCGCCGCCACCGCGCTACCAGCGCGGCTACGGCGCCATGTTCTCAGCCCATATCGGGCAGGCCGACGAGGGCTGCGATTTCGATTTTCTGCAAGGCCAGGCGGCTATTCCCGAACCCGAGATTCACTGAGCGGCAAAGGCCGGTTCACCCGGCCGGCTGCACAGTGGCGCGGCATTCACCGAAACCGATCCGCGCGCAGCTCGGCTTGGCGCAGAAGCCGCGGAAGGTAACTTCGTCGCCGTCTTCGATGAAAGTGCGCTGCTCGCCGTTCGGCAGCGCTAGCGGCTTTGAACCGGCGGCCGTGAGCTCCAGCAGACTGGCCCAACTCGAGGGCTCCGGTCCGGACACCGTGCCGGATCCGATTAAATCGCCGATCTCGAAATTGCAGCCATTGCTGGTGTGGTGCGCGATCATCTGGGCGAAGGTCCAGTACATCTGCGCGAACGAACTTTGCGTCAGGCGATGCGGTGCAACGCCGTCGCGCCGCATGGCAGCGGTCGCAATATAGGCTTCGAGCGTAATGTCGAGGCCGCCCTGCGCCCGGTCTGGTGCGTCATCGAGATACGGCAGCGGCGCCGGATCGCCTTCGGGCCTGGCAAATGCGGCCGTGTGAAACGGTGCCAAGGCGTCCGTCGTCACCACCCAGGGCGAAATCGTGGTGGCGAAACTCTTGCCGAGGAACGGACCGAGCGGTTGGGATTCCCAGGCCTGAATGTCGCGCGCCGACCAGTCATTGAGGAGGCAATAGCCAAAAATGTAATTTGCCGCCGCGCCGATCGGAACCGAGCGACCCAAGTCGGAGGCCGTGCCGACGAATGCGCCGAGTTCGAGTTCAAAATCGAGACGCTGCGAAGGGCCGAAGCTCGGCCCCGATCCATCCACTCCTTTGCGCTGTCCGCTCGGCCGGGTGACCGCAATGTTGCTGATCCGCACCGAGGACGCGCGGCTGTGATAGGCGAGCGGGACGTATTTGTAGTTCGGGGTCAGCGGATGATCGGGGCGAAACAATTGTCCGGCATTGGTGGCGTGAAAGATCGAAGCGAAGAAGTCGGAGAAGTTGCGAAATGCAACCGGCATTCTCATCTCGGCATAGGCCATCGGCGTCAGGTAAGGACGCAAACGGGCGCCGGCGCCGGCTTCGGCGGCGAGCTCCCGCCACAAAGCAAGCCGCAAAGCAGACCAAGCCGGCGGCCCCAATGACATCAGCAGGTTGAGAAACGGCGCGCCGCACGCCTGCGCCGCGACGGCGGCGGGTCCGTCGAACAAACCGGCCGCCGCGGAGACATCGACGATCTGGTCGCCGATCGCCACGCCGACACGCGGCTGTTCGCTTGCTGAGAGTCGAAACACTCCGAACGGCAAGTTCTGAATCGGGAAGTCGCTGCCGGGCAGGTTGGCGCTTTCAACAAAGCTGCGCCGCGCCGGGTCGTGAGTTTCATTGAGCGCAATCGGCATGGCTATCGTCCCGGTGCGATAGCGCTGCGCGGCGCTGTGCTGTCCGCCTGGCGGCTGAGTTCCGGATAATGCGCCACGAAGTCGGCATACAGGCGCTGCAAGCCCTCGCGCAGCTCGGTCTGCGCTCGCCAGCCCAAAGCATTGATGGCCGACACGTCAAGTAGCTTCTGCGGCGCGCCGTCCGGCCGCGAAGTGTCAAATTCGATTTTACCGCGAAAGCCGACCACTTCGGCAATCAAGCGGGCAAAATCGGCAATGGTGATGTCTTCGCCGGTTCCCACATTGAGAAATTGCAGATCCGAACAGGTTTTCATGACGAAGACGCAAGCGTCGGCAAGGTCGTCGACGGCGAGGAATTCGCGCCGCGGCGTTCCGGTGCCCCAAACGGTCACGCTTTCGCCGCCGGCGATCTTGGCTTCGTGAAAACGGCGCAGCAAGGCGGCAGGAACGTGACTGTCTTGCGGATGATAGTTGTCGCCAGGGCCATAGAGATTGGTCGGCATCACCGAAACGAAATCGGCGGCATGCTGCAGCCGATAGGCTTCGCACAACTTGATGCCGGCGATCTTGGCCACCGCGTACCATTGATTGGTCGGCTCAAGCGGGCCCGACAGCAACATTTCCGGAGACATCGGCTGCGGCGCCAGCCGCGGGTAGATGCACGAGGAACCGAGATAGAGGAGTTTGCGCACGCCAGAACGATAAGCGGCATGAATGGTATTGCAGGCAATCGCAAGATTGTCGGC
>DATAYT010000259.1:0-21581 GCA_036272395.1 Xanthobacteraceae bacterium
CACGAGGATATTCGAGAAAGCCGGTGATCTTGCCCAAAGGCGCTCTCTATTGTTAGCAGCTTTATCGGCGGTCTTTGTGCGAGGTCACTCCGCCGCAATGGCTGCGGCCTTGAGCTCGTTGAGCGCGCGGCGATATTCGACTGGCATGATCTTGCGGAACTTCGGATACCAACCCGCCCAGTCGTTCAATATCTTGGCCGCAACCGCCGAGCCGGTAAAGCGCGCGTGACGCGTGATCAGATGGTGCAGCCGGTGGCCGTCGAAGCTGCTCAGGTCCGACATGATGTCGACCAGTCCGTGCGCTTCGAGATCGCGCGCGTGGTGGAACACCTTGGCGTTGATGTCCTCCTCCTCCGGCATCGGCTCGAGATCGACCATGGCCAGATTGCACCGTGACGAAAAGCTGCCGTCCTCGTCCAGTACATAAGCGATGCCGCCCGACATGCCCGCGGCGAAGTTGCGGCCGGTCGATCCCAGCACCACGACGACGCCCCCGGTCATGTATTCGCAGCAATGGTCGCCAGCGCCTTCGATGACGGCGATCGCTCCGGAATTGCGGACCGCGAACCGCTCGCCGGCCACGCCGCGGAAGTAGCACTCGCCGGAAATGGCGCCGTACAAAACGGTGTTGCCGACAATGATCGACCGCTCCGGCACGATTCCGGCATTGGCCGGGGGCCGCACCACGATCCGCCCGCCGGAAAGCCCTTTGCCGAGATAGTCGTTGGCGTCGCCCTCAAGTTCGAAAGTTACCCCGCGGGCCAGAAAGGCGCCGAAGCTCTGACCGGCCGTACCGGTAAAGCGCGCCACAATCGTGTCCGGCGGCAGGCCTTCGTGGCCGTACCGTTTGGCGACTTCGCCGGACAGCATGGCGCCGGCGGTGCGATCGGTATTCTTTATCGGAAACGCCATGCGCACCAGCTCGCGGCCCTGGAGCGCAGCTTGCGATTTCGCGATCAGCTTGCGGTCGAGCACGTCGCGGATCTTGTGATCCTGCCGCTCGCAATTGAAAATGGCGACGCTGGCTGGCACGTCCGGCTTCATGAACAGTTTCGAGAAATCGAGGCCGGTTGCTTTCGCATGGGCGATCAGTTCGCGGCGATCGAGCATTTGCATCTGCCCGATCATCTCGTTGAACGTGCGGAAGCCCAACTCGGCCATCAGTTCACGCACTTCTTCGGCGACGAAGAAGAAATAATTGATGATGTGGTCGGGCTGGCCGCGGAAACGTTTGCGCAGCACCGGATCCTGGGTGGCGACGCCGACCGGGCACGTGTTGAGGTGGCATTTGCGCATCATCACGCAGCCGGCGGCGATCAGCGGCGCAGTGGCGAAGCCGAATTCGTCGGCGCCAAGAAGCGCGCCGACCACCACGTCGCGGCCGGTGCGGATGCCGCCGTCGACCTGCACCGCAATGCGGCCGCGCAGGCGATTGGCAACCAGCGTCTGATGGGTCTCGGCAAGTCCGATCTCCCACGGCGAGCCGGCATGCTTGATCGAAGTGAGCGGCGAGGCGCCGGTGCCGCCCTCGAATCCGGCGATGGTGACGTGATCGGAACGCGCCTTGGAAACTCCCGCCGCGACGGTGCCGACGCCGACTTCGGATACGAGCTTGACCGACACATCGCCCTGCGGGTTGACGTTCTTTAAGTCGAAAATGAGCTGGGCCAGATCCTCGATCGAATAGATATCGTGATGCGGCGGCGGCGAGATCAGACCGACGCCCGGCGTCGAATGGCGCACCTTGGCAATGATCTTGTCGACCTTGTGCCCGGGCAATTGCCCGCCTTCCCCCGGCTTAGCGCCTTGGGCGATCTTGATCTGCATGACGTCGGAATTGACCAGATATTCCGCGGTGACGCCGAAGCGTCCCGACGCGACCTGTTTGATGGCGGAGCGCATGGAGTCGCCGTTCGGCAGCGGCTTGAAGCGGTCGGCCTCCTCGCCGCCCTCGCCGGTATTGGACTTGCCGCCGATCCGGTTCATGGCGATAGCGAGCGTGGTGTGCGCCTCGCGCGAAATCGATCCGAACGACATGGCGCCGGTCGAGAAGCGCCGCACGATGCTCTTCGCCGGCTCGACCTCTTCGAGCGGAACCGGCTTGCGGCCATTTTCCTCGGCCGACTTGATGCGGAACAGGCCGCGGATCGTGTAGAGATGCTGTGACTGTTCGTTGATCTGCCGCGCGAACTGTCGATACTTTTCGTACGAATTGCCGCGCACCGCGTGTTGCAGCGCCGACACCGTATCGGCATTCCAGATGTGTTCTTCGCCGCGCACCCGGAATGCATATTCGCCGCCGACGTCGAGCATCGATCGATAGATCGGCGCGTCGCTGAATGCATCGTGATGCCGCCGCACCGCTTCCTCGGCGATCTCGGCAAGCGCTACGCCTTCGATGCGGGTCGCGGTGCCGGTGAAATATTTGGCGACGAAGTCTGACTTCAGTCCGACCGCGTCGAAAATCTGGGCGCCGCAATACGACTGATAAGTCGAGATGCCCATCTTGGACATCACTTTCAGCAAGCCCTTATCGATCGATTTGATGTAGCGCTTGATGATTTCCTTGTCGTCGAGCTTTTGCGGCAATTCGCTCTTCATCTCGACGAGGGTCTCAAACGCAAGATACGGATTGATCGCTTCGGCGCCGTAACCGGCAAGACAGCAGAAATGGTGCACCTCGCGCGGTTCGGCGGATTCGACGACGAGGCCGACCGACGTGCGCAAGCCCTCGCGGATCAGGTGGTGATGCGCGGCGGCGCAGGCCAACAGCGAGGGGATCGGGATGCGATCGGCGCTGGCGCGGCGGTCAGAGAGGATGATGATGTTGACGCCATCACGGACCGCGGATTCGGCCCCCTCGCATAGTTCATCGATCGCCGTTTCCATCCCGGCGGCGCCGGATTCCGCGGGCCAGGTGGCATCAAGCGTCAGCGACCGGAAATGATCGCCGAGATCGGAAATCGAGCGGATCTTCTCGAGATTGGCGTTGGTGAGAATCGGCTGATGAACTTCGAGGCGCTTCTTCCGCGACGAGCCTTCGAGGTCGAACAAGTTCGGCCGAGGGCCGATGATCGAGACGAGGCTCATCACCAGCTCCTCGCGGATCGGGTCGATCGGCGGGTTCGTTACTTGCGCGAAATTCTGCTTGAAATAAGTGAACAGCGGTTTCGGTCGGTCCGACAGCGCCGAGATCGGCGTGTCGTTGCCCATGGAGCCGACCGGCTCTTCGCCGGTGGTCGCCATCGGCGTCATCAGGAGCTTGAGGTCTTCCTGCGTGTAGCCAAACAGCTGTTGCCGATCGAGCAGTGAAAGGTTGGAGATCGGCGCCGCCTCTGGAGCGGGCGGCAGATTCTCCAGCACGATTTGCGTGCGCTCCAGCCAATCCTGATAGGGATGGCTCCGCGCCAACTGCGCCTTGAGCTCCTCATCCGGAATGAGGCGGCCCTCGTCGAGATCGACCAGCAACATCTTGCCCGGCTGCAGCCGCCATTTCACGACGATGTCCTGCTCGGGCACCGGCAGCACGCCCATTTCGGAGGCCATAATGATGCGATCGTCGCGGGTGACGAGATAACGCGCGGGCCGCAAGCCGTTACGGTCGAGTGTGGCCCCAATCTGGCGTCCATTGGTAAACGCTATCGCCGCCGGGCCGTCCCAGGGCTCCATCAGCGCGGCGTTGTATTCATAGAAGGCGCGGCGCTCCTCGCTCATCAGCGGATTACCCGCCCAGGCCTCCGGAATCATCATCATCATTGCATGCGCGAGCGAATAGCCGCCCATCGTCAGAAATTCGAGCGCATTGTCGAAACACGCGGTGTCCGACTGGCCTTCGTAGGAGATCGGCCACAATTTGTTGATGTCGGCGCCGAATTTCGGCGACGACACCGAGGCCTGCCGCGCCGCCATCCAGTTGTTATTGCCGCGTAGCGTATTGATCTCGCCGTTATGCGCGATCATGCGGTAGGGGTGCGCCAGCGACCAGGTCGGAAACGTGTTGGTCGAGAATCGCTGATGGACCAGCGCCAGGGCGCTCTCGAAGTCCGGATCGTGCAGATCGGGGTAATAGGTGCCGAGCTGATCGGCGAGGAACATGCCCTTGTAGATCAGCGTGCGGCACGAGATCGAGACCGGATAATAATTCGACGTGTTACGGGCGCGCCTGCCGTACAGCGTGCTCGAAATCGTCTTGCGCAGAATGTAGAGCCGCCGCTCGAACTCCTCTTCGGAGGTGACCTTCGGATTGCGCGCGATGAAGACCTGCATGTGCACCGGCTCGGTAGGCTTGACCGATTCACCGAGCGTCGAATTGTTGGTCGGCAGGTCGCGCCAGCCGAGAACGGCCATGCCATCCTGCGCCGCCACCGCGGCGTAAGTGTCCATGATCTCGCGGCGCCAATCGGCGTCGTGCGGCATGAACAATACGCCGACCGCGTAGTGTCCCGGCGCGGGCAGCTTGATGCCGAGCGCGGCGGCCTTCTTGGCGAGGAATTTATGCGGGGCCTGCACCAGAATTCCGGCGCCGTCGCCGGCGCGAGGATCGGCACCGACCGCGCCACGATGCTCGAGATTGAGCAGAATCGTCAGCGCATCTTCGATGATCTTGTGCGACTTACGTCCTTTGATGTCGGCAATAAATCCAACCCCGCAGGAATCTTTTTCCAGCGTCGGATCAAACAAGCCGAAACCAGACGCGGTCATCGTCCACGCGCTCCTCGCGGGACCCCGAAACGTGCAGTATCGCGGGTCCGGCGCACGACAGCCCGCGCAGGATGACTAGATCCTGCGCCAGGGCGATTAACTCATCTAGGAGGCAACCCTCGATCCGCTCAACGGCCGCTGGTTGCTAGTTCTGCCGCCGTCCGGCGCGCCCTGGCCACCCGGCAGCCGATCCGCGCGTCTCGTCGGATTGCAACCGACCGCGCACTTTGGGATCATAATTGGGACAGCAATGCTGTCCTATGCGAAACATGGCAAATTCCCGGCGCTAACACAAGCCGCACAGGTCGAAGCCGGCGGGAAAAGCACCGTTTCCCGTCCAACGACATCGCGGTCACCCCTGTTCCGCGCTTGCAGTGGATCATGGGACGGAACGGACTGCAAATGCGCCGCGTCCATTTCCTCTGGGCCAGAGGATATCCGGGGCGAACGGCCCAACTGGTCCGCCGCCGGCGCGGCCTTGCGCCGGCTAGAGAAGCGGCGCAGAAAGGATCGCGCAGCCGTCACGCCTTGCCTTTCGCGCAAGTGCAGTCCCCGCTAGGTTTTCGCCAAATGAATTTTGCCAGCGACAACACGGCGCCGGTCACGCCCGCCATTCTCGATGCGCTGGCCGAGGCAAGCCGCGGCTACGCGCGCGGCTATGGCAATGACGATTGGACGGAGGCGGCCGGGCGCAGGTTCTGCGAGATCTTCGAACGTGACGTGGCGGCTTTCCTGGTGCCGACCGGCACAGCGGCCAACGCTTTGGCGCTGGCGCAAGTCTCGCCGCCCTGGGGTGCCGTTCTATGTCACGCTGAGTCGCACGTTCTCACCGACGAATGCGGCGCGCCCGAATTTTTCGGCAACGGTCTCAAGCTCGTCGGCCTCCCCGGCGCGGCCGGTAAAATCACCGCAGACAGTCTCCACGAGGTGCTCGCCGGCTATGGCGGGCACAGTCCCCATCAGGTCATTCCATCGGCGCTGTCGATCACCCAGGCCACCGAGGCCGGCACCATTTACCGGACCGACGAGATCGCCGCGCTCGCGCAAATCGCGCAGCAGCGGTCGCTCGCAGTCCACATGGACGGCGCCCGCTTTGCCAATGCGCTGGTCCGGCTCAATGCCACGCCCGCCGAAATGACCTGGCGCAGCGGGGTCGACGTGTTGTCGCTTGGCGCGACCAAAGGCGGGGCATTGGCGGCCGAGGCTGTGATCTTCTTCAATCCCGCCGCGGCAGCCTCTTTCGGCGAGCGCCGCAAGCGCGGCGGCCATCTTCTGTCAAAGCACCGTTTCATCGCCGCGCAGTTCCTGGCCTATCTTGCCGACGATCGCTGGCTTGATCTGGCCCGCCACGCCAATGCGATGGCCGACAAATTGGCGGCAGCGCTGACCGCAATCGGCCTGCAACCGGTCTGGCCCGTCGAGGCCAATCTCGTCTTTGTGGTTGTGCGGCGTGCGCTGGATGCCAAGCTCAGGGCGGCTGGCGCGAGCTACTATGTCCGCAATAGCGACGGTTTGGACACCGGTCATGACAATGTCCTCATACGGCTCGTGACCTCGTTTGCCACCGTTGAGGAAGACGTCGAACGCTTCGTGGACCTGTGCGCCAGATTTGAGGCGCGCCCAAAGATGCGCCCAAAGACGCGCCCAAGGGTCGCCCCAATTTGAGGCTCATCTCTGGGGTGGCGGACATTGCGACGGGGGAGGGGGGTGGCCGTGCTGAGACGATCCAGAATCGCGTTCGCGTTTTACGTGCTGTCCGCTGTCTCCAGTTTTGCCCAGTCTTCACCAAGCCCTTCACTGTCGACGCCGCAGACCCCGTTGCGCGGTTTTGTGCCGCCCTATGAGATCCTGCGCACGCTAAGGGCGGCCGGCTTCCAACCGCTGGCGCCGCCTTTGCGCGAAGGCACGACTTACGTCGTCCGCGCGCTCGATTATCGCGGCATCCCCATGCGGGTGGTTGTGGATGCTCACTCTGGCGCCATCCGCGACGCCAATCGCATCGTTGCCGGTCCGGGACTTTACGGACCTTATATGCCCGGCCCCTATGCGCCAGCGTATTATGGCCGGCTCGCAGCGCGAGCTTATCCACCCCCTGACGACGTCGAGCCCGGTTACGGGCGGCCGCCTTATATCGGCGCGTCCGAAATACCATCCGGCGATCGGCATTCCTCCGGGCTTGGTCTCGTGCCATTGCCGCGGGCCCGGCCCGCCAGTCTCGCTGCGCCTATGAATGAAAAGCCAGTCGCTCGACCAGATGTCGCAACCACCGCGCCGGCGGTGCCGCAAACTGGGTCATCGAGCCGGCCCGCCAAGGACGCCGCCGTTCCGGCGATCAACGACTGAAGCATGATCCCGAAAAGTGGACGCAGGTTTCCAGCGTGCGCGAAGCCGTGCTAGCCGCTAGCGCTCCCAATACCGAATCAACTTAAATCATTTTGCTTTAGCCGCAAAAAAGCGCCCCGGATTTCCGGGGCGCTTGGTAATGCATCGCTAAAGACCGTTAGGCGGCCTTCTGGTTCGCGATGACGGTCGGGCCGTTGGCCTGGCCGTTGATCGGGATTGAGCGCGGCTTCTTCGCCTCGGGGATCTCACGCACCAAGTCGACGTGCAGGAGACCGTTTTCGAGGCTCGCGCCCTTCACCAGCACAAAATCAGCGAGCTGGAACACGCGCTCGAAGGTACGCGCCGCAATGCCCTGATAGAGCACGTCGCTGCGTTTCTCTTCTTCCTTGGCGTTTTTTTCGCCGCGGATCGTCAGCGTATTCTCCTTCGCCACGACCGAAAGCTCTGGCTCATTAAAGCCGGCAACCGCTACCGAAACGCGGTACGAATTCTCGCCGGTCCGCTCGATATTGTAGGGCGGATAACCGGGAGCCCCGCCCTCGAAGCCCTGATCGAGCAACGAGAACAGACGATCGAAGCCAACGGTCGAACGATAAAGGGGTGATAAGTCGAAAGTTCGCATGGCATATCCTCCTTCTGAAGCGACATGCGGATGACCCGCCCAATTGGGCCGAGCCGGATTGCGCAGCCCTGGATGGCCTGCGCGGAATCGATATGGGGGCCTTATCCGGGTCTCGCAAGGGACTATAAGTATTTGATTGTTCAAATTAATATTCCGCGGACCGCGCTTTGGCCTTTCGCAGAGGTTCCGCGACCGGTTCCCAGTCTTTATCGGCGTGGCACGTTGAGCGGGCGTCAGCTGCTGTTATAAGCGAGCGCTACGGCTCGCCCGAAACACTCTTTCATGAAACTTGTCTCGATTCCCGCGAACCCGGTTCCCGACAACTTTGTCACCGGCGCGCTGACGACCCCTGACGGCGTGACGCTTCGCTTCGCCCGCTGGCTGCCACCGGCCGGGCGCCGCGGCACCGTATGTATTTTCCAGGGGCGCTCGGAATGGATCGAAAAATATTTCGAGACCGTGCGCGATCTGCGCGCACGCGGTTTCGCGGTCGCGGCGCTGGACTGGCGCGGGCAGGGACTCTCGGATCGTGCGCTCAAAGACCGCCGCAAAGGCTACGTGCGCGATTTTGCCGACTACGATCTCGACCTTGAAACTTTCATGGGCGATATCGTCTTGCCCGATTGTCCGCCGCCGCTGTTTGCACTCGGCCATTCCACCGGCGCCAACGTTCTTATCCGCGCCGCGCATCGTGGCCGGCACTGGTTCGATCGCATGGTCTTAATTGCGCCGCTGATCGCGCTCGGCGGCGTGGATTATTCCATGGGCACAGGTTGGGCCATCGTCCGCGCGCTGCGTTTGGCCGGCTTGGGGGGGATGTATGTGCCGAGAACCGACAGCAGCATCGTCGAATCCCGGCCCTTTCTCGGCAATATTCTCACGTCCGACCCGGTGCGTTATGCGCGCAATGCCGCGATTCTCGAGGCAGAGCCGGCGCTCGCGCTCGGGGCGCCCACCGTCGCCTGGTGTGACTCGGCATTTCGCTCGATGCGCGCATTGCGCGAACCGAGCTATCCGGCGCGCATTCGCCAGCCGATGCTGATTGTGGCCGGCGGCAACGACCAGATTGTTTCAAACTCCGCAATTGAAGACTTCGCCGGCCTGTTGCGGGCCGGTTCGCAGCTCGTCATCGTCGGCGCGCAGCACGAGCTCCTCATGGAGCAGGATCGTTTCCGCTCCCAGTTTTGGGCGGCCTTCGACGCCTTTGTTCCCGGCACGCCGCTTTATTGAGATCTCAACCGCGCTGCGGCTCAGCTTTTCAGAAGTTCAAGCGCCTGCGCGTGGACGCGTTTGTCGCCGGCCGCCACGATGCGGCCGCCGTCATGCGGCCGGCCGTTTTCCCAAGTGGTGATGATCCCGCCGGCGCCCTCGATGATCGGAATGAGCGGCAGCACGTCATGGGGCTTGAGTTCGGTCTCGATCACGAGATCGATATGGCCGGCCGCCAGCACGCAGTAAGCGTAGCAATCGCCGCCGTAGCGCGACAGCCGCACCGCGCGCTCGACCTGTTGAAAGCGCTGCCGGTCGCTCGGCGTCATTAACAGCGGACTGGTGGTGCACAGCACGGCATCCTCGACCGAGGCGCAGGCGCGCACGGCCAAGGTTCGATCGCCAGCCGGGCCGCGATAACGGGCGCCGCGGCCATCGCCGGAAAAATGCTCGCGGGTGAATGGCTGGTGCATCATGCCGTAAATCGGCTCGCCACGGCGGGTCAGCGCAATGAGTGTTCCCCAGGCCGGCATGCCGCAAATAAACGATTTGGTCCCGTCGATCGGATCGAGCACCCAGACATATTCAGCGTCGCGCCGCTCCACGCCGAATTCCTCGCCAACGATGCCATGCTCGGGGAATGTCCGTTTGATCAGGGCGCGCATAGCCGCTTCGGCGGCGCGGTCGGCGGCGGTTACCGGATCGAAGCTGCCCGAGCGGCTCTTGTTCTCGATGCCAAGCGCACTGCGGAAGAATGGCCGGATGGTCTCGCCGGAAATGGTGGCGAGTTCATCGACGAAGGCACTAAAGTCGATCGCCGTCATCACAATCCCCGCAGTTCGAGCCTATACCCCATTGTGCGCTTCCGCTCTGCGGTCTGCAGAAAGGCCGACCGCTATTCGGAAATTCTTCGGCCGCTATGCACGGAAGCCGGGTTGGCGAAGTTTTGAGCAGACGAGGTCGCCCGGATAGGATATTGATATTCTGAGAGTTTTTCTAGGTTGCCCGGCAAATATGCATAATCCTCAGAAATTATATGGGGAAAATTCGCCTATCGGTCGCGGATCAGCCTTGAATTTTGTGCGGCGCAGTGTATGTTGCTGCAGTGCGGTAGCGAGAGAGTCTCTCCCGTTACCGTCGCCCTCCTTGGGCGTTTCCTCCCTAGACTTGGGCCGCTCCCGCAAGGTGAGCGGCCCTTTTTCTTAACTCTCCCGCCTATTCAGCGGCGGCTCGGTAAGGCCGCAGCTCTTCAATTGGGATTTCGGCGAGCCGGTCGGCCAATATTTCAAACTCCTGCGCCAGCTTGGCAAAGGAGGCTGAGGGTTCGTATCGGCGCTCATCCATGTATAGCGCGCGGTTGATCTCAAGCTGAATGGCGTGCAACCCGGCGGTCGGGTTGCCGTAATGCTCGGTGATGAAACCGCCAGCATATGGCTTATTGCGGCTCACGGTATAGCCGAAGCCGCGCATGCATTGCTCGATCGTTTCCGGCACGACGCCGACGCAGCTTGTGCCGTACCGATCACCGAGCACGAGATCGGCGCGCGGACGCTCATCACGGCCCCCCGTGCTTGAGGGCATCGAGTGGCAATCGATCAGGATAGCAGCGCCAAAATCGCGTTGCAGCTGCATGAACAACCGGCGCAGCGCCCGATGATAGGGTTTGTAAAGGCCATCGATACGGCGCATCGCTTCGGCGACCGCGATACGCTGATCGTAGATTTCCTGGGCGTCGCCGACCACGCGCGCCACCGTGCCGAGGCCTCCCGCCACGCGCATCGAGCGCGTATTGGCGAACGAAGGCAGCCTGCCGTCGAACATCCGTGGGTCGAGTTCATAGGGCTCGCGATTGACGTCAACATAGCAGCGCGGAAAGTGCGCCCGCACCACCGGATGGCCGCGGGTCACCACGCCTTCGATCAGCTCGCCGACGAAGGAATCCTCCGATCGGCGCAGGGTCGTCAAATCGAGCCGGGAAGTCAGCAGGAATTCACGCGGATAAACCCGCCCGCTATGCGGCGAGTTGAACAGCAACGGACCGCGGCACTCCGCCGGCTCCAGGGCTTCGAACGGGGGGTCGAATTCGTCCTGTAGTTCCGGCATGACGCTGGCGGGGCTTTCCTCGATTCGTCGCGTGGGCCTTGGCTTATTTTCCATACGCGCCGGAGCTTGCCAAGGCCATTCGCTGCCGCGCCCGGCGCCGGGTGCGGCGCGCTTTCACCCGATGTTTACCTGACGTCCCGCTTATGGGATGCAGGGGGCCGGCGAAAGCCGGGTTCGCTGGCTATGTCCAAAATCCTGCTTGCCGAAGACGACATCGATATGCGGCGATTCCTGGTGAAGGCGCTGCAGAATGCCGGATTCGAGGTGATTTCCTACGATAACGGCCTATCCGCCTATCAGCGATTACGCGAGGAGCCGTTCGAGCTCCTGCTCACCGATATCGTCATGCCGGAAATGGACGGGATCGAGCTGGCCCGCCGGGCCGCCGAACTCGATCCGGACATCAAAATCATGTTCATCACCGGTTTTGCCGCCGTGGCCCTCAACTCGGATTCAAGCGCCCCCAAACACGCCAAGGTCCTGTCCAAGCCGATCCATCTGCGTGAATTGGTCACCGAAGTGCAGAAACTGCTCGCCGCTTGAGTGGACTAAAGCGCGCTTGGGCTACGCGCTTCTCACATGGCGCAAGAAGCCCTCGACGTTGCTCTGCACGCCGCGGGTATGGTCGAACAGCCGCTTGGTGGTCTCAAGCACTTCGTTCGAAGCCGTGAAAGTCGCATCCGCATGGCCGTTCAAATCGACCATGTCCTCCGCCACCGATCGAGAATTGTCCGCGGCGGATTGAGCGCTGGCGAAAATACCGGCGGTCGCCGCGGATTGCTGCCCGATCCCGGTCGAGATTTCCGTGGCAAAGGTTTTGAGATTTTTGATTGCCGCAATGATGTGGCTGATGGTCGAGACAACGGCGGCACAGGTTTCGCGCACCGCCCCAATCTTGCGCGCGATCTCGTCGGTGGCTCGACAGCTTTGCTGGGCCAATGTCTTCACTTCACCCGCCACCACCGCGAATCCCTTGCCGGCCATGCCGGCTCGGGCCGCCTCGATGGTTGCGTTCAGGGCCAGTAGATTGGTCTGCTGGGCGATGCCCTGGATGAGATCGGTAATCGGCAGAATCTGCTCCACCGAGGCGGCAAGCTTCGCCAGCTCGGCGCTGGCGCTTTCCGATTGCTCCGCGGTGTCGTTGGTGAGCTTGAACACATCATTTGTACGCAGCGCCAATTCATCGATCGTTCGCGACAGTTCGCTCGCCGCCTGCGCCACAGTCTCCACATTCTCGCGGGTATTGACGACGGCTCTTACCGTGGAGCCGGATTTCGTCAGCGTGTCTTCGGCCGCCTTGGCCATGGTTTCGGCGTTGTTGCGAACCGCGGTAACCGCTTCGACGAGCTGAGCGGCGATCTGCTTGACCGATCCCTCGAACTCCGCGGCCAGCGCGGCCATTTCCTCGCGCCGTTTCTGCGTCCGCTGCTCCTCCGCTTCGCGGCGAGCGAGCTGCATGGCCTGAATTTCGAGAACGTTGCGCCGGAAAATCTCGATTGCCTCGATCATCCGTCCGGTTTCGTCGGCGCGCTCCGCGTAATCCAGGCGCACGGTGGTGTCGCCGGTCGCCAGCCTTTGCATCGCATTAGTGATCGATGTGATCGGCTTGACGATCGATCTGGCAACAAAAGCCATGGCAGCGACGCTGACCAGAAAGCAGCTGATCAGCCCAATGCCGAGCGAAAGCATCTCGCGACTGGTGGCAAACGATAGAGCCCCGACGATCGAATACGACCCCGCCATGATCGCATTCAGAATCTTGCGAATGTTGCCTTCGATTTCGGTGAAACTGTCGTCGGTTTGACCGAGCATCATTGTCGCCATCGGTGGATCGGTCCTGCCGACGTCGACTGCAGCTTTTGGTCCAGCGCGCTCAGTTGGGCCTTGATCTCGGCGGAGAGGTCCTGTCGCGCCGCGAGCTCATTGAAACTGGTCCTGACGGACGAAAAGTCGGTCTCAATTTCGTCTCGCAGAGTCTGCAGAAGTTTTTCATTTACGCCGTTACTCGCCCAGGACACATAGCGGAAGATCCGCATATGCGCGGCAACGACCGAGTTATTGACCATCACCGCCGCGCTGCGGCTCGGCAGGTTGGAGCTTGAAAGCTCGTCCAAATTCCGAGAGATCTCGCGTGAACCGAGCACCGCAATCACGCCCATTCCGATCAAGCAGATTAGCACCACCGCGGCTGCGATGAAGGTCTTGGTGCGAATTGTCAGGCGTGAGAAAAAACGTGACGCCGGCTCGTTGGCGAATGTCCGCATGGTGTTGCTTGTCCGGCAATGTCCTCGATTGGCCGAGAGCGTTACTCCCGGTACACTCCAACGCCGACGAAATAATCGCCCATCTTTTCGACGTAGCTGGTCTTGTCTTCGATCTTGTTGTTGATCGGGTTAGGCCACTTGTAATTGACCCACCCAAAGCCGGGTCCGCCGGCGATATGGATCATTTCACGGATCAGGTATTTGCCTCCTGATCCTTCAGGTCGAGCAGGTTTTTGCCGATCAACGCCGGCCGCGCGCCATGCGCGACGCACCGACCGCTTAAGTCGTAAATGAAGGGATAGAGGTCACGATCGTGGAAAGTTGCGACGGACTTGTCCGAAACCGCTTTGAACGTCGAGTCAGCGCCTGCTTTTGCGAACATGTCTTCGACGCGTTTGACCATTGCGACGGCCTCGTCGCGGGTGCCGTATTCACCGGCGGACGCAAAGGAAGTCTGGGCCAGGAATGCAATCGCCGCGAACGCCGCAAACACCCGAAACATAGTGGGGCTCCATGAAGGGATGGCAGCCCGGTCACAATGGAGCAAGACAATTTAATGATTATTTAATCTGATCGTGCACCGAGCCTGATTTGGCGCGCGAAGCAGCTGTGAAACGCCGGTTTTTGCGGCCTCGAGCCCACGCTTGTGCCGATATTCAAGGGCTGCGCCAATCATCGACCGGCGTTCAATACGTCGGCTATCCAGTCGAACATGTAGTGTACGCCGATCGTAATGTTATCGACCTGGCAATGATGAAAGCCACCCTCGTCGCGACTGAAGACTTTGAGCGCCTTCTGCTTGGAGCCAGCCACTTCAAATAGCTTCTCGGCCAGCTCAAGCGGTATCTGCTCATCGCCGGCGCCGTGCAGCAGTAAAAACGGGCAGGCCATCTTTTGCACGATGCCGTAGAGCCGGAAACCTTCGAGTTTTTTCAGCGCGGCGGCGCGGTCGGAAACGCCCAGCACCCATTGCAGATGCTCGGGCGGTACCGAAAGCGATAAGACCTTGCCGGAATCGAGCTCTTCCAGGCGGCGCGCCCAAATCTCGTGATAATCCCATTGCGCGCCCCAAGCGACGCAACAGGCAAAACGCGGCTCCAGCGCGGCGGCGCGCGGCGCGTAATAGCCGCCAAGCGAGAGCGCCATGACGCCGATCCGTGTCGGATCGAATTCGTCGCGTGCGGCAAGATATTCGTAAGCCGGCGTTGCGTAATTCTCGGTTTCGGCAATCAGCGGCAAATTGCGAAAGCGGACGCTCTCGCCGTTACCCGGTCCGTCGACAATGAGACAACCGACGCCGCGCGCGGCGAGATCGGGGATGCCATAGCCGTATTGCAGCTCCTTGGTGACGTCGAAACCGTCAAAAAAAATCATTGCCGGTGCCGGGCGCGCGCCCGTCGCTTCTCGGTCGGGATGCACCAGCAGCGCCGGCAGGCTGGTATTTTCGTAGGGCACCTCGACCGGCTCAATGCGCGGGCGGCGAATCATCGCGGCGGCGTCCTTGAACAGTGTCACCGCGCGTGCGTAGACGTCCATGCCGCGTTGCGAGCGCGGTTGAATGAATCGCTCCCCGGTCTGGTAATAGCGCGTTGCCCGCATGAAGCAGGAGGCGGCGGTCAGCTTGTGGCCGGCGCGGAGCGCGTCACGGCCGCGCGCCTCGATCTTCTCGCCCATCCGCGCCCATTCCTCGAACCATGCGGAATCATCGCCGACCCTGTCGGCGAGCGCGCGGCCGACACGATTGACTTCATCGATCTCGACCCCGGTCCATGGCGCCGCGGAGAGGCAGATCAATAGGCCCATCGACCACCGGTAATTGCCCGGAAAATAGAGGAATGCGGGATCGTCCCTTTTCTCGTCCGGCATGCTGGCTCCGTGGCTATAATTCGGCGGCAGGGTCTTCGACGAGGAAACATATGCGGGCGGACAGAATCAAATATCCGATGGGCGCGGTCACGGCGGAGGGGGCTCTGATCTATGACGAGAATGTGTCGGGGAAGCGTCCCGCCGTGCTGCTGGCGCCGAATTGGATGGGCATGACGGACAACGCTATCCAGCGGGGTGAGCTGGTGGCCGCAAATCGCTACGTGGTTTTCGTTGCCGACATGTACGGCGCCGGAACGCGACCGGTCGATTTCGGCGAGGCGGCGGCCTTGGCCAACCCGTTGCGCGCGGACGCCATCGAGCAGCGCAGGCGCATCAAAGCGGCGTTTGAGACGATGATCGCGCAAGCAAAAACGCGCAATTTGATCGACGACCGCCGCGCCGCGGTCGGTTTTTGCTTTGGCGGCGGCAACGTCCTGGAGCTGGCGCGCGACGGGGCCGATCTGGCAGCGGCCGTTTCGATCCACGGTGACTTAAAAACCGCGCGGCCGGCCGAGCAGGGGAGGGTCAAGGCGGCGCTGCTGGTCGCTCACGGCGCCCCCGACCCGGTGACGCCAAAGGCCGACCGCGATGCTTTCGAGGCGGAAATGAATGCGGCCGGGGCGAAGTGGCAGATGGTGGTCTTTTCGGGGGTCCTGCACGCCTATACCGATCGGGGCGCCGATGTTCCTGGAATTGCTGGCTGGGACGAAGCCGCCACGCGGCAGACCTACGCACTCACCCATCAATTCCTGGCCGATGCCTTCGCCGCCCGACTGTGAGTTGTGGGCCGCCTGCCGAGTTCTGGCAAAGCGGCCCAGCATCCGGCTCCGATGGCTGAACGTTTTGCCACAGAGCCCGCGGCCACCTGAGAAGATGAAGATTCCCTTCACAACCGATCGCCACGCCGGCGCGGAATCGGTGGGGCTCTCGCTCCGCCGCTGGCCAATCCTTGAGGAGGATGTTCAAAACTGGGCCGGGAACCGCGTTGCCCGTTGTAGCCTTCGGCACGTCGTGACACGATCGGCGGTCACCTTTTTTGCGGGTCTCGTAGTGCCATGCCACGTCGGAAATTTCCCTGGGCGTCTCTGACCGACGATGCACTGCTCGAGGTCCGGCTCAAGGATCTCAGAGTCACGGTTGCCGGCACCTGGCTCGAAAGCTGCCTCAAGGCGCTCTATCGCGAGCTTGACGAGCACGACATTCGCGTTCGGCCGCACGCCTGGATTTCCAGTGAATGGTTCAGCCCGGAAAACACCCCAGGCATCGCCATCCCGTTTTATCTGGCGCATCCCCGGCTGATGCAGCTGGAAAAGAGAATGATTCTCGAAGTCGAAGGCGGAACCTGGTCCGAATGCATGCGCATCCTGCGGCATGAATGCGGACATGTGGTCACCCATGCCTATCAGCTCTATCGCCGCCGCCGCTGGCAGCAGCTGTTTGGCCCCTCGTCGAAGCACTACCCGCGTTATTACCGGGCCAATCCCGCCAGCCGCAATCACGTTCAGAATTTGCGGCTGTGGTACGCGCAAAGTCATCCCGACGAGGATTTCGCCGAGACCTTTGCCGTGTGGCTGCAGCCGCGCTCGCATTGGCGCACCCGCTACGCCGACTGGCCGGCGCTCAAAAAGCTCGAATATGTCGACGAGCTAATGGACGAAATTGCCGGCAAGCGACCGACTCTGACGCATCGGGAAAAGGTCGATCCGATCAGCACGCTGAGTCAAACGCTCGGCGATTATTACAAAAAGAAGCGCTCGCTTTATCTTGTCGACACGCCCAAGACCTACGATCGCGATCTGCGTCGCTTGTTCTCGGACGATCCGCTGCATCATCGCCGCGAGGCGGCTTCATCGTTCATCCGGCGCAATCGCGCCGCCATGCGCGAGTTGGTCGCGAAGTGGACGGGAGAATATCAGCTGACCTTCGACGCGGTTCTCGACGAAATGGTTCAGCGCTGCCGTGAGCTGAACTTGCGAGCAATCGGTCCCGAACGCAAATTAATCATGGAATTCACCGTGCTGTTGACCGCCAAGACCATGCATGCATTGTTTGGTCCGTCGCGGCGCAGGTGGATCGCATTATGAAACGGCTTCGCGTCCTGGTGCTCGTCCACCCGGACCTGATACCTCCGGAATCAAGCAAGGGCTACACCGAGCAAGAAAAAAACGTTTGGAAAACCGAATACGACGTGGTGACCACGTTGCGCACGGCCGGTCACGAGGTGCGGCCGCTTGGCGTCCATGACGAGCTCAAGCCGATCCGTGACGATATCGAAGCGTGGAAGCCCGATGTCGTGTTCACCTTGCTCGAGCAGTTTCACGGCGAGGCGGTCTACGACCAAAACGTCATCAGTTATCTCGAGCTGCTGCGTGTGCCCTATACCGGCTGCAATCCGCGCGGCTTGATGCTGGCGCGCGGCAAAGATCTGTCCAAGACGCTTGTGCAACATCACCGTGTTCCGGTACCGGACTTCGCGGTCTTTCCGATGCACCGCAAGGTCAAGCGCCCAGCGCGGCTGGCTTTGCCGCTGATTGTCAAAAGTATCAATGAGGACGCTTCATACGGTATTTCGCAGGCGTCGGTTGTCGACAGCGACGACAAGCTCGTCGAGCGCGTCAAATTCATCCACGAGCGCATCGGCACTGCCGCCATTGCCGAGCAATATATTGAGGGCCGGGAAATCTATGTCGGCATCGTCGGCAATGACCGCCTACTGGTGCTGCCGGTCTGGGAGCTGCAATTCAAGAACATGCCGCAAGGCGATTGGCTGATCGCCACCGAAAAGGTCAAACACGATACCGATTACCAAGAGCGCCGCGGCATTCTGCACGGCCCCGCCAAGGATCTGACGCCGGAATTGACGGCGCGCATTCAGGGTCTGGCAAAGCGCATCTATCGGACGCTTGAACTCGACGGCTATGCCCGGATCGATTTCCGCCTTGCCGCAGACGGCACTCCCTATTTTCTCGAAGCCAATCCGAATCCCGAAATCGCCGAAAGCGAGGAATTTGCCACGGCCGCCCGTCATGTCGGGATCAATTACCCGGATCTGCTGCAGCGGATCGTGGCGCTTGGCGTGCGGCGGCGCGGGGCAACAAGCATCGTTGCCGCATAAGCCGTGACGGTGCGTCTTGCGCTTACGCGCTCCTATGCCGCTCCCGACCACCGTGTGGGGTGTGCGCCGCCTCGTGCTTTGAAGCATGCCCTTCACGCGCGACATGCGTCGTGTCGCGTTTGGCTTCGTGTGCGCCGCGTCCCGCGCGAGCGATACGCAATACCTCGTGTTTGGCTTCGCGCTTCGACGCCGGCTTGGAGGTTTCGCGAGCAAGACGGCGCGCTTCGTGTATCCGCTCATGTTCGCTTTGGCGGGGTTGCTCTGGTGCGGCCGGGATGGTGGCTTGCTTGGTCGCATCCGGGTCTGGCGTTTCTCCGTCTGCCGCCGGTGTGCGTTTGACGCGCTCCAACTCGCTCTACTGCATCTGTTCCTGCTCGACATTGGCGAAAGCCGGCAGGCTGCGGCACGGCAGGTGCGGCACGAAGGTCAGCGCCGCGTTGTCGATCGGCATGGTCTTCCAGGTTTCCACCGACAGTCCGGTGACGCGCACGACATAATTGCGGGTTTCGCGCGGCAGGCTGGCGCGACGCTCCAGCCACTCGATCACGCGGTGCGCGCCCGCATTGTAAGCGGCGGGAACAAAGCCCAAATTGCCGAATTGCAGGCGCAGTCGCTGTAAAAAGCGCGCCGAGGCGGGGATCGCCTGCATTGGGTCGAATGGATTGGCAAGTCCAGTCTCGACCGCGGTTTTCGGCATAAATTGCGCGATACCTTGGGCTCCCTTTTTGCTGACGTCATCGACGCGCAGCCGGCTCTCCTGCCAAAGCAGGTTGGCGAAGAAGGGGATTGGAAGGTCGTTATCCTGGGCCGACGTGAACAGGGTGTTGCACAAATTGTCGAGCGATGTTGGCTGCGGCGGAGCTGTTGGCGTATCGGCTTGCGTGTCAACGCTGACTCTGTCGTCGCTTCCGTCGCTTAATCCGCCGAACTCCGAATTCAACGATGCAAGGCGCAGCGGAACCTCGCGGTCTTCTGGCCTGAGAACTTGGACGGGTAGAACGCGTGGACCTAACGCCGCCAAGCTCAGGCGGTCGCCTCTGTGGGTGGAGGATTCGATCTCGATAAGCCCGTCGCGCAGGTCGCGGCTGGCGCGAAGGTCGCCGCCGCGCAACGAATATTTCGGCTCCGGCGCCGCGCCGGTGAGACCGAGCAGCAGGATCGTGAAGACAAGAATCGCGCGCATTTCCCCGTTCCCTCACACACAGGCTGGGCAGTGGCGCCGCCTGGGCGCCGCGCAAGGCGGTGATGAGAGATTCCCCCTCGACGCGTGCAGTCGATCCAAAATCTCCTACGATCGGGCGATAGCCTGACTAGGAAGTTCAGATCGAACGGTCACACCCCACCCTTTAATGTCTGGCGTGGTTCTCGATTGCGATTTTCGCCAACCATCGCCGCCGCGATTGCGGCGGATCGAATCGAGATACGCGTCGCGGCTCATGCCGCTCTAAGGGGGCAGCTTTTTGAACGCATTGTGCGGCAGACATGGCGAATTGCGGCATTCGAGAAGCACCCGGAACTCGCGGCCACGCGAAGCGAGCTTGCTTGCATAGGATCGGCGTTTAGTTACGATTGCGACCAAAGCTTATCAGCGTAGGTTCCAGCCAAGCCAAGTTGAAGGTTGGCGGATGGAATAGCCCCGATCGGGGCGGTCAAATGACTGATTTCAAAAGCGATACTTCGTCTGATCCGCTATGAACGACATCGAGCAACAGACAACTTTTCGAAGCGCCTCGGGTGCGGGGTCTGGCGAACTGAACTATCAGTCCGGCTTCGGCAATTACTTCGCCAGTGAGGTGGTTCCGGGGGCCTTGCCGGTGGGGCGCAATTCGCCGCAGCGTCCGCCGCACGGGCTTTATGCCGAATTGATTTCGGGAACTTCGTTCACCGCCCCCCGCCATGACAATCGGCGGACCTGGACCTATCGCATTCAGCCCTCGGTCGTGCATCGTCCCTATGCGCGCATCGACAATGGCATGATTCGCAGCGCGCCGTTCAACGACGCCGACGCTACACCGACCCAGCTGCGCTGGAGTCCCATTCCGATTCCGGACAAGCCTACTGATTTCGTCGAAGGCATCGTGACGCTCGGCGGCAATGGCGACGTCGCAACTCAGGTCGGCCTCGGCGTTCATGTTTACGCCGCCAATCGCTCTATGACCGATCGCTGCTTTTACAATGCCGATGGCGAATTGCTCATCGTGCCGCAGCAGGGCCGGGCCCGGCTCGTCACCGAACTCGGCATCGTCGAAGCCGCGTTTGGCGAAATCGCGGTCGTTCCACGCGGCTTGCGCTTTCGAGTCGAACTCCCCGATGGTCCATCGCGCGGCTATATCTGCGAGAACTACGGACCCATGTTTCGTCTTCCGGAGCTCGGTCCGCTTGGCTCAAACGGGCTTGCCAATCCGCGCGACTTTCTCAGCCCGGTGGCCGCGTATGAAGACAGCGACCAGCGCAGCGTCTTGATCTCGAAATTCCAAGGTAACTTATGGGCGGCCGAGATGGATCATTCGCCGCTCAATGTCGTGGCCTGGCACGGCAACTTGGCCCCGTACAAATATGACCTGGCGCGCTTTATGGTGATCGGCACGGTCAGCTTCGATCATCCCGATCCGTCCATCTATACAGTGCTGAGCGCGCCGTCCGATCTGCCTGGCACGGCCAATGTCGACTTTGTCGTCTTTCCGCCGCGCTGGCTTGTCGGCGAGGACACCTTCCGTCCACCGTGGTTTCATCGCAATACCATGAGCGAATTTATGGGACTGCTGCATGGGGTTTACGACGCCAAGGCCGAAGGCTTTCTGCCCGGCGGCGCGAGCCTGCACAATTGCATGAGCGCCCATGGGCCGGACGCCGAGACCTGGGCGCGCGCGACCCGAGCCGAACTCAAACCGCAAAAGCTCGAAGACACGATGGCCTTCATGTTCGAAAGCCGTTACGCCATGCGGCTCACGCGCTATGCAATCGAGTCGTCGGAGCTGCAACACGATTATTTCGAGGGCTGGCAGGGTCTGGCAAAGCATTTCCGTAAACCTTCGTCGTGAATCTCAGGTATCCATCGTCCTGCCATATCAGGAGCTGGTTCGCGGCTTCGGACCGGCGGACCTCGCTACCCACCAATTAGGAACCCGCAATGCTGCCGTTCAAAAAATTCTTCCCGACGATCGTCGCTGCCATGCTGATCGGCGCCGCTGCCGCGCGCGCCGAGAATTATCCGACACGGCCGATCACGGCGATTGTGCCCTTCGCCGGCGGCAGCGCCAGCGACGTGGTCAGCCGCATCCTGTTCGACCGCATGTCGAAATCCTTAGGCCAACCGATCGTCGTCGAAAATCGGCCGGGCGCTGGCGGCAATAGCGGT
>DATAYT010000260.1:0-9511 GCA_036272395.1 Xanthobacteraceae bacterium
GCATGGCGGCGGTCGCAGGCGATCGCAAGGGCCTGGGACAACGCAGCGAGACTCGCGATGGCATGCGGATCGATTGGAACGTGCCGATTGCGGTCGACGACGGCCTGGTGCTGCGCGCCGATGTTTTTCACCCCGTTGCCGAAGGCCGTTACCCGGTTATTTTGAGTTACGGGCCTTACGCCAAGGGGCTTGCGTTCCAGGACGGCTACGCGAGCGCCTGGCAGCGCATGGCGGACTCCCACCCCGACGTCGTCGCCGGCTCGAGCAATCTTTATCAGAGTTGGGAGGTGGTCGACCCTGAAAAATGGGTGCCGCACAATTACGCCTGCGTGCGGGTCGATTCGCGTGGCTGCGGCTGTTCGCCAGGTTACATCGATCATTTTTCGCCGCGCGAAACCAAAGATTTTTACGACTGCATCGAATGGGCCGCGGCGCAACCGTGGTCGAGCGGCAAAGTCGGGCTGAACGGCATTTCCTACTACGCCATCAATCAATGGCACGTCGCCAGCCTGCAACCGCCGCATCTTGCCGCGATGTGCATCTGGGAGGGCGCCGCCGACTGGTACCGCGACATGACGCACCACGGCGGGATTCTCTCAACGTTCTGGGAAAACTGGTACGACATGCAGGTCAAGACCGTGCAATACGGCGCGGGCGAGCGCGGCAAGCGCAGTCGGGTGCACGGCGAGCTGGTCTGTGGTCCTGAGTTTCTGTCGGATCGAGAGTTGGCAAAAAACCGCAGCGATTTCGGTGCTGAAATCTTCGCGCACCCGCTGGACGACAATTACCACAAAGCACGCTCGCCGAACTGGTCGAAAGTGAAGACGCCGATGTTGTCGGCGGCCAATTGGGGCGGCCAAGGGTTACATCCGCGCGGCAATTTCGAGGGTTTCTTCCGCGCGGCCTCCAAGCAGAAATGGCTGGAAGCGCACGGCATCGAGCATTGGACGCATTTTTACACCGATTACGGCCGCGATCTGCAACTGCGGTTCTTTGACTACTTCCTGCACGGCAAGAAGAACGGTTGGGACAAGCAACCGCCGGTGCGGCTCCAGGTGCGCCACATCGATCGATTCGTGGAGCGTTGCGAAAGCGAGTGGCCGCTCAAGCGCACGCAGTGGACCAAGCTTTATCTCGATCCCGCAGGAGGACTTACCGCGAACAAGCCTGCGAACAAAAAATCGGTGCTGCGCTTTGAAGCCTTGGGCGACGGCGTCACTTTTCTCACGGCGCCGCTTGAACGTGAAACGGAGATTACCGGACCATCCGCCGTCAAGCTGTACGTCTCGTCATCGACCAAGGACGCCGACATTTTCGCCGTCCTGCGCGTGCTGTCGGCGGATCTGAAGGAAGTGGTATTCCAGGGCGCGATCGATCCGCACACGCCGATCGGTCAAGGCTGGCTGCGCGCTTCGCACCGTCAGCTCGATAAAAAATTGTCAAAGCCCTACCGGCCGTATCACACCCACGGCAAGAAAGAGCCGCTCAAGCCCGGGCAGGTCGTCGTACTCGATATTGAAATCTGGCCGACATCGATCGTCGTGCCAGCAGGTTACCGCATTGCGCTGACCCTCCGCGGCAAAGATTACGTTTATCCGGGAGGAAGCGGCGGGCGGCTGTCGAACTTCAAGAACGAGCTGACCGGCTGCGGACCGTTCCTGCACGATGATCAGCGCGACCGGCCGCCACAGGTCTTCGCCGGCATCACCGGGCTGCACTTCGGCGGCGCGGCAAGGCCCTATCTGCTGCTTCCGATCATTCCGCCAAAGCGAAATGAGAAGCGTGCCAAATGATTGAGCGCACGAAGAAAGTGCAAGGGCGCAAGCCTCAGGGGAAGATGATGTCACGCAAAATCAGTCGCCGGACGCTTCTCGCCAGCACTGGAGCCGCCGCCGCTCTCGGCTCTTTTGCGGCGCCCGCGATCGCCCAGACGGCGCCGATCAAAATCGGCCTTCTTACCGTAAAGGTTGGTCCGCTCGCCCAGGGTGGCATCCAGATGGAACAGGGCGTGCTGACCTTTTTGAAGGAGACCAACTACACGATCGCCGGGCGTAAGGTCGATTTCATTTCCGCCGATACCGGCGGCGCGCCGGCCGCCGCCAAGACCAAAGCCCAGGAATTGGTCGAGCGCGACAAAGTCGATCTCATTCTTGGCCCGCTCGCGACCTTCGAGCTTTACGCCATCAACGACTACATCCAGCAACAAAAGTTGCCAACACTCAGCCTGGCGGCGGCTGACAATCTCACCCAACGGCAGCCAAATCCTTATTTGTTGCGCGCCTCGGCGACCGCCTCCCAGGCTTTGCATCCGATGGGTCACTACGCGGCCACCGAAATGAAGCTCAAGCGGGTGATGGCTATCGGTGAGGATCTCGCCTTCGATTACGAGGAACTTGGCGGCTTTCAAGCGGCCTTTGAAAAGGACGGTGGCTGCGTCGTCAACAAACTGTGGCCGCCTTTGGTGACGCCCGATTACACGCCCTACGTCGCTCAGATTGGCGATTGCGACGGCGTTTGCCAGGGCTTCGCCGGCTCAAACCCGCTGCGCTTCATGAAGGCCTATGCCGATGCCGGCTTGAAATATCCGGTCGTGACCGGATGGACGGGCGGCGACGACGCCTTGCTCCGAAGCTTTGGCGACGAGGCAATCGGTCTCGTCTCGTGCTCGGCCTATTCGCTTGATGTCCCAACCGAGCGTAACCAGCGCTTCATCGACGGCATGCGGAAGAATTTTGACGTCATTCCCGGCTTCTACGCTGCCGGTCTTTACGTCAATTGTCAGGTGGCCGATGCCGCGCTGCAGGCAACCGGTGGCGACGTCAGCGACAAAGAAAAAATGATCGCGGCGCTTCGCGCCGTAAGCCTTACGGATACGCCGCGCGGACCACTCAAATTCGACCATTTGGGCAATGTGGTAGGTAACTTCTATATCCGGCGCTGCGATACCGAGGGCGCGAAATACGGGCTCAAGCTCTGGAATAAAACCATCAAGACCTACGAAAACGTCAGCCAGTTCTGGACCTGGCCAGAGCAGGAATTCCTCGCTCATCCAGTCTATTCCCGCGACTATCCGCCGCTGAAGAAGTGTTGAGAAAAACGCGACAATAGCGGGCTTTACAGCGTGACTTGCCTCGCCAATGATAGCCGCCAACACGGCATAAGCGGCGATCAAGAACGCCAGCCGCGGGGCTCGCCCGTTCGCGGCGGCCGGCAAGACGGGGAACAAGACGGGGAAAAGGGAGGACGCGGAATGTCTGCCAAGCCTAAGACTCGCAAAGTGAGCCGCCGCACGATGTTGGCGGGCAGCGTCGCCGGCGCGGCGGCCGCGCTGAGCCGTTTCCCCACGCCGGCAATTGCGCAGTCGGAGCCGTTTCGGCTCGGTCTGCTTACGGTAAAAACCGGGCCGCTCGCGCAGGGCGGCATTCAGATGGAGCAGGGGGTCCTGACCTATCTGAAAGAGACGAACTACATGATCGGCGGCCGCAAGGTCGATTTGTTCTCGGCGGATACCGGCGGCAATCCGGCCGGGACCAAGACCAAGGCGCAGGAACTCGTCGAGCGCGACAAGGTCGACGTAATCCTCGGTCCGCTCGCCGCGTTCGAGCTCTATGCGATCAGCGATTACATCCGCGAACAGAAGATGCCGACGCTCAGCCTCGCTGCGGCGGACGACCTGACGCAGCGCAAGCCCAATCCGTATTTGTTGCGTGCATCCGCCACGTCCTCGCAAGCCATGCATCCGATGGCGCATTACACCGCGACCGAGCTCAAGCTCAAACGCATTTTCTGCGTCGTGGAAGATTTCGCCTTTGGCTACGAACAGATGGGCGGTTTCCAGGCGTCGCTGCAGAAGGAGGGCGGCTGCGTCGTCACTAAACTCTGGCCGCCTTTGGTGACGCCGGACTATACGCCCTACGTTGCGCAGATCAGCGATTGCGACGGCGTGTGCCAGGGCTTTGCCGGCTCAAACCCGCTGCGCTTCATGAAGGCTTATGCCAATGCCGGCCTTAAATATCCGGTGGTCACCGGAGAAACCGGCGGCGACGACGCTCTGTTACGGAGTTATGGCGAAGAGGCCATTGGGCTGGTGAGCTGCATTCCCTATACGCTCGATCTCGAGGTGGACGCCAATCACCGCTTCATCAATGGCATGCTCAAGAATTTTGAGGTGATTCCAGGCCAGTATGCAGGCCTGCTCTACGTCAACTGCCAGGTGGTCGATGCCGCCTTGAAAGCGACAGGCGGCGACGCGAGCGACAAGGACAAATTCATGGGCGCGCTGAGGGCGGTCAATTTGACCGATACGCCGCGCGGCCCGTTGAAATTCGACCACTTCGGCAACGTGATTGGGACTTTCTACATTCGGCGCATCGGCACCGAAGGCGCCAAATACGGGCTGAAGCTCTGGAACAAGACCATCAAAACCTATGAGAATGTCAGTCAATTCTGGACCTGGCCCGAACAGGAGTATCTCGCGCATCCAGTCTATTCGCGCGATTATCCGCCCCTGACCAAGTGCTGATCGCGCGCACAACGGAAGGGCAGCGGTTATGACATTCTGGCTGCTGGTCACCGTCAACAGTGTGACGTTCGGCGGCCTTTTGTTTCTGCTGTCGGCCGGGTTTTCCCTGATCTTCGGGCTGATGCGCATCCCTAATCTGACGCACGGCTCGATGTTCATGCTGGGGGCCTATTTCGGCACCACGCTGCTCTCTGGCGCGCTCGGCATCCGATTCGGTTTTTGGCTGGCGGCGATCATCTGCGCGCTCGAGGTCGCGGTACTCGGCGCATTGATGGAACGGCTGCTATTGCGCCGTCTGGCCGGCCAACAACTGGCGCAGGTGCTGGTCACGCTTGGTGTTTCGTTCATGGTGGCCGATCTGTGCCTGATGGGGTGGGGCGGAGATCCGATTTCGGTAGCGACGCCCCCCGAACTCAACGGCTTCGTCCGTTTCGGCACGGCGGTGTTTCCGCGCTACCGGCTCGCGGTGATCGCCATCGCCGTCATCTTTGCCCTTGCGTTGTGGCTCATGCTCGAACGCACGCGGCTGGGCGCTATGATTCGCGCCGGCGTCGACGATCCGCAGATGGCGCGCGTCGTCGGCATCCGGGTTTCACAGCTGTTCACGATCGTGTTTGCGCTCGGCGCCGGACTCGCCGGCTTTGCCGGATTGATCGGCGGTCCGATCCTCTCCGTCTATCCGGGAATCGATCAGGACATGCTGCCGCTGGCGCTGGTGGTCGTCATTCTTGGCGGCACCGGAAGCCTGCTCGGCTCGTTCGTCGGCAGCATCGTCATCGGCTTTATCTATAATTTCGGCCAGGCGCTGTTGCCGGAGCTTGCCTATTTCATCCTGTTTCTGCCGATGGTGCTGGTTCTGGTATTGCGGCCACAGGGTCTGTTCGGAGGCCAGATCCTGTGAGCACTCTCGGCCGCAGCATTGCCGCGCTGATCGCTGTTGTTGTGCTGGCGGCTCTGCCTTACGCAATCAGGGAAGTCTATTACGTCAATATCGCCAGCCAGATTTTGCTGTACGCGATTTTCGCGCTCGGGCTCAATATCCTGGTCGGCTATGCCGGCTTGGTGTCGCTCGGCCACGCCGGATTGTTTGGAATCGCCGCCTATGTCGTCGCCTATTTGCTCGTGGCGGGGCACGGCCATGTGCTAGCAATCGCGGCGGCGCTGGCGGCAAGCCTTGTGGCGACCGCGGGCTTCGCCGCGCTGTCGCTGCGCTCGACCGGCATCACCTTCATCATGATTACGCTTGCGCTGGGCGAGATCATCTGGGGTCTTGCTTATCGCTGGATCAGTCTCACGAACGGCGACAACGGAATTACGGTGCCGGCGCGGCCGGCGCCGTTCGGAATTGCGCTCGGCAACGCGCGCGCGTTTTATGTGGCGACGCTGATCGTATTTCTCATTGCGATCGTTGCGGCCGGAATTTTCGTTCGCTCGCCGTTTGGAGCGGCGCTGCGCGGCACGCGTGATCAGCCGCGCCGGATGAGTGCGCTCGGTTATCATGTCTGGATGATCAGATTCTGGGCCTTCATGTTCTCCGGCCTGCTGAGCGCGATCGCGGGCATCCTGTTCGTCTATTACAACCAATTCATCAGCCCGCAGGCGCTGGCGCTCACCGCCTCGGCTGAAGGCCTGCTGATGGTGATTTCCGGGGGAGCCGGAACGCTGCTTGGTCCGGTGGTCGGCGCCGCGCTTGTCGTAATCGTGAAAAATGTCGTTAGCGCCTATGTCGAACGCTGGAATTTCATGCTTGGCGCGATCTTTGTGGCGATCGTCGTGTTCATGCCGGAAGGTCTCGTTCCCGGCGTGGTGCGGCTGACACGCTCAATTTGGCGCGGCAGAGCCAGAACCAAAGCGAATTTGGCGATCACCGCGGGACCACGGCAATGAGCGCCCTGGTCGTCGACAGGCTCACCAAATCCTTCGGCGGATTGCGCGTCACGCGCAACGTCAACCTCAACGTTGAACAGGGCGAACGCCGCTTGATTATCGGGCCAAACGGCGCGGGCAAGACCACGCTGTTCAACTTGATCACCGGCGAGGTCGCGCCGGATGCCGGTTCGGTTCATTTATTCGGCCGCGACATCACGTGGATGCCGACCCGCAAGCGCACGCATCTTGGGATGGCGCGAACTTATCAGATCATTACGTTGTTCACCCGTGATACCATCGAGCACAATGTCACGCTTGCTTTGCTTGGATTGTCGTCGCTGCGCTGGAACCCGACGGCGGCGCTGGGCCGCCAGAGCCATCTCGTCGTCCAGGCGCGCGATGCGCTGCGGCGCGTCGGGCTCGAGCACATTGCCGAACGGCCGCTGGCCGAGACGTCCTATGGCGAGCGGCGGCGCGTCGAAATTGCCATGGCACTGGCGCAGAACCCGAAACTGGTCCTCCTGGACGAGCCGTTTGCCGGGCTCTCCATCGACGAGCGGCAGGACGTGCGCAAGCTCCTGATCGCAATTCCACGCGCGGTAACGATTGTCATGATCGAGCACGACATGGATGTGGCACTCGATCTGGCCGACCGGATAACGCTTCTGCATTTCGGCGAGGTGATTGTCGAAGGAACGCGCGCCGAGGTCGTGGCCGATTCGCGCACGCGGGAGGTCTATCTTGGCGAATAGCGCGCTCAAGCTCACTGGCATCGACGCCTTCTATGGCGACAGTCATGTGCTGCAGAAGGTTTCATTTGAACTCGGCGAAGCGCGCCTGCTTGGATTGCTTGGCCGCAACGGGGCCGGCAAGTCGACCTGCATGAACGTCACGGTCGGGCTACTGCCGCCGCGCGCCGGTAGCGTCGAGGTCTTCGGCGCGCCGGTGACGCGCATGCCACCGGAAATAATCGCCGCGCGCGGCGTGGCGCTGGTGCCGCAAGGCCGCCGTGTATTTAAGAGCCTCACCGTGCGCGAAAACCTGATGGTTGCGGCGCATAAGGGATTTGCGGGACAGCGGCATGCGCCATGGACGACCGATACGGTGTTTGCCATGTTTCCGCGACTGGCGGAGCGGCGTAGTCAAATGGCGGCCCATCTCTCGGGCGGCGAGCAACAAATGCTCGCCATCGGCCGCGCGCTCATGGCTAATCCACGCGTTCTGCTGATGGACGAACCGTCCGAGGGCCTGGCCCCGCAAATCGTTGCCGAAGTAATGACGACCATCCGCAAGCTCAAGGAAAGCGGACTTTCCATTGTTCTGGTGGAGCAAAACCCCAAGCTCGTATTCGATATCGCCGATGACGTCATCATTCTCAACAGCGGCCGCGTTGCCGTGGTCTCCACCGCCGCCGCGCTCAAGAGCGACGGCGTCGATCTGCGCCAACATCTCGGAATTTTCTGATCGCTGCCGTTTTCGAGTCGGCGCCGCATCGGAGCTCGCGCGGGCCGACCGGAAATCATCGCCTGGAACCAGCTGGCCGAGGCAAATACCGCCCGTTGCAGAGGCGCGAAGGCATGCGTCTGTGGCCTCATCGCACAATCGATATTGCAAATTGCGGCACTCGCCGTCACGATGGCCGGCACAGGGCGGGGAGGGTGCCCCTTGATCACAGTACCGGAATTATCGGCGGAAGCCCTAGGCTCGTTCCTTTCCAAGCACTTGAACCAAAATTTTGGTTCGACCCACGCTCATTTGGCCGAATTGATCCCGTCGATTGCCCGAATTGCTCTTGAGTGTATCGGCAATAGCGATGCGCTTTATCATAACGTCGAGCACACGATGCTGGTCACGCTCGTCGGCTATGACATCATGAAGGGCCGCGCTTTGCTGCGGCCGACCTATGCCAGTGATGTCGCGCACCTCCTCGTCGCCTGTTTACTGCATGACATCGGATATGTGCGCGGCATTCTCAGCGGCGACGGCGAAGATGGCTATGTGATCGACACCAAAGACAATAAGGTCAAATTGCCTCGCGGTTCGTCGGATGCCGCGCTGTTACCTCACCACGTCGAGCGCTCCAAGTTGTTCGTGATGGAGCGCGTCGGCAAGGGAAAGCAGCTCGACGCCGAAAGAATAGCGAGCGCTATCGAATACACGCGCTTTCCCTCGCATAACGCGGTCAACGGCGAGAGCGAAGAGGGCGAGCTGATGCGCGCCGCCGATCTCATCGGCCAGCTCGGCGATCCGCATTATTTGCGCAAGGCCAACGCCTTGTACTACGAGTTCGAGGAAGTCGGAATGAACAAACAGCTCGGCTACAGTTCGCCGGCCGATCTGACCGACCTTTATCCGCAATTTTACTGGAACAGCGTGTCGCCGCACATTCAGAGTGCAATTCGTTATCTCAATCTGACCTCAAGCGGCCGGCAGTGGGTGGCTAATCTGTATAGCAATGTCTTTCGCGCCGAACGCGAGCTGACGCCTTGCGGGCCGCAACGCTAGAGCGAGACTTCTCCTTTCATGTTCAACGATACCTTCCGTGCCAAGCCCGGAGGGAGAGAGAGGAATACGCATGCCCGAGCAATGGAACAAATATGCACCGACTGCCGCGCGCCGGCACGGCAGGCCCGGTCGCGAACAGCGGCCAAAGGGCGTAACCATCGATATTCATTCCCATGTCGCGGTGCCGGCGGCGGCGAAGTTTGTCGAGCCCTATCTCGATTGGGCGACAATACCGCTGGCGCATTTCGCCGATGCGCAAACGCGGGCACTCAGTCAGAAACAGGAAGCCGACATTCGTGCCAGAGTCGGGCACGACCATAGACTGGCGGACCTCGATGCCATGGGTATCGATGTTCAGATCATCGCGCCGCCGCCGCCGCAATGTTATTACACCGTCCCACTCGAGATTGCCGTGAAGGCGACGCAGATTGTCAATGACGGCATCGCCGAATTCTGTGCGGTCAAGTCTGAACGCCTGAAAGGGTTTGGCGCAGTGCCGATGACCGACGGCGGGGAGGCGGCTAAGGAGCTCGAGCGCTGCGTTCGTAAACTCGGCTTCACCGGGGTGGAAGTTCTAACGAACGTCGCCGGCAAGGAACTGTCAGATCCGGCATT
>DATAYT010000261.1:0-2248 GCA_036272395.1 Xanthobacteraceae bacterium
AGCACCGAGATTTTCGGGTTCTGATAAAGCCGCTCTTGCAGGATGCGCTCGGCACGCAGGTGATCGCGCCGATGCACGAGCGTTACCTTGGACGCGAAATTGGTGAGAAACAGGGCTTCCTCGACGGCGGTATTGCCGCCGCCGATCACCAGAACTTCCTTGCCACGATAGAAAAAGCCGTCGCAGGTGGCGCAGGCGGAAACGCCATAGCCGCGAAATTTTTGCTCCGACGGCAAATCGAGCCAGCGCGCCTGGGCGCCGGTCGCCAGAATGAGCGTGTCGGCGAGGTAAATGTCGCCTGACTCGCATTCGACGCGGAACGGCCGCTTGCCCAGATCGACTTTGTTGACGTGATCGGCAACGAGCTTGGTGCCGACATGAGCCGCTTGCTTCTGCATCTGCTCCATCAGCCACGGCCCCTGGATCACGTCGGCATAGCCCGGATAATTTTCGACATCGGTCGTGATCGTAAGCTGCCCGCCAGGCGCGATGCCTTGGATGAGGATCGGGTCGAGCATGGCGCGCGCGGCATAGATCGCCGCCGTATAGCCGGCCGGACCGGAGCCGATGATCACGAGCTTGGCACTAATGGCGTGCTTGGAACTCGGCACCAGCTTAATCCCGCGGGTTGCGACAGATCGGGACGCTCGATCTGCCTGATGCCCTTGGCGCAGTGGGCGTTGTGGAGGCTCCGCTGCCAACTGGCGGCGCGGCAGCGCACCGGTTCCTATCTAAGGATTCTGGGAAGCTATGCAAGATACGCAACCCCCGACCGCACAAGGGATTGGGCGATAACCCCCAATATTCCCTGCGATCCCGGTTTTAAGCCCAATATCGTAATGGCCGGGAATGACCCCGGCCATTACATTGCAATATTTTCTGAATTCGGCCGGCGCGCTATTTCCACTCGACCTTCATCACTTCATAGGCCTTCGCACCCCCGGGCGTGACTACCTCAACCTGGGCGCCTTTCTTTTTTCCGACCAAGGCGCGCGCCAGCGGCGAGGCGATGGAAATCTTGCCTTTCTTGGCATCCGCCTCCGGCTCGCCAACGATCTGCCACACCGCCTTTTTGTCGGTGTCTTCGTCGACGAGCGTGACGGTCGCGCCAAAGGTGATCGTGTCGCCGGAAAGCTTTGAAACATCAATAACTTCAGCGCGCGCCATCTTATCTTCGAGTTCCGCGATGCGGCCCTCATTGATTGACTGCGATTCTTTTGCCGCGTGATATTCGGCGTTTTCCGAAAGATCGCCGTGGGTGCGGGCGTCGGTAATCTGCTGGATGATCCGAGGCCGCTCAACCTGCTGGCAGTGCTTTAACTCGGACTCCAATGCCGAGTAGCCCTCTGCCGTCATCGGAATCTTGTCCATCAGTCCAACCTCCTAGAGCAGAGTCAAAAAATCCCATCGCGGACCGCAGCATCGCTTGGTCCCGCGACGTGGAAATGGCTCTACACATGCCGTCGCTGTGGCCGCTCCGATGTTTGATCAGATTCAGCCCCGAAATACGTTTGCAGCGCACAAACCTCGAGGTCACCCCCGAGATAGGCTCTGATGCCCTGTGCTGCGGCGACGGCCCCTGAAAGAGTGGTGTAGTACGGCACTTTATGCAAGAGGGCAGCGCGGCGCAGCGAGCGGCTATCGGCCAGCGCGGTCGCCCCTTCGGTGGTGTTAAAGACGACCTGAACCTCGCCGTTTTTGATGGCGTCGACGATGTGAGGTCGGCCTTCGGCCACTTTGTTGATCTTGACGGCGGCGACGCCGTGTTCAGCGAGGTAGCGCTGGGTTCCCGAGGTCGCCATCACGCGGAATCCCAATCCGGCAAGCAGCCGCGTCGCTTCAAGGATGCGCGGCTTGTCGGCATCTTTGACGGACACGAAAACGGCGCCTGATTTCGGCAGCCGCGCGCCGCCGCCGAGCTGGCTCTTGGCGAAGGCGACATTGTAATCGCGATCGATTCCCATTACCTCGCCGGTCGATTTCATTTCCGGGCCCAGCACGGTGTCGACTTTGTCGCCGAAGCGCGCGAACGGAAACACCGCCTCCTTGACGCCGACATGGCGAGCGCGGCCGGGCTCGAACTCCTGCGGCTTGAGGTGAAAGCTGGCCAACGATTCGCCCGCCATGATGCGGGCGGCGATCTTGGCCGCCGGTATGCCGCTCACTTTGGCGACGAAGGGCACCGTGCGCGAAGCGCGCGGGTTGACTTCGAGCACGTAAATGTCGCCATCCTTGATAGCATATTGCA
>DATAYT010000262.1:0-5139 GCA_036272395.1 Xanthobacteraceae bacterium
ACGGGCGTCACCGACAGCGTGCTGATATTTCTCGGCGGGCCGGTCAGCCCGAACGTCGCCTTTGCCCTGCACAGCACCGAGTATCACGGGTCGCACACGCTCGACATCGACGGCCGCGTGGCCTTGAGCGATGCCGCCGAAGTGCTGCGCGATCTCGGAATTGGGCACGGGCCGAAACAGAGCCTGATCGCCTTCGGCTATGCCGGCTGGGCGCCGCAGCAGCTTGACGACGAGCTCACCCGCGGGGCCTGGGTCGCGGCGCCGGAAAACCCGACGTTGGTGTTCGACACTGATCGCGCCAAGGTGTGGACCGACGCGTTGGCGCTTTATAAAAATGAGCATTAGCGCATCTCGGAGTCCAATGCCCGAACCGATCAAAATCCGCATGGGCGGCTATGGCCCGCCCACCACGTCATTCTCGCGCTCGCTCAAGCGCATCGGCGACGTGCTGTCGGCCGGCTTCGGCGATGGCATCAGCGTGGACTATGTCTGGAACATCATGGATCACGGCCATCGCGCCGAGGACATCCTGACGCTGGTTGAAAATGGCGCAATGACGCTCGGCTATCAGTCGTCGAGCTACCTCACTGACCGCGTGCCCGAGCTCGGCTTCGTTGATTTGCCGTTTCTGTTTGAGCGCCGGGAAGAGGCGCGCGCCGCCATCGACGGCGCGCTCGGCCAATCTGTCAGCCGCAGCATCGAAGCGCGGATCAATTACCGCATCCTCGGTTATTTCGAAAACGGCTTCCGCCAGATCTCCAATCGACTTCGCACGGTGCGCGCGCCGGCGGACCTCAGCGGTATGCGCATCCGCGTGCTGCCGAGCGAGGTGCAGGCGCGGACCTTCGAACTCCTCGGTGCCATCCCGCTGCGCTGGGACCTGACCGAAGCGATCGCCACCATCAAGGCCGGCACCATCGACGCGCAGGAAAACCCGTTCGCCAATACAGTGACCTATGGCGTGCACAAGTTTCATCGTTTTCACACCGTCACCAATCATTTTTATATCTCGCGGCCGATTTTTCTTAATCGCACGCAATTCGACGCCTGGCCGCGCGATCTGCAAAGCGCGATGCGCGAGGCGGTGACCAAGGCGGTGGCGTTTCAGCGCGAATTGGCCATCGCCGAGGATCGCGAGGCGCGCGCCGCAATCGAGGCGGCCAGCTGCGAGATCACCGCATTGACGCCTGCGCAGCACGCTTTGTTTCGCCAAGCGGTCGATCCGCTGTTGCAAGAGGCGCGGCACACCTACGGCGCGGAGATGTTCAAGATGGTCGCGGCGGCGAAAGAAGCGGCGGCGAATGCGGTGGTGGATACGCCGATGCGGATTTAGTTACCTGAGCTTCGGTATCACCTCGCTGGCGAACAGCTCCATGTTCCGCTTGGCAAATTCATCCGGCATCACGCCGAACTGCGGCATGACGATCAGATTCTCCAGACCGGTCTGCCCGCGCACGCGCTCGATCTTTTCCAGGACAGTGCGCGGACTGCCGATCACCGCCGTGCCGTTGCCCATCAATTCGTCCACGGTCTGATTGCGGGCACGCGACCCAAGCGCGGTGCGGATTTTCATCGTCGCTTTGAGCGATGCATTCGACGTGTAGCCGGGCGGCAGCAGCATTTCCCAGGGCATCGGCAGGAAATTATTGAACAGGCTCTCGATCCCGGCTTTGGCTTCTTTCTTGGCTCGCTCATCCGTATCGGCAACATAAAGCGGCACGGCCCAGCCGAGCTGGCTTCCTGAAGCGGCATAGCCGTGCATAGCCTGCGCCGTCTCTTTATACATGTTGAGATAGCGCACCACGGCCGCTTCTGCGGAAAACGTTACCAGGAACGGATATTTGCGCTCTGGCGCCGAGGCCCACTCGATGGTCTCGCGCGAACCCATCGATGGAATCCAGACCGGCGGATGCGGCGTCTGATAGGGCCGCGGCCAGAGATTCACATAACGATTGCGGAAGTGATTGCCCTCGAACTCGAACGGGCCGGTCGTGGTCCAGGCCTTGATGATCAGATCGTGCGCTTCATGAAAGCGCTCGTGCGAGAACGCCGGATTGACGCCGGTCGAGTGATATTCGGCGCCGATGCCGCGCACGAAACCCGAGATCAGCCGGCCCTTCGACAAGACGTCCAGCATGGCGAATTCTTCGGCGATGTTGATCGGATTTCCGACAATCGGCAGCGCGCGGCCGAGCACGGCGATCTTGGCGGTCTTGGTGCGCTGGATGAGCGCGCTCGCGATCAGGTTGGGCGCCGGCATCATGCCGTAGGCGGTCTGATGGTGTTCGTTGACGCCGATGACGTCGAAGCCGAGTTTTTCCGCGTAGGTCAGCTGATCGAGATAGGAATCGTATTCGGCGGCGCCCTTTTTCGGGTCGTAGAAGCTGTTGGGCAAAACCACCCAGGCCGAGCGATGCTCGGCGGCGGCTTTCAGATCGAGCGGCCGATACGGCATCAGATGAAAGCAGGTGAATTTCATGCGCCGGCCCGCTCAAGGAAATCGATGACGTGTGCCGTCACCAGGTCGCATTGCTCGATATGGGGACTGTGGCCGCAGGCCTCGACCTTCGTGATTCGCGCACCGCGAATGCGCTCGCCCCACAGCGCCGCATAAGCGCTCGGCAGGATTTTGTCCTGTACGCCCCAGATGACTTGCGTCGGCACATCGATACGATGCAGCCATTTTTCCAGCGCCGGGTTGAACCAGCGGGGCTCCCAGCCGAATTTCACCGCTGCGACTCGGTTCTGCAGATCAAGATCGAGTTGCGCCTCGTCCGGCGGCGGCGCGGCCAGCAAGGCGTCGGCAAAACTCTGATCGTGATAGCGGTTGCGGATTGCTTCCTCCGGCGACCAGATGAAATTGTCGCCGGGCGGCACGCCTTTGACGCGGATGCCGGCCGGTGCAAGCAGCGTTAAGCTCGCGATACGGCGCGTATTGCGCGCCGCCGCCTCGGCCGCGATCCAGCCACCGAGCGAATGGCCGATGACATGGACCGGAGACGCGAAGGCGCCGTCGAGCACGTCGAGGTAATGCATCGCCAAATCCGGCACATCGCGTAGCCAGTGCGGATCGTCGGAGCCGCCAAAGCCCGGGTGTTCGGGAACGGTCACTGCGAAGTGATGCGACAGGCGCTCGAAGAACGGCAGCCAGGCCGGCCAGCCGCCGGCGCCGTGAAGGAATAGCACCGGCTTGCCTTTGCCGGCGCGGCGAATGCGAACGCGCGTGCCGCGGGTGACCAAGGTCTCCGGTTTGGGCGGCTCAGCAGGCGAAATGACAGACATTCTCAGCCTTGCTCCTTGCCTTCAATGACCGCAAATTTGCGGCCTGCGGTCTCCGGCAGGAACAGCGCGAACAAGAGACTTAACACCGCGCCGACAGTGCCGAACATCATGGCGTTGAAGAGATTGCCGAGCAGCGCGGCGATCACCGGAACCAGATACGGCATCGCACTGCCGATCAGGCGCCCGGCGGTGAAGGTGACCGAAGCGCCGGTCGAGCGCAGTTCGACCGGAAATAACTCGGAATACCACGATCCGAATACGCCGATCGATCCTTGTCCGAGACCCCACAAGGCGTAGCACCAGAACAGCGGCCAGCTTAAGACGGCGCCGGGATAATCGACGCGGCCGAAGAGATAGATCGCGACGAAGCCGAGAATGCAGACGCAGGTCGAAGCCAGCACGGCGCGCTTGCGCCCGAAATGATCGCTGGCAAGCCCGGCAAGCAGGAGCCCGGCGGCGGAAAATGCCGACCAGATCAGGGTCACCGTGCGCACCACGCCGCGATTGGCGTGCAGGTCGCGGATCATCAAAGTCGGCATGAAGATCGAAATCGCCTGATAGGAGATAATGTATGCGCGGCACATCAGCGTGCCGAAGACGAAATATTTGAGCGAGGCGCCGCGCAGAATCTCCAGAATCGATGTGCGCTCTGCGGCCTTCTCCGGCGGCAACGCGCCGCTCTTGCGCAGCCGTTCGTATTCGCTCCACAGCCGCGATTCCGGCATTTTGGCGCGGATAAAGATCATCAGGAAAATCGGCAGGCCGCCAAACAACAGCGCCGCCCGCCAGGATTGATTGTCGCTCAGATTGGTCAGCGCGTAGGTCGCGACCAGCACCGCGATGGCGGTGCCGACGGCCGACATCGCCTGCACCACACAGGAGCCGAAGCCCCGGCGTTCGCTGCGCCAAACCTCGTTGAGGAGCACCATGCCGGCGCCCCATTCGCCGCCCACCCCGATGCCGGTGATGAAGCGGAAGGCGAGCAGCGAAAGAAAATCCCAGGCGAAGGCGGAGAGGATCGATCCGGCGGCGAGCAACGCCAGACTCGCGAGCAATGCGTTCTTGCGGCCGATCTGATCGCCGAGCCAGCCGATGGCGACGCCGCCGATCACCGAGCCGGTGAGCGTCATCGAAACGATCAAGCCGGTCTGCGGCAGCGTCATGCCGAGCGATTTCTGAATCTGCGTCAACAGAAACGCCATGATGATCAGATTGTAGAAATCGAAGGCGTAGCCGAGAACCGCCGACCAAGCGACGAAACTGCGCTCGCGGCCGGTGTAAGTCAGATCCGTGGTGGACAAAGCGCGTCTCCCCCGATTTTTGGGGAAGTCTAGGCGGCGCTGCGCAAGCCGGCAATGCTCATTGGATTTGGCGCGCCGCACATGCGATGTGCGGCTAAAGCATGTAACGCATCAGCTGCGCCGCTCATCCGGCGCGGCGAGGATCAGGGCCCAGAACACTTTGTATTTCGATTTCGGCGAATAGACCGCGGCGATACCCATGCGGGTCACATTGGCGTTGAGCATATTGGCGCGGTGCGGTGGCGAATCGCGCCAGCCGGAGAACGCTTCCGCCAGCGTGTGATAGCCGGCGCCGATATTCTCGACCGCGACACTGGCATCGAAGCGCGATTTGCGGATGCGGTCGGCAAACGGCGCGCCGGCACTGTGATCGAGCGTGCCGCGCGCCGCCATGGCAGTGGCCTGCTCGCTGGCAAGCCGCATCAGTTCCGGATCGATCGTGACCACGCCAAGCCCGTTGTTGCGGCGATAGCCGGAAATCATCGATTGCGCGGCATTGGCGTCGAGCGCGGCCGCCGGTCCGGCGAGGTCCTGATAAAAGCTCGGCTGGCCTTCC
>DATAYT010000263.1:0-8709 GCA_036272395.1 Xanthobacteraceae bacterium
TGCTCGATATTGCCGATCCCGACAATTGCCTCGCAGTCTTCAAATCCGACCGCGATGCGGGATTGATCTTGTTTGCCGGCTTGGTGCTTGCGGCAGCTTTGGCACGATAACCGTTCAAAACGGCGTGTTCATTGGCCGCTAAAGCGAAATGATTTCAGGTCGATTCGGTATTTCGCTTTAGCTTGCTGTCTGAGCATGATCTTTCCGAAAACCGGTGTCCATCCTCGGATCAAAGTCCGAGGACAGGCTTTTTCGGGATCATGCTTTAATGCCTCGGCTTCGGCGGCGAATCGCGCGTGCGTTTCTCCGCCTCGTCTTGCTGCGCCGCCGCTTCAAGCCAGGTGCGCGCAAGATCGAGACAGGCCAAACGATCCACCTCGGTCTTGGCCTCGTTCGCCAAGCGGTAGCACTCTTCGGCCATTTTGTAATAATCGTTGGCGCTGGGCATCGGATGCCTCTCGATCGCCGTTTGCAATTGTGAAGTTTACAACTTCATCGAACGGCTGGCGAGAGTAGCGGCGGACGAACACGCCATTTTGAACGGCTATCGCGCCAACGCCGCTGCAAGCACCAGGCCCGCAAACAAAATCAATCCGGCGTCGCGGTCGGATTTGAAAATGGCGAGGCAATTGTCGGGATCGGCAATATCGAGCCGCACAATTTGCCAGGAAAGATGTGCGGCGAAAGCGAGGACTCCCAGCGTGAAGACCAATCCGCCACCTGCGGCAAAGCCGGCGGCGCCGATGAGAACGACGGCGGCGCTGTAAAACAGAACAAGCATCGGCTTGGTGCGCGGTCCGAACAATAACGCGGTGGATTTAATTCCGATCAGCGCGTCGTCTTCGCGGTCCTGATGGGCATAGATCGTGTCGTAGCCGATCACCCAGGCGATCGATCCGGCATAGAGCAACAGCGCCGGGATATCGAGCCGGCCGAACACGCCGGCCCAGCCCATCAGCGCGCCCCAGGAAAAAGCGAGGCCGAGCACGATCTGCGGCCAATAGGTGATCCGCTTCATGAAGGGATAGATCGCGACGATTGCCAGCGAGGCAATGCCAAGCGCGACCGTAAACGCATTGAACGTCAGCAGCACTGCGAGCCCGACCAGCAACTGTGCGATCAGAAACACCGCGGCTTGGGTGACACTGACCTGGCCGGATGGAATAGGCCGCGACCGGGTGCGCTCAACGGCCTGGTCGAGATCGCGATCGACGATATCGTTCCAGGTGCAGCCCGCGCCGCGCATTGCAAAGGCGCCGACGAAGAACAGCGCGATATGCCACAGGTTCGGCAGGCGCCATCCAGCGGCAAGGGCGGCCAGCGCCGACGACCACCAACAGGGCAACAGCAGCAGCCAGGAACCGATCGGGCGATCGAGCCGCGCCAGCCGCAGATAGGGCCGCGACCAAAACGGGGCGAGACTATCGACCCAGTTGCCGGTCGCGTCCGCAACTCGACCGGCCGCCTTAGGGTCAAAACTCATTATTTCCGCGAACCGCGTTGCAGCCAAAATCGCAATGAGTTTTGACCCTGATCATCGCCCCAGCGGATTGCCGGTCAGTGTATCGAACGTGCCACGGCCGGTTTTGGTGTTTTTGGCGGTGTCCACACTCGGCGCTTTTATGGCGTCGCTCAACGACGGCGCTTTTGGGCGCGGCCCTTCTTCGCTGCAGGCTATGGTGCGGAACTTCATCGACTTTTCGTGATTGGCCTTGGACACCCTAAGCGCGTCCTCGGGGACGCCGCACCAGACCTTATTGTCCTCCAGGAATTTGACCACATTGGTTTCGGCGGCGACGAAGTTCGTCATCAGCGTGCAGAGTTCCTTACGGTCGGCTTTGGCTTTCATCGCGGCGCTGACCAAATTGCTGCGCTTCTGCGCTTCGGCCGTGAGCTTGGCGAAGTCGCCGCATTGGGTGCCGCCGGCCGGCGCCGTGCCGCCGCCGGGCGGCGCCGGGAATTGCGCCCATGCGCTGCGGTTGGTGAAAGTGCAAAGCGCCAAGTCTAAACAGATGGCCAAACAAACGGCCAAACAAGAGGTCGAAGCAAGCGACAGCGCGCGTGCGTTTTTCATGAGATTGCCCTCTCCCGACCGGTCGCCAGCCCGCGATTCGTCCTTGCCGCAGGCCTCTGACTTTGCCCGAAATCCCGCCGCCCTTAAAGGCTTGGCCTCAAACACGTGTCCGAATAAAGACTTATTGAATTCGGCGACAACGCGGCGAAGCACCGCAAAAGCGGGCGGGTGCGACGCTGCGGCCTGCCACCTCCAAAACACAATTTGGAGGCGTAAATCATGCGCCGCCCGCGAAGCGCATGGTCGCGTCTGTGGCGCAAATTCGTTAGACCGAATTCGACGCAAAATATCGATTCACGCTGAAATCATTTGATTTTAGCATGGCCTATGCGGTGACGGACGGCGCGGCAAGTGCCAATACCCGTCGGGGGGAACGGTATTCAGTCATGCCTAGTTACGATTTCCGCACTACGCGGCTCTATAGCGATGCGCCGCTTGCCGGCGGAGGGGTCGTCGCGCTTGATCGCGATCGATCGCATTACCTCAGACGGGTGCTGCGGCTCAAAGACGGACAGGAGATTTTGGTCTTCAACGGTCGTGACGGCGAATGGCGCGCCACGCTTGAAGGCGGCACACGCCAGGCGGCGCTACGCATTGCCGACCGCACCCGGCCGCAGGCCGCTACCGGCGATCTGCATTATCTGTTCGCGCCGCTCAAATCGGCGCGCCTCGATTATATGGTGCAGAAGGCGGTGGAGATGGGAGTGTCGCAGCTGCGGCCCGTTCTCACGCAACACGGCCAGATCACGCGCGTCAATCTCGAACGCGTGCGCGCCAATGCCATCGAGGCGGCGGAGCAATGCGGTATTCTTTGCTTACCGGAGATCGCAGCACTGGTGCCGCTGACCCATGTGCTCGCGGCCTGGCAGCCGGACCGCCATCTCGTATTTTGCGATGAGGCCGCCGATGTCGCCGACCCGCTCGCGGCGCTTGCCGCGGTGCCGCGGCGCACCCCGCTTGCAGTCTTGATCGGGCCGGAAGGCGGCTTCACCGCCGAAGAACGCACCGCGCTTCTCAAATTGCCGCATGTGGTGCGGCTTGCGCTTGGCCCGCGAATCCTGCGCGCCGATACCGCTGCGGTGACCGCGCTGGCGCTCGTGCAGGCCGTGATTGGGGACTGGCGCTGATTGCGGTCGTTGCGACTAACCGTCAATGAATCTTGCCGGGCCGATCGTAGCAGACGAAGCCGACATACTCGCCATAGATGCGGTGAATGCTCGTGACCTTGGCGTAGCGGCCCCAACGCGCGCAATAGTCGCCTGCGATCTGGTGATAGACCGGTTCGACATCGGGCGAATAGGGGAAGATGCCGCCGGTGTCGTTGCCGGTCACCGCCGGACCGGGGCCGGCGAATTCGGCGCCTAAAGCCAGCGCCGCGGCGCTGCCGCCCAAGGCGCCGGCAGCAATCACGGTAAGCACAATCAGGGATTTTCGAACCAATTTTCGGACCATGGTACGGCCTCGCGGCGAAGCGAAATAGCGAATAGCCAATAGATGATACGCTCGGGTCGCACCATTCGCTACTACTCGCTCCTCACCATTCGTTCCTGTCAGAGTATCGCATAGGCGCTTGCCACCATACCGATCGGTCGCCGGTCGGCGGCATTGAGCAGCATGACCCGGCCGAAGCTCGCATTGCGGCCGATCCGTACCGCCCGCGCATCGGCGACGACATCGAATTTCACCGGGCGCAGGAAATGCGTGGCCTGGTCGATCGACGTCATCGGCCGGTAGCCGTTCCAGGCGGCCGAACAGGCCAGCACCATGGCGGTATCCGGGTGCACGCTGACGCGACGAATCGAATTCAACAAATTACGCGCGACCTGCTCGCGACCTGGCGCTGGCCACCTACGCGATTTGCTCGTCGTGCGCCCACAACAAAACTGCGAAAAACCGATTCGCGCCATCTTTTTTTGGCCACAGCGGGCCGGCAAAAGCGGCGCGGCGAGGTGCGGGACTTGACCAGATCGGTTCCTCGCGGCACGGTTAACTGCGCCAGAGGGGGGAGGGCCTTCATGTCGCGAACAATCTCCCACGCCAGCTCGTACGCCAGGTTGCGGGCAAGCATCGAGGTGAAGCGCGGTCGGACGTTCGGCCTCGGCATCCTGCTGGTGCTTGCGCTTTGCGCGCTGGCATCGTCGCCCTCGCGCGCGGCGAACTGGTTTGAAAAGAATTTCTGGCTATCAGGTCCGCGCTACAACCGCGTCGTGCCGGCTTGCGATTATCCGGCGGCGCTCGACCGCATCATTGCCAATTTCCGCACCAAGGAATTCCGTTTCTGGAATTCGGAACTGCGCATCGTCGGATTTGAGAATATCCGCGAGCTCGAATTTCTGCCCTGGGCCGCACAGGCCATACCGCGCCGCTTCTGCGGCGGAATCGCAGTCATCAATGACGGTGGCCGGCACACGATCTATTATTCGATCGCCGAGGATACCGGCATGATCGGTATGGATTGGGGCGTCAATTTCTGTGTCGCTGGGCTCGATCGTGAGTGGGCCTATAATCCCGGTTGCCGGACGGCGGGCCCGTAACGTTCAGGCGCGCAAGGCCTCGAGCACGCAATCGCGCAACAACATCGGATCACGGGCGCCGCGCTGGGCGAACTCGATCACCTTTGTCGCCACGACGTTGGTCTCGTGATGGTCTGCGTCGCTGAGCCCCAGCGTTTGGCACACGTCGGTATAGACGCGCGTCATGCTGACGATCGCCTCCGGCTCGAAGGGCTCGTTCTTAAATAGCCGATAAACGGCCATGTGCCGTGCCTCCCATGCGCAACTTCAAACTAGGTGCTGAATGCGATGGTTTCCAGCCCGCTTGCGGCTTTCGCCGCGACAATCCCCGAGCATGGTGGCACTGCTGTGAACAAGGTGAAAAAGTTGTTCTTGCTTTGTTCTTTCTCTTCGACTAGCCTCTATGCGTTTTGTCGAACGCGTATAGGGGGGTGGTCATGACCCGGGTAGTGTTGCGTGTGGCGTTGCTTGCGTTGTTGCTCACCCCCCGAGCGGCGACGGCGCAGGATCCCAGGCAGAATGCACCGGGACAGTTCGATTTTTACGTTCTGTCGCTCTCCTGGTCGCCATCCTTCTGCGCTGGCGCTGCCGAGCGGGGCACCGGCAACGCGCAATGCGGCCCGCGACCCTATTCCTTTGTCGTTCATGGGCTGTGGCCGCAATATGACAACGGCTTTCCAGAATATTGCCAAATTCCAGCGCCGCGGCTTAATCGCGGCATCGTCTCCGCCATGCTCGATCTGATGCCGGCGCCGCGGCTGATTTTCAACGAGTGGGACCGCCACGGCACCTGTTCCGGCCAATCGCCGCGCGCCTATTTCGAGACCGTGCGTAAGGCGCGGGCCGTAGTGAAAATTCCGGCCGAATTTACTGACCTCAAAGAGCCGCTCAGCGTAACTCCACATGAGGTCGAAGAGGCTTTCATCAAGGCCAATCCTGTCCTCTCGGCGGATGCAATAGCGATTGGCTGCGATGCCAAGCGCTTGACGGAGGTACGGCTTTGCCTTTCCAAGGATTTGCGCTTTCGCGACTGTGCGGAGATTGCTAAGCGCAGCTGCCGCCGGGAGCAGCTGACCATGCCGCCGATGCGCGGCGGCTGAAACAAGGACGGGCTGTTCGTTACGAACAACTCAGTCCAAGTCCGGGATGTGTCGGATCGCGGCCTGACATGAACTATCAGCACGCATTTCACGCCGGCAACTTTGCCGACGTCCACAAGCATATCGTGTTAACGCGTGTTCTCGATTATCTGCGGCAAAAACCGGCGGCATTTCGCGTCATCGACAGCCATGCCGGCGCCGGCCGCTACGATCTTCTCGGGTCGCAAGCCGCGCGATCAGGTGAATGGCGGGACGGAATCGAGCGCCTGTTCGCGACGCCGCGGCTGGGCACAGCAGGAAGCGATCCGGCGCGAGCGCTGGTCGCGCCTTATCTCGACATCGTCGGAGCACTCAATCCAGGCGGTACGCTGCGTCTCTATCCCGGATCGCCGCTGATCATCAAAGCGCTGTTGCGCCGGCAAGACCGGCTCATTGCTTGCGAGCTTGAACCGAGCGCGGCCGCTTCGCTGAAAACCGCTCTGCACGGCGATGCCCGTGCCAAAGCGCTTGCCATCGATGGATGGATGGCGCTTTTCGCCAACATTCCGCCCAAGGAACGGCGCGGCTTGATTGTTATCGATCCGCCCTACGAGGAGAATATCGAATTCGAGCGCCTCTCCGAGACCCTAGGGCAAGCGTATCGCAAGTGGCCGAACGGGCTTTACTTGCTGTGGTATCCGATCAAGGCTCGCGAGGCGCCAGATGCGCTGGCGCGTCGGCTGCGGCAGCTGTCAGTGCCCAAAATCTTGCGTTGCGAATTCACGATCGCGCCGCCGCACGCCGACGGCGCGCTCGCCGGCTCGGGGCTGATTATCGTCAACCCGCCCTTTCCCCTGGAGCGCGAATTGCGGGTGATTCTTCCCGTACTCACGCGCTTGCTCGCACCAATGGGTGCTTACCGTCTCGATTGGCTCGCCGGAGAATGACCGCATCCGCGCGGCTTTCGCCTGCCGGTTTCACTCCACGACCGGGTTGGCCCGTCCTTTCAGTTGTCGAAATTGCGTAAAACCCTGCTATTGCCCACTTTTCCACACGTTCGAATTGGTTTAGCCTTCCTCAACTGGCTTAGACGTTCCGCCTCCTGTGGGGGGCCGGCGGAGTGGCTGAGGCCGTCGGGGCTTAAGCTCTTTGCTCGTGTGGATGTCCGGCCTGGCCGTCACGCCTTGACGGGGGCGGCGACGTAAGCGCGGGAAGGAGTTAGGCAATGGCAATGACCGGCACGGTCAAATTTTTCAACGGCGAGCGTGGCTACGGCTTCATCAAGCCCGACGATGGCGGCCGCGACGTATTCGTCCACATCACTGCCGTTGAACGCGCGGGGCTGAAGTCCCTGATGGAAGGCCAGCGCATTAGCTTCGAGGTCGAGCCCGACAAAAAGGGCAAAGGGCCAAAGGCCGTCAATCTCGTCGTCACCGGCTAGAACGACGTTAAACGTTCCGATTGGGCCCCGTGGCGCAGGCGTTGGTCGCGGCGCGCTGCTGTACGCTTCTCGGACGGCTGTGCAAGTGTCCCAGCTGCTTTGCTTGAATAGGGTGCGGCAATGATGATTCTGCGTTCGTCCCCGGCGTCGCCGTTCGTGCGAAAGGTGCGGATTGCGATCGCGGTTTTGGGTTTTGATGCTGAGACGCAGATCGAGACCGCCGATACCACCGAGCCTGCCGACCCGCTCCGCCGGCAAAATCCGCTCGGCAAAATTCCGGTGCTGATTGCTGAAGACGGTACCGCCTGTTACGACTCTCGCGTCATTCTCGAATTTCTTGACGAACGCGCCGGTGGCGGCAGGATCGTTCCACGCGAGCCACCGGCGCGCCTCGCGGCGTTGCGGCTGCAAGCGCTGTGCGACGGCATTCTCGATGCTTCGATCCTCGCTGTATACGAGGCGCGATGGCGTGCGCGCGAGCATCACGAGCAAAAATGGCTCGATCATCAGGCCGGCAAAGTGACGCGCGCGCTCGCCATGCTGGAGTCGAGTCCGCCGCCGCTCGATGCCGCGCCCGCCAGCTTGCCCAATGTCGGCCAGATTGCGCTCGCCTGCGCGCTTGGCTATCGCGATTTTCGTTTCGGCAAAAGCTGGCGGGGCGACCATCCGCGGCTTGTGGCATGGCTTGATGCCTTCGCCGCGCGCGTGCCGGCCTTCTCCGCGACCGCGCCGACGGGCTAGCGCAAGGACTCATTAACTGCCGCATGTGTCGTGATCGGGTTCGATTACGATAGCTGATAAAATTGAGCGAATGTCCGTCCCGACTGCAATTGGCTGCGGCGCTGCTCTCGTTTTATGTGCGGGGTCGATATGGATTCGCTGGCGACGCCGACCGGCACGATTGTGGATGCGCCGAAAATGGCAGCCATGCGAAATGCCGCCGACGCGTTGGTTTATGTGAACGAAGACGGTTCGGTACGAGAGCTCACTGAAGCCGAAAAGAAATACGTCGACACCGAATTCTCGCCGCTTGATGGCGCGCGGCCCTATGTCAAATCGCGTATTCGGACCGCACCGCCTGGGGATTGCGAGGTTATTTGCCGCTCACCCATGTGCCATACGGCACGTCCATCCATCCCGCCCCGTCACAAAACACGCTGCATCCACAGACTCCGCAACCGGTCACGGAGTCGCTAGTGGAACTGGTCCGTCGTCACGGTCGAAGCTGAGGGTCTGACGCCGCTATACAAAGGGCGCGCGATAAAAACCCCCGGCGCGCCGCCCCAGGGCTCTTTGTCTGCGCCGCGCTAAGCACCTAGAACCTATAATTCACGCCGGCGCGCAAGATATTGGTGTGAAACGACATGTTGTCGGTGACGCCGGCGCCGCAAACCGCCCACACCAGGCTGATCGCGCCGAGCAGGTAAAATGGCATACGCCAACCGTACGCAATCATGAGAGAGCCGACGAGTGGCGGCGTAATCGCATTGCCAAGGCGCGAGAAGGAATGGGTGATTCCTTGGGCGAAGGCGCGCTTGCGCGCCGGCAGCCAGATCGCCATCGCCTTGGTTGCGGTGGGAAATGTCGCGCCCTCGCCAAGAC
>DATAYT010000264.1:0-4805 GCA_036272395.1 Xanthobacteraceae bacterium
AGATCTTTCTGCGATGAGTACAAGCGATGCTGACTGAGCGCCCGGAATGAGAGCGTGGTCGGCGTGATTCGAAGTTCTCAGTTGAGGAATTCTCATTCCGCGTGTGAACATCGCTCTATATTAACCAGAGCGTGTAGAAAACTATCACCTGTGGCTTTTGCGCTACATCTTTCCATCGACAGATCATCTACTTATGCGCATCGGGGAAAACTCCTTGAGACGCCATTTTGGGGGCTGCATGAAGCGCTGGCTGCCGCCCCCTTTCCTGCTCGGGGCACTCCCCCGTAACGGCGCGGACATAAATCTGCCCCGCGAAATTGGATCTGTGTTGTTTTTGCACTATTCCCCCGGTGGCAAGAAGGATTGTATAGGGCCTGAAAATCAGGTCCTGATCGACTCGGGCCTTGAGGTGGGGAGATGGGGCGGTTTTACCGGGGTCAGTTGAGGTCATCCTCAGCGCGGCTTGCGGCCTCTGCAGGCTTTCTGGTGACCGGATTGGCGACCAGCGCGCTATTCGCGCCGGCGCACGCGGCCGATATCGGCGTTCCGAGCCGGTCCTATTACCCGGCGCCGCCGCCGCCCGCGATCTACGACTGGACCGGCATCTATGTGGGCGGCCATATCGGCGGTGGAATATTGACCGACTCGGTCAGCCAAAATGGCACGGGCGCGGTCAATCTTTTGTCCTCCGGCAATTTGAACCCGGCAGGCGTGATTGGCGGTGCACAGGCCGGGGCAAACTATGAATTCGCGCCCTGGGTGGTCGGCATCGAAGGCACGTGGACGGATTCTGCAATCACCGGAAACACCCTGATCGGCACGTCCACTGCCCCGGCGACTCAAGTGCGCTTCACCTCTTCAGCCCAGTGGTTTGCTGCTCTGACCGGACGCGTTGGTTACGCCGCGAACGATTGGCTGTTCTACGCCAAAGGTGGCGGCGGCTGGATGCGCGTTAGTTACACGGAGGATTTTCTCAACCCTGCCGGCGTTACAGCAGCCACTCAGGTCTTCACCGACAACCGGACCGGGTTCACTGTCGGCGCGGGAATCGAATTCGGGCTGGTGGAAAATCTCTCCGGCAAGATCGAGTATGATTTCTATGACTTCGGCAGCAAGAACTACAATTTCAACACCCTTACGCCGGTCAGCGTGAGCTCCAATCTCCACACGATCATCGTTGGCCTCAATTACAGGTTCAATTGGTCGGGCGGCCCCAAGCCCTAATACGCAGCGGTAGCCAACGCACCATCCCGCAGAGCTTTTCAGCTGCCCGTCCACAGCAGCGCGGGGCTGCGCGGGCCGCAACTCTGTTTTCCGGGAAAAGCCATGTTCGCGCGCTGGCAAACGCCAGCCGTTCTCACTATGTTCGGTCTAGCACCTGAACAGCTGGCGGGTTCCACATCCGCTCATTCCCGCAATCCCGCGGCCGCATCTGCCGATCGCGGCACCGCGGCAAGCAGGAAGTCCGGACTGCTTTCAGGATAGATTTTGCGACGAGCGGACAAGCTGAATGAACGACCTGTTCGACAAAGCCGCCAAAGCACAGAGCGGCCGCCCCGGTCGGGGCGGCGCCGAGGATCGCCGCGTCATCGCGATCCGCGGCGCCCGCGAACACAACCTTAAAAACATCGATCTCGATATTCCGCGCGATCGCTTGGTCGTCTTCACGGGGCTGTCCGGTTCGGGGAAATCGTCGCTCGCCTTCGACACGATCTATGCCGAGGGCCAGCGCCGCTATGTCGAAAGCCTCTCGGCCTACGCGCGGCAATTCCTCGAAATGATGCAGAAGCCGGACGTCGATCAGATCGACGGCCTGTCGCCGGCCATTTCCATCGAACAGAAGACCACCTCGCGTAATCCGCGTTCGACGGTCGGCACCGTCACCGAGATCTACGATTACATGCGGCTGTTGTGGGCGCGCGTCGGCGTGCCCTACTCGCCGGCCACCGGATTGCCGATCGAAAGCCAAACGATCTCACAGATGGTCGATCGCATCATGGCGTTGCCCGAAGGGACACGGCTTTATCTGTTGGCGCCGGTGGTGCGCGGCAGAAAGGGCGAGTATCGCAAAGAGCTCGCCGAGTTTATGAAGAAGGGCTATCAGCGCGTCAAAATCGACGGCAAGTTTTACGAGATTGCCGAAGCTCCGGCGCTCGACAAGAAGTTCACCCACGACATCAACGTCGTGGTCGACCGCTTAGTGGTTCGCCCCGATATTGCAACGCGGCTTGCGGACTCGCTGGAGCAGGCGCTCAGGCTTGCCGATGGCTTGGCGGTGGCGGAGCTGGCGGATGCGCCAAGCGACGCTGCTCCGAATCTTGCCTCCCCCCTGGCGGGGGAGACCGGCCGCCCAAAAGGCGGTCGAGAGGGAGGTCAGCGGCGCAGTACAGCGGAAGACAAAAAAACCAAGCTCGCAACCGCAGCGGCGGCCGATGCACGCCGGCTGGTGTTTTCTGAGAAATTTGCCTGTCCGGTGTCCGGCTTCACTATTCCCGAAATCGAGCCGCGGCTGTTCTCGTTCAACAACCCGTTCGGCGCCTGCCCGAAATGCGGCGGGCTCGGGGTCGAACAGCACATCGATGCCGATCTCGTCATTCCCGACAAGGACCGCACGCTGCGGCGCGGCGCCATCTCGCCCTGGGCGAAGTCGAGCTCACCTTACTACCTGCAAACTTTGCAGGCGCTCGGCAAACATTACCGCTTCACGCTCGACACCAAGTGGAAGGACCTGCCGAAGAAAACGCAGGACGCGATCCTCTACGGCTCCGGCGATACCGAAATCCGCTTTTCCTACGACGACGGCATGCGCGCCTATGACACGCGGCGGCCGTTCGAGGGCGTGGTCACCAATCTCGAGCGGCGCTACCGCGAGACAGACAGCGACTGGGCGCGCGAGGAGATCGCGCGTTATTTCACCGACGTGCCGTGCGACGCCTGCAAAGGCTATCGGCTCAAGCCCGAAGCTTTGTGCGTGAAAGTCGGCGGGCTGCATATCGGCGAAGTGTCCGATATGTCGGTCAAAGGCGCAGCGAAGTGGTTCACCGAGCTACCCCAGCGGCTCACAGCCAAACAGAACGAAATCGCTGTCCGGGTGCTCAAGGAGATCCGCGAGCGGCTGAAATTTTTGGTCGATGTCGGACTGGAATATCTCACCCTGGCGCGCGCTTCCGGCACGCTCTCAGGCGGCGAGAGCCAGCGCATCCGTCTCGCCTCGCAAATCGGCTCGGGGCTCACGGGGGTGCTCTATGTGCTCGACGAGCCGTCGATCGGGCTGCATCAGCGCGACAATGCCCGGCTTCTGGAAACGCTGAAGCGACTCCGCGACCTCGGCAATACCGTGATCGTGGTCGAGCACGACGAAGACGCGATCCGCGCCGCCGATTATGTGCTCGATATCGGGCCGGGCGCCGGCATTCATGGCGGCCATATCGTCGCCCAAGGCAAGATCGAGGATCTGATCGCGGCGCCGCAATCCTGGACCGGGAAATATCTCTCCGGCGAACTGGTCGTGCCCATTCCCGAGCGCCGGCCGCGCAATCCGAGCCGGACGCTGAAAATCATCGGCGCGCGCGGCAATAACCTCAAAAATATCACCGCCGAGATTCCGCTCGGCCTGTTCACTTGCGTCACCGGCGTGTCCGGCGGCGGTAAATCCACGCTGTTGGTCGACACGCTCTACAAGGCGCTGGCGCGGCGGCTGAACAATGCCAGCGAGGCCCCTGCCCCGTATGATCGGATCGAAGGCGTCGAACATCTCGACAAGATCATCGACATCGACCAGTCGCCGATCGGCCGCACGCCGCGGTCCAATCCGGCGACCTATACCGGCGCGTTCACGCCGATCCGTGAATGGTTCGCCGGTTTGCCGGAATCGCGCGCCCGCGGTTATGAGCCGGGCCGCTTCTCGTTCAACGTCAAGGGCGGCCGCTGCGAGGCCTGCCAGGGCGACGGCGTGATCCGCATCGAGATGCACTTTTTGCCCGACGTTTACGTCACCTGCGACGTCTGCAAGGGCAAGCGCTACAACCGCGAGACGCTGGAAATCCTGTTCCGCGGCAAATCGATCGCCGATGTGCTCGACATGACGGTCGAGGAAGCGCTGGAATTCTTCAAGGCAGTGCCGCGCGTGCGCGAGCCGCTCAAGCTCCTGCATCGCGTCGGCCTCGACTACATCCATGTCGGCCAGCAAGCGACGACGCTATCGGGCGGCGAGGCACAGCGCGTGAAGCTCGCGAAGGAATTGTCGAAGCGCGCCACCGGCCGCACCCTTTACATCCTGGACGAGCCGACCACCGGTCTGCATTTTCACGATGTGGCGAAACTGCTCGACGTGCTCCATGAGCTGGTCGAGACCGGCAATACCGTCGTCGTGATCGAGCACAATCTGGAAGTGATCAAGACCGCCGACTGGATCATCGATCTCGGTCCCGAAGGCGGCGATGGCGGCGGCGAGATTGTCGCCACTGGCACGCCGGACGACGTGGCGCGAACGCCAGGGAGCTATACCGGCGCGTTCTTAAAGCCCGTGCTGGCGCGCCGCGCGCGCGATCGCGGCAAGAATAAGCGCATCGAGGCGGCGGAGTAAAACGTTCACGGCAGCATGGGCGCTTATTAGATGGAAGGTTATTGCCTACTGTGTAATCGCTTAAGCCAACTACAACTTAGCCACGTGTTACCAGCTTTTACATTTAGATGGCAAAAGAAGAGCGGTAGCCACATTCGTCACTCGGCAACGATTAATCAGCGAGTTCAGGACGGCGCGAAAGAATATTGGCTGTGCGTAGATTGCGAGCACCTATTCAATG
>DATAYT010000265.1:0-32008 GCA_036272395.1 Xanthobacteraceae bacterium
TCGATGTTTTCGAGGCCTTTGACCTCGAGCCGGAAAAACGCGCGGAACACGATCGAGAGAAAATCGTGAAGCCAGCTTGCCGGCATGGTCATGCCTATGGCGATGGCGACTGCAATGTTGGCGGCGCCGATCAGCGCGAACAAAACCGCCGTGCCGTAACCGAACTTTTGTAGGACCGCGAGGATGATGGCGCCGGCGACCATGAAGGCGGCATTGAGCACATTGACCGCGGCGACCACGCGGGCGCGCCGATCGGCGCCGGCCCAGACCTGTACGGCGGTGAACACCGGCACAATGAACAAGCCGCCGGCGACGGCGAGGCCGGCGAGATCGATGGCGATGTGGAGGCTGTAGCGCGAGGCAAAGAACGCCCCAAGCGACAATGGACTTGCGGCCGGCACGATCGCCGAAGCGGTCCAGCCGAGATCGAGCGCGAACATGCCGAGCAAGACGGCGGCGACCAATGTCGGCAGCAACACGATGCGCCCGGCCGCGAGCCAGGCCGCAAGGCCGGAGCCGACCGCGACCGCGACCGAAAAGATCGTCAAGAACAGCGTCACCACTTGTTCGCTGCCGCCGATGGTGAAGGAGACGAGCGGCGGCAACAGCGAGAGAACCAGCGCACCGACCAGCCAGAACCAGCTCGCGACAATCGCGCCCCACCACAGCCGCGGATCGGCGCGGATTTGTTTGATCAGGGAAGCGGTCGAGACCAGCACATTGCGATTGATCGTCAAATCCGGCGCACCCTCGCCGCTTTTCGGAATCAGCAGACTTGCGAGCCAGCTCGCGAGCGCGGTCAAGATCATCAGCCAGGCGAAATGGATCGGACTAGAGTTGCCGTTGGCGGCGAGGCCGGCGACGATGGTGCCAAGGAGAATGGCGAGAAAAGTGCCGCCTTCGATCAGCGCGTTGCCGGATGGCAATTCGCGCCGCTCAAGCAGATCCGGCAGGATGCCGTATTTGATCGGGCCGAACAGTGAGGCCAGCGTCCCAAACATGAACACCGCAAGAAACAACAGCGTGAGCGAGTGAAAGGCAAAGCCGGCGACCGCGACGATCGCGGCGCCGATCTCGGTGAACTTGATGCGCTGGGCGATGAAGGCTTTGTCATAACGGTCGGCCAGCTCGCCGCCGAGCCCGGACAAAAAGAAAAACGGCGCGATCAGCGTGGCGCCGGCAATCGTGATCAGGACCGCGGAATTGGCGCCGGATACTTCGTAAAGGATGACGAAGACCAGCGCGGTTTTCAGAAAATTATCGCCGAAGGCGGCGCAGAACTGGCACCAGAACAACGGCGCGAACCGGCGCGTCGTCATCAATGACATGGACATGTCCGCCCCGCCTTACGTTCCTGCGTGCTGTGCCGCCCCGCCCGCGGATAATCTAGACGACGGCATGGCAAATGGCGATGCAGCAGACACCGCGGGCTAGCACATTGCAAATATTATCGAAATCGATTTTGGCAACCGGGATCTTGCCCCCGCGGCGCCATTGGGCCGGCCTTTGCCCTGCCGCACCAAGCCAGCCGTCAGAACCCCGCCGCGCGCTCGACCTGATCGTACCAGTCAAAGCCCATGTCTTTGACGATGCGATTGCTCATGACGATGATCCGGCATTCCGTGCCGGGGTTGGCGACGTGCTGGTGCAGCGTGAACGGCGGGATGTAGACGTAATCGCCGCGCGTCCATTCGAATTTCTTCGGCGTCTCGGCCCATTGCCACTCGAAGGCTTCGAGGCAATCCCATTTCAGATCCCAGTGCAGATCGTAGCCGGAGCCTTCGACCACGAAAAATAATTCCTCCCACATGTGGCGATGCTTGCCCGAGCGCTCGCCGTCCTTGAGGAACTGCATATAGGCTTCGATGCAGCATTCGCGGGTCTGCATCTTCTCGTGGACGAGATGTTTGATCAGCCCGTCGGGCGAGCGCTCCCACGGCATGTCCTCGGCCTTGATCACGTTCGGGCGCGTCGCATATTCGGCGCGGAATTTTTCCGAAGCGACGAGATCGTCGGCGAGAAAGCTGCTGGTCGCGGAACCGGACAGCGCGGCTTGTTTGTCTTCGAATGGCATTTTTGTTCTCTCCGCTCAGATGTCGGTCGGCGGTTTGAAATCCTCATGACCGGGCGGCAGCTTGTCGGTCGGCCATTCCACCATCTTCTGGAAAAGGAGGTGCATGAACAGAAACAGCGGCTTCGCCTTGAACACCAAGAGAATGCAATCCTCATTCTCGTCGTCGTTGAAATGCTGGTGCACGCAGCCATTCTCGACCAGCATCACGTCGCCGGCCTGCCATTTCATGTAGCGGCCGTCATGGATGTCATGGCCGTGCCCCTTGAGCACGTAGAACGCCGCGCTGTTGAGATGGCCGTGTTTCTGGCCGGCATTGAGCGGCGCGTAGCATTCGATATGCGATTCGATAGATTGCACGATGTTCACGGCCTGTGGCGAAATCACGTGCTTGCCGTACATCGAAGGCCCGCCCTTCCACGGATGGTCCTTCGAGGAATAGACGCGCGGCTCTTCGAGGAGCTTCTTGTAAAGGTGGCTGTAGGTGCCTTCGAGCGCGCGCACGAAGGTGCGCTTCTTGGCCCAGCGCTCCCATTTGCCGTGCTTGATCTCGTCGGCGTCTTCCTCCGACGGCTTGTTGTGGCCGAGCCCGGGCGTTTCGTGTTCCAGCATTCCAGTCATGTTCGCCGTCCTGTGAAACTCTTCCGCGTCGCGTTTGTGCCGTCGTTTAAGGGATTTCGCACCGACGCGCAATGTCGCGCCGGCGCACCATCAGGTGGCATTTATCGCGCTGGTGCGAAAGGCTACCATCGCGCCAACGAGGGGAATCGTATGACATTTTTGGGCAGGGCTTTGGTGCGGATTGCCTTTGCGCTCGCGCTTTTGCAAATCCCGGCGCACGCGCAAAGCGTCGCCGATTTCTATCGCGGCAAGTCGATCGATCTCGACATCGGCTACAGCGTCGGCGGCGGTTACGATCTTTATGCGCGCTTGATCGCGCGCCGGCTCGGCGGCCACATTCCCGGCAATCCGACCATCGTGCCGAAGAATATGGAAGGCGCCGGCAGTCTCCGCCTCGCCAACTATCTTTATGCGGCGGCGCCGAATGACGGCGCGGTCATCGGTGCGACCAGCCGCGGCGCCGCGTTCGATCCCCTGCTTGGCGAAACCGGCGCGCAGTTCGACGCCTCGAAATTCTCCTGGATCGGCAGCGCCAATAACGAAGTGAGCGCCTGTGTCGCCTCGAGGTCGTCGGGTTTGACGAAATTCGACGATCTGCTCACAAAGCCGCTGACGATCGGCTCGACCGGCGCCGCCGATGACACTTACCAGTTCCCGGCTTTGGTCAATGCGGTGCTCGGCACCAAATTCAAGATCGTCACCGGCTATCCCGGCGGCAACGACGTCAGCCTCGCGCTTGAGCGCGGCGAAGTGCAGGGCCGCTGCGGCTGGTCGTGGTCTAGCATCAAGACCACGCGCTTCAACTGGGTGCGCGACAAGCGGATCATCGTCCTGGTGCAAATGTCATTGTCCAAGCATCCCGATCTGCCCGACGTGCCGCTGATCATGGATCTGGCCAAGACCGAAGAACAACGGCAGATTTTCAAAATGATCTTCGCGCGCCAGACGATGGGCCGGCCCTATCTGGCGCCGCCCGGCGTACCGCCCGACCGGCTCGCCGCGTTACGCAAAGGCTTCATGGACACGATGACGGATAAGGAATTTCTCGACGAGGCCGAGGCAAACAAATTCGAGATCAATCCGGTCAGCGGCGAAGAATTGGAAGCGTTGGTGAAAGACGTTTACCGCACGCCGCCGGAGATCGCGAAAAAGGCCGCGGCCGCGGTGCGGTAGAGCGCTCTCACGCTCAACTCAAAACAACCGCGTCGCCGCGCGCAGATCCGGAAACAGATCGCCAAGGAGCGACGGCGGCCAGGCCACCGCCAGCGCCCAATGAAACACCACGTAGCAAACCAGCGTGGTCGCCGCGGCAAAGCCGAGCGCGGTCGGCCACGGTTCGCCGAAGCCGAAGCGCATATAGGCGCAAACGAACACGGCGATCGCCGGAATAAATCCGATCAAGGCGACTAGTGCGATGAACGCCGCCATCCAGACAAAGAAAATTGTCGCGCGCCGCCGCACGACGTCATCGGCAACGCCGAGATCCGGAACATGCGCGCTGACTTTTATTCCGGAATCGGCGTGGGCGGCGAGTTTTTGCTCGGGACCAAACAGCTCGTTGACGAGATTAAGCACGGCGGCGACCAAGGCCATGCTGCACGCGGTGAGCGGCACGAGCTTGGCGTCGTGCGGCCATTCCGTTGACGAGATCATCGCCGCGACAATGAGCACGATGACGGCAAGCGAGAAAGCCGGCGCCGCGCCGAAGCGCGCCTTGCGGGCGCCGGCGTGGTCGCCGACCTGTCGGAATTGCTCGATGAGCGTGATCGCGATCTGCGACAGTGGGCGATAGAGCGCCCAGACGACGCCGGCGAGAATCGCCAGCACCGCCGGCCGCAACAGCCAGCCCCAGCCGTAAAGCTGGGTCGAGATGAACAGATAGCGCTCGAAGATCGCGCCGACCACGAGCCCAAGCACCATCGGCGGCCGTGGCCAGCCGAGCCGCTTCATGATCCAGCCGACCACGCCGAAAAACAGAAGCGAATAGAGATCGCCCCAATCGTGCTCGCCCTCGAAGGCGGCGACGAAAACCAGCGCGATGATGACGGGCAGAAGAATTTCCGGGCGGATGCGCGACACCTGCGCGAGCCAGCGGCTGCAGCCGAGACAGATGATGGCGCCGATGACATGGGCGAGCGTCAGGCTCCAGACGATCAGATAGGTCAAATCGAGATGCTTGGTCAGCATGTCCGGGCCGGGCGTGAGCCCGTGCATCAGGAAAGCGCCAAGCAGGATCGCCATCGAGGCGCCGGCGGGAACGCCAAAGGCAATGGTCGGCACCAGATGGCCGCCTTCCTTGGAGTTGTTCGAGCTTTCCGGCGCGATCACGCCGCGCACATCGCCGGTGCCGAAGCTTTCGGGATTCTTCTCGGTGCGCTGCGCATAGCCGTAAGCGATCCAGTCGATCACCGCCGAGCCGATGCCGGGAATGGCGCCAAGCCCGGTGCCGAGCACGCCACAGCGCAGCACCAGCCACCAGTGCCGCGCGACGTCGCGTACGCCTTCCCACTGGCTCGACATATTGATGTTCGGCGCATTGTCGCCGGCGATGCGCTTGCGCGACACCGCGAGTTCAGCGAGCTCCGGCAGCGCGAAAATACCGAGCGTCGCCGGAATGAGTGGCATGCCGTCCCAAAGATAGAGCCAGCCGAAGGTCCAGCGCAGCGTGCCGCTTTGCGCCCGCGAGCCGATCATCGCGATCATCAGGCCAAGCCCGGCGGCGGTCAGTCCTTTCAGCGGCGCGCGGCCGGACAGCGTCGCCACCATCGACATGCCGAACAAGGTGAAGGCCAAAAGCTCCGGCGAGCCGATCGACAGCATCACCGGACGCAGGATCGGAATGCTCACCGCGAGCACGATCGCGCCGACAATGCCGCCGGCGAGGGAAGCGGCGAAGCCGGCGCCGAAGGCGCGGCCGGCCTCGCCCTTTTTCGCCATTTCATGGCCGTCGATCACCGTCGCCGCGGCGCCGACATGGCCGGGCACGCCAAACAGAACCGCAGTGATGAAATCCGACGACGTGATCACCGCCGCCATGCCGAGCAACAGCGCGAAGGCGGTATATTCGTCGAGGTTGTAGGTGAACGGGATCAGCATCGCCATGCCGACGATGCCGTTGAGTCCGGGAAGCACGCCGATCGCGAGCCCGATCAGGACGCCGACGAAAAGGATCAACAGGCGCGCCGGCTCAAGCAGAAGCTGCAGCGCGTGCACGGCGCTCGCGATCATGTCCGGCTGCATTGCTCATCGGTCCCGGTTACGCGTGATCCCGAAAAGCATGCCCTTGGACTCGGAGGGTGGATACCGGTTTTCGGGAAAGATCATGCGCAGAAAGCATGGCATCGCGCCTGAAACCTGCAAAGCCGTCAAGCCCATGCTAGGGTTTTCGGTCCGGCCTATTGCCGCATCGATCAGACCGTCATCATAAATTGCCACGTTCATCCGGGAGAAGAATGCGCAGCCAAGTCCAGCGGTTCGAAGCGAAAAACTCGCCTGTCCGCAAAATCCGCGCCAGCACCGCCCTCGCGATGCTCGTGAGCCTTGTTGCGCTCAGCGCCGCCGCCGCTGACGCGGTCGGCGATTTCTACAAGGGCCGCGCCGTCGATCTTTATATCGGCTACAGCGTCGGCGGCGCTTACGACCTTTATGCGCGGGTAATCGGCCGGCATCTCGGCGCGCATATTCCGGGCAATCCGACGCTGGTGCCGAAGAATCTCGAAGGCGCCGGCAGCCTCCGCCTCGCCAATTATCTTTACCGCGTCGCGCCGCACGACGGCTCCGCGATCGGCACCATCGGTCGCGGTATTCCTTTCGACCCGCTTTTGATCGGCCAAGGCGACGCCTTCGATGCGCAGAAATTCAACTGGATCGGCAGCGCCAATAACGAGGTCAGCGTCTGCGTCGCGATGCGGCAGTCCGGTATCACCAAGTTCGAGGATCTCTTCACCAAGGATTTGACCGTAGGCGGCACCGGCACCAGCGCCGACACCGACCAATTCCCGCGCGTGCTCAACAGCGTGCTCGGCACCCATTTCAAGATCGTCGAGGGCTATCCGGGCGGCAACGATGTCGTCCTCGCGATGGAACGCGGCGAGGTGGCCGGGCGATGCGGCTGGTCGTGGTCGAGCGTAAAGTCGACGCACAAATCCTGGATCGACGACAAGCGCATGATCGTTCTGATCCAGTTGTCGCTCGCCAAGCACCCGGAGCTGCCGGACGTGCCGCTGGTCATGGACTTTGCCAAGACCGACGAGCAGCGCCAGATCCTCAAGCTGGCGTTCGCCCGCAATGTCATGGGCCGACCCTATCTGGCGCCGCCCAATGTGCCGGCGGACCGCATCGCGGCGCTGCGCGACGGCTTCATGGCGACCATGGCGGACAAGGATTTTCGCGCCGAAGCCGACAAAATCGATCTGGAGATTAATCCGGTGTCCGGCGCCGACGTCGAAAAGCTGGTCAAGGATATCTACGCGACGCCGCCGGACGTGGTCGCCAAGGCCAAAGCCGCCGCGGCGGCGGGGAAGTGATGCGCATTCGTCATGCCCGCGCTTGTCGCGGGCATCCCGCTTAGGTGGGCACGGCTGTGCCATTTGTCATCGGGATGGCCGGAATAAGTCCGGCCATGACGGCTTCCTAAACCTCCAGCACGCCCCGCATCATCGGCACGCAGCACCCGCCGATCGATAGGCCGACGATCTTGCCTCCGCGTTTTTCGGCCGCAGCCTCGAGCAGGCTCGGCCGGCCCATGTCGATGCCCTGGCCGATGCGAAACGCGAGCTTCAGATCCGGCTCGGGCCGCAGGGTCGCCAATAGTCCGCCAAGTGCGACATTGGGGCTGCCCGATGCGGCATCCTCGGGAACGCCGACCAGCGGTCCGAACATGCGCACCTGGAGATCGAAGCCGCCGCGTCGATCGTGCACGTAAAGCAGGATGCCGATGAGCCGGTCGGTCGGCAGATGCTTGGTGAACACGTCCGTACGCGGCCGCGCGGCCGCCAGCGCCGCCCGCGTTTTTAGTTCCACGAAAGCCAGCGGAAGTCCGCACGACAGGATGCAGGGCTGATGATTGGCGGTTTCGATGTCGTTCACGCTCAGCGAACATGCGGCGGCGATGATTTCGGCGTCGAGATCGTCGCCGCGGTTGAGCGATTGCGGCGGCGTCAGGCGGGCGCCGATGAGGGAAGCTCCTTCCTTTAACAGGCTAAGCCGAACGAGCCCGGCCTTCTCCTCGAACACGAGCGGCTCGACGAGCGCGCGGCCGGCTCTGTTTGCCTCCACGGCCAGAACATAGGCGGTACCGATATTGGGATGGCCGGCGAACGGCAATTCGGCGCGCGGCGTGAAGATGCGCACCTCCGCGGTGTGCGCGGGATCTTGCGGCGGCAGCACGAAGGTGGTCTCGGCGAGGTTGAACTCGCCGGCGATGGCCTGCATCTGCGCGCTGGTCAGCCCCGTTGCGTCGGGAACGACGGCAAGCGGATTGCCGCCGAATTTGCGGTCGGTAAAGACGTCGACGGTGACGAAAGGGATTTGCATGGGCGTTCCCTACGGATGATCAATCCTCATCGCTGTTCAGTGGCCTTCCATGAGGTGTCCGGGACTGGCCTGTCGAGCGCCCTTTTTACAAATTCGACGGAATCGATTGCTGCGCCAAGTTGAATGCGAAACTTTTCAATCGCCTCATTCATGGGCGGTGGCAGGCTGCCCCACCAGTCAATAGCGTTACTCATTGCCTGTTCGACGGTTGCAATCATTTGATCGATGGCGGCATCGCGGTAGGTCTTCGCCATAGTCTGGCCTCTCTCTTTTCGGGGTGCGCCCACAGTAAAACGAGGGGCCCGATTTCCGCTATAGCGTGCTAAAATGACTTTGTTTGGAGGGCTTTATTCATGAAATTCGAAGGCGGGTGCTATTGCCGCAAAATTCGCTACGTGGCGGAAGGCGAACCTCGGCTCAAGGCACAATGCCATTGCCGCGAATGCCAATATATCAGCGGCGGCGCGCCGAACATGTTCATGCTGATGCCACCGCAAGGCTTTCGTTACACAAGCGGCGAGCCGCGCCAATTCTCGCGTTCCGATCTCGAAAACCCAGTGACGCGTGAGTTTTGCGGCGAATGCGGGACCCATCTCACAACGCGACGACCGGATCTGCCGCTGGTCATCCTGAAAGTCGGCACGCTTGACGATCCGAGCCTCTTTGGCACACCGCAAATGGCGATCTATGCCGTCGACAAACAGCCCTTCCATGTCATCCCAGATGGTTTGCAGACATTTGAGCATTTGCCTCCGCGCTGACGCTAAAGGCAATGTCCGCTTTGCGGCGATGGCCGCAGCGGCAAAGGCCGTGCGCCAATGTCATTTTGACGAGCGGCTCATGGGGTTTAGTGGCACTGCGCCAGAAGTCTAAGAGGACTTTGTGCGATGACCAGGATCAAACGGGAGGCTGAGCGCGTCACTCTGTATCAGATGGTCATCGACATAGTGCAGCGTTTCGATGAGGCATACAGGGCTTTCCATGGACGAGGATCAAGCCTTGGCTCTTCACTCGAAAGCTATTTAATCGTGGCTGCGGTGCTGATTGGGGAAGCGGACAAGCGCCTGTTCAGTGCGCATAAGCTTTCCGGCTATCTTGGCTTGGCGCGCGGCACTGTGCAGCGGAAGCTAAATCACCTTGAAAGAGTTGGGGCAGTCGAGCGCGTCGGGGCCAAATATCGACTCGGTGATATTTGCGCCACAGAGGCGGGGCACGTTCCCGGCATGATTAACATTGTCGTGAACGCCGCAGCGAAGTTGTCCAAACTGGACACAAGATAAGTTTACGGCTGGGCGTTCCTTAGGTAGCCGTCCGAGTGTGGGGATGTGGGATCAGGCGGGGCGGACGCAGGTCTTGTTTGCTGTCCCTGGGGTCCGCCTCCCTGTCTCACAAAAACCAGGCGCGCCCATCATGTACGGCGAGTTTTTGACTGTGAAGAAGCCGCGAAAAACCCCGTCGCCGGAAATGTTGCTCGCAAACGAGCCAGGACGCGAAGGGCGAATTTTAGAGGAAACCGACGTCGTCCAGTTGCTGAAATCGGCAATTGAACGCGAAGGAGGTCAAGGCGCATTCGCGAGACGCCACATCATTGATCGAGCCTATCTCAATCAGATGTTGAACGGAAAAAAACCAATTAACAGCGCCGTTATGAAAGCTCTCGGACTTCGGAAAGTATATGCTCCTTAATGACGGCTCGCCTTTGCCCCCGGCGACGGACGGTGGCCGCCGCGTTTAGCGGCGATGTCTTTTAGCTGCACCGTCAATCCGCTTCAGCTCCTTCGGCCGCCGCGGCGTGGTCCTTGATCGGTCACGCCGAGATGGGTCTCGAGCGCGGCGCGGTCGGCGGCGAGTGTCGCGCTGTCGGCGGCATGAACCACGGCGCCGCGTTCGACGATGATGGCGCGATCAGTGACGCCGAGGATTTTCTTGGCATTTTGCTCGACCAGAATCGCCGACATGCCTTCCTCGCGGATAATCCGGCGCAGCGCCGCGAGCAATTCCTCGACGATGATCGGCGCCAGGCCTTCCAGCGGCTCATCGAGCAGCATCACGCGCGGGTTGAGTACCAGGGCGCGCCCGACCGCGAGCATTTGCTGCTCGCCGCCGGACAGCTGGTTGCCGAGATTTTGCCGCCGCTCGGCAAGCCGCGGAAACAACGCATAGGCCTTGGCGATGGTCCAGCGGCCCGGCCGCGCCACCGCGGTGAGGTTTTCCTCGACGGTGAGCGATTTGAAAATGTTGCGCTCCTGCGGCACCCATCCGATCCCGGCATGCGCGCGCTGATCGGGCCGCAACATTGTGATATCGGCGCCGTCGAGCGCGATGCTGCCACCGAAATAGCGGGTCACCCCGACGATGGTGTTGATCAGCGTGGTCTTGCCCATGCCGTTGCGGCCAAGCAGCGCCAGTGCCTGCCCTTCGGCGAGCGACAGCGAAATATTCGACAACACCACGGCTTCGCCGTAACCGGCGCAAAGGCGTTCGATGGCGAGAAGTTCAGGCATTAAGTTCCTCGCCCAGATAGACCGCTTTGACCCGCGGATCGCGCGCCACTTCGTTCGGCGCGCCATCGACAAACAGCGCACCGTTGACCAGCACCGAAATGCGCTCCGCAAAAGAAAACACGAGGTCCATGTCGTGCTCGATCAACAGCACCGTGACGTCCTTCGGCAGCGCCGCGACGGTGGCCAGAAGCTCATGCCGCTCGGCCTCAGGTACGCCGGCCGCCGGCTCGTCGAGCAGCAGCAGCCGCGGCCGGCAGGCAAAGGCAAGCGCGATTTCAAGAAGCCGCTGCTTGCCGTAAGGCAGAATGGCGGTCCGCTCGTGCATGACATCGGCGAGGTGAAACCGTTCGGCGATTTCGACAATCTCGTCGGTCACCGCCGCTTTGGTGCCGACGAGCCGCCACCAATTGGCCCCGGCGCCGAGCCGCTCCGATACGACCAAGCCGATCGATTCCAGCGGCGTGAGATCGAGGAACAACTGATTGATCTGGAAAGTGCGCGCCATCCCGAGCCGCACCCGCTGGTGCGGCAATAATCCGGTAATATCGCGCCCTTCGAGCTCGATCCGGCCGCCGGTCGGGCGGAGCACGCCGGTGAGGAGATTGATCACCGTGGTCTTGCCGGCGCCATTGGGCCCGATCAATGCGTGGCGCGCGCCGGACTCGATCGCGAGATTGACGTTCTGCGCGGCGAGTATGCCACCGAAGCGCTTTTCCAGTCCGATGGTTTGCAGGATCGGCACGGCTCAATGTCCCTTGGATCCGGCGCCGCCGAGCGCCGGCAGACGCGGCATCAAGCGCGCGCCGAGCCGGTTGAAGAAGGCGCGCACGGCGCCAATCCAGCCCGCCATGCGCTCGCGGCCGATCAAAACGATGACGACAAGCACGAGTCCGATCCAGAACTGCCAGTATTGCGGCGTCAGGTTGGCGATCCAATCTTGCAAGAATTTATAGATCACCGCGCCGATCAGACCGCCATAGAGATAGCCGGTGCCGCCGATAATGAGCACCAATAGTAAGTCGGCCGAGCGATCGAGCGAGAACACGTCGAGCGAGCAAAAGGCGGTGGTCTGGGTGAGGAGCGCGCCGGCGATTCCGGCAAAGCCCGCCGATACCGTATAGATCGAAACCAGCCGCCACTTGACCGGAATGCCGATCGCCGCGGCGCGCAGATTGTTGCCCTTGATCGAACGCAGCGACAGACCGAACGGCGAATAGATGATCCGCCGCGCAATGACAAAGCAGACAAACAGCACGATCAGGCAATAGACATAACCGTTGTGGCCGAACAGATCGAACCGGTACAGGCCGAAGATCGGCGCGATCTCGACGCCTTGCAGGCCGTCGGCGCCGCCGGTGATGTTGGAATAGCGGTTGGCGAGTTCGCCGAGCATCAGCGACACGCCGAGCGTCACCATCAGCCGGGTCAGATCGGAGCCGCGCAAAACCAGAAAGCTGGTGACAAAGCCGAGCGCCGCCGCAACTAGGCCGGCGCAAATCAGCGCGATCACCGGCTCATTGATGTATCCGTATTTGGCGACCAGGCCGGAAAAATATCCGGCCAGCCCGAAAAAAGCGGCCTGGCCGAGCGAGATGATGCCGGCGTAGCCGAGGATGAGATCGAGCGACAGCGCGAACAGCGCCAGGATCGCGGTGTCTTTGAGGATCAGGTATTTTCCCGGGAACAGCCAGATCGTCGCGAAAGCGAAAATCCAGAACGCGATTTCGAACGGCGACCAGCGGGCGCGGCGCTTGAGATAAAGAGCGACGTCGTCGGCGCGCGCGTTCATCGGCTCACCGCGCGGCGCCGCGGGCGAACAGGCCCTGCGGCCGCCAGATCAAAACGACGATCATGACCGCATAGATGACGAAGGCGCCGAGTTTCGGCACGTAATATTTGCCGGCGACATCGGCGATGCCGAGCAGGATCGAAGCGAGGAACGGCCCGGTGATGCTGGAGGTGCCGCCGACCGTCACCACAATCAAGAAATAGATCATGTATTTGAGCGGAAAGGTCGGATCGAGACCGAGGATCTCGGCGCCCAGCGCGCCGCCCAATCCGGCAAGCCCGGAGCCGAACGCAAAAGTGATGCCGAAGACCGCGCCGACGTTGATGCCAAGCCCGCGCGCGACGCGCTGATCGTCCACGGCCGCGCGCAACCGGCTGCCAAAGCGGGTCTTGGCCAGAATTAATTGCAAGGCGACGGTGAGCAAGCCGCAGATCACGATGATGAGCAGACGATATTTGCCCATGCCGATGCCGGCGACCTCGAACTGGCCCTGCAGCGCCTCCGGGATTTGCACGAATTGCTGCGACGAGCCCATCGTGTAATCGACCGCAGCGACCGCCATGAAAACGAGCCCGATGGTGAACAGCACCTGATCGAGATGGCTGCGCGCATAGAAGTGGACATAAAGCGTGCGCTCGAAAATGCCGCCGATGAGCGCCGTGACCAGAAAAGCGATCGGCAAGCCGAGCGCAAACGGTATGCCGAAACGGTTGACCAGGATGACGGTGCAATAACCGCCGGCCATGGCGAAAGCGCCATGGGCAAGATTGATGAAATTCATCAGCCCGAGCGTGACCGACAGCCCGCAGGCCAGCACAAACAACAGCATGCCGTAGGCGATACCGTCATAGAGAATGGTCAGCATGGTCGCCCCAGGACTTCGAAAACCATCGCGTCGGGCTTGACCCGGCAATCCATGCTGCGTCGAGGCCCCATGGATGCCCGGGCATAGGCAAGCGCAGCGACGCCGTTCTGCGAACGGCTATGTCCGGGCATGACGGCGCTTACTTCACCTCCGCCGCCTTGATCGGATCTTTTACGTTGGGAAATGTAGCGAACTCCGCGTTGTAGAGTTCGCCGTTCTTCTTCTCGACCTTGCGGATATAGATGTTCTGCACGATGTCGCGCGTGTCGGGATCGATCGAGACCGGGCCGCGCGGGCTTTCCCAGGCCATGCCCTTGGCGGCGGCAATCAGCGAATCGCCGTCGGTCTTGCCGCCGGTTTTCTTCAGCGTCTCATAAATCAGGTTCATGCCGTCATAAGCCGAGACCGCCATGAAGTTCGGCCGCATGCCGCCATTGGCCTGCTTGAACGCGGCGACGAACGCCTTGTTGGTCTGCGAATCGTGATCGGCGGAATAGAAATGAGCGGTGATGGTGCCGACCACCGCATCGCCCATGCCATTGAGCAGATCGTCGTCGGTGACATCGCCCGGGCCGATGATCTTGATGCCGACCTTGTCGAGCCCGCGCTCGACGAATTGCTTGACGAAAATACCGCCCTGGCCTGACGGCACGAACACAAAGATGGCGTCCGGCTTCTGGTCGGCGGCGCGCTGCAGGAACGGCGCAAAATCGGGATTCGCCAGCGGGAAGCGGATAGTGTCGAGCACCTGGCCGCCCTTTTTGGTGAATTCGTCCTTGAACGACTTTTCGGCGTCGGCGCCGGGCGCATAGTCCGACACCATGCTCACGACTTTTTTCACGCCGTTCGCCGCCGCCCAATCCGCCATCGGTACGGTGGATTGCGCCAGCGTGAAGCTCGTGCGTGCGATGTAAGGCGACTTCTCGGTGATGATCGAGGTTCCGGCCGCGGTGACGATCTCCGGCGTCTTGCCTTCGCTGGCGAGCGGCGCGACCGCGAGCGCGGCCGGTGTGACGCCGAAGCCGGCGAGGAACGTGACTTTATCGTTGACGATGAGATCCTGGGCGATGCGCTTGGTGTTGTCCGGCACTGCGCCGTCGTCCTTGATGATGAGTTCGATCTTCTTGCCGGCGACGGTGTCGCCGTGCTGCGCCATGTACAGTTTGGCGGCGGCGGCCTCCTGCCTGCCGGTCGATTGCTGCTGACCGGTCATCGGCAGGATGAGGCCGATCTTGACGTCTTGCGCCTGAGCCGCGCCGGCCAGTGTCAGCCCCGCGGCAACAGCAGCGAAAAACGACCAGCATCTCATGGGTTTCCTCCCTGGCGCGTGATTGAACGGCATACCAACATCCTGGGCATTTCTTGTCTAGCGACCGCAATGTCTCATGCCGCGCGCGGCTGTCGAGCGATGAGCATGAACGCGCGTGGAATCTTTACCTGCCCCTTGAGAGGGAGGTCGATCCGCCGAAGCCGCGAGCGCGAAGGCGGAAGCGGATCGGGAGGGGGTGTCCCAACGAACACCCCTCTCTCTAACCCTCCCCCGTCAAGCTTGCACTCGGGCGCGCGCAAGCGCGGCCCGGGTGGGGAGAGGGGAAAGAAAGCAGCCGCGAGTGGCCGTAGCCCCGAGCTTAAGCGTGCGCCTGGCGTTGCGGGTCGACGATTTTTTCCAGTCGGCCGAGCACGTGCATGCACGGCAGCAGCTGAGCGAGGCTCGCATTCGGCTCGCGTTTTTGTTTGATCGCGGCGATGAATTCGCGGTCTTCCAGCTCGATGCCGTCCATCGAGACATCGACCTTGGATAGATCGATCTTGTTGTCCTTGCCGTCGGAGAGATCGTCGTAATAGGCCTTGTAGGTACCGTTGTCGCAGATGTAACGGAAGAACGAGCCGAGCGGACCGTCATTGTTGAATGACAACGACAAGGTCAGCACTGCGCCGGACGGCGTCTTCGCCACAATGCCCATGTCCATGGCGATGTGCAGCTGCGGGTGGACCGGCCCCGCCACCGCAGAGCAATCGGAGATGTTTTCGCCGGCCTGGTACTGAAACAGGTCGATCGTGTGCGCGGCGTGGTGCCAAAGCAGATGATCGGTCCAGCTCCGCGGCTGGCCGGCGGCGTTCATGTTTTTCCGGCGGAAAAAATAAGTCTGCACATCCATCTGCTGGACCTTCAGCTCGCCCTTCTGGATGCGCTTGTGCACCCATTGATGGCTGGGATTGAACCGCCGCACGTGGCCGCCCATGGCGGTGACGCCGGTCTCCTTGGCGATTTTCACCAAAGCTTCGGCGTCCTCGACGCTATCGGTGACCGGAATCTCGACCAGCACATGTTTGCCGGCGCGCATGACCTGCTCGCCCTGGCGGAAATGCATTTTGGTCGGCGTCGTGAGGATCACCGCGTCGGCGCGCTTGATGCCTTCGGACAATTCGCCGGTGTAATGCGGAATGCCATACTTCTTGGCGATTTGCGCGGTCGCATCTTGGTTGCCGCCGACCAGCGACGTCACTTCGACTTCGGGAATGCGCTTGAGCGCATCGAGATGCTTTTGCCCGAACGCGCCTTGCCCCGCTACGCAGATTTTCATCTCATTTCTCCGGATTCAAAAGGGTATTACTCACCGTCACTGGTCATTGCGAGCGCTGCGAAGCAATCCAGCTCTAGCGACTCTGGATTGCTTCGTCGCCTCGCTCCTCGCAATGACGATCAGCCGCGAATCCGCTCGACCTTCGCCTGCGCCGCGGCGCGCTTGAGCTTGCCGGCCGGGCGCTTGACCTTGGCCGCGGATTTGCGCGCGCCGCCGCGCCCGCGGTTGGCCAGAATAATGTGGCCGACGGCCGTGTTCGACGCCGGCACCGTGTAGAAGCGGTAGACCTCCTCGACCTTGTCGTCGAGCGCGCCGCGCATGATCAGCCACATTACCATTTCGATGCCTTCGGCGCCGGCTTCGCGCATGTAGTCGATATGGGGAATCTTGACGAGCTTCTGCGGATTATTGGAGAGATTATCGAGGAAGTTCTTGTCCCATTTGCTGTTGATCAGCCCGGCGCGCGGCCCGGAAATCTGGTGCGACAGTCCACCGGTGCCGAAGATCACCACTTTGAGATCGTCCGGATAGGACTCCACCGCCTTGCGGATGGCGCGGCCGAGCATGAAGCAACGGTGCCCGGTCGGCGGCGGGTACATCACGACGTTCACCGCGAGCGGAATGACCGGACACGGCCAATGTCCGCTTTTCTCGACCTTGCCGAACAACAAATTCATCGGCACCGTCATGCCGTGATCGACCTCCATCTTGTTGCAGATGGTGAGATCGAACTCGTCGAGAATGACCGACTGCGCGATATGCGATGCCAGCGCCGGATGGCCTTTGACCACCGGCACGGGGCGCGGGCCCCAGCCTTCGTCGGCCGGCGGAAATTCCGCCGCGCAGCCGAGCGCGAAGGTCGGGATCATCTCGACCGAGAACGTCGAAGCGTGGTCGTTGTAAACGATGATCGCGACGTCGGGCTTGGTTCCGCGCATCCATTCTTGCGATTTTTCGAAACCGGAGAAGATCCGTTTCCAATACGGCTCCTCGGTTTTTCCATTGTCCAGCGCCGCGCCGATGGCAGGCACGTGCGACGAACCTATTCCTGCGACGATTCTGGCCAAAGGCTTCCCTCTTTCCTACTTCACTTCCGTTTCGCTGATCGGGTTTTCGATTTCGGTTTGGCTTTGCGCTTGCCGGCGGACGCAGTTTTTTTGCCGCCTGCGGCGCGCAGATACTTGGAGGGCGCGTTCTTGCCGGAGCGCGAGCGATTGCCCTCGACCGAGCGGCCGCCGGCGAGCATCATCGAAGCGTAGTCCTGCTGCGTCGAGCCGGTCATCAGCGCGGCGAGATGCTGGAACGAATGGCCGTCGGTCGCGCCGAGCTTGGCGGTGAAATAGATGTTGCCGCCAAGCTCCAGCATGCGGTTGTAGTCGCGCTTGAGAATGGCGTCGGTCTGTTCCGGCGTGAGATTGAACTTTTTCAGATATTCCGCCTCGTTCGCCTTGAAGGCTCTACGGTTGTCGTCCTTCATCAGCGACATGCAAAACATGTTGATGCCATAGCCCTGGCGGGACCGCTCGGCGTCGAACACGAAAGTACCCGGAATATCGTCGTAATCGTGTCGTTCGCGGGCCATCGGCGTCTCTCTCACTAAAGATTATGCGCTTAATAATCGACATATATAGCGCAGGACAGCTTGGCAACGTAAGACGTGTCTTTGAAGGCATGGTTCGAAGCCCGGCGTCATCCTTAAGGTGCGAGCGAAACCGAGCCTCGAAGGAGGACCCCGGGCACGTCACCATGACGGCGAGTGATCTAATTCGGGGGATGCGTGCCCAGCAATTGCAGTTCGGAATCCCTGGCGGTGGCGGTTTTGCCACTGAGGTCGCGCACGCCGAAGATCTTGAGGCCTTTGCCCAACTCGGCCTGCACCACGATGACCGGAATGGGCCGCTGCCCTCGTTTCGTGAGATAGGCGTATTGCGGAATGACGACGTCGAGCGGCTTGCCAAACGGCACGCCATAGGCGCGCAGCGCGAACACGGCGTTGCCTTCCATGATGTCTTTATCCGTGGCCGGCCGCCCGGAAATGAACCCGCCGGTCGGCAGCGGCGGCCAGCCCGGACCCGGGCTTTGCTGCGCCGAAGCGAGTGAGATTCCCAAAATCGTCAGCAGAGTCACGAGCCGCATGCGCATCGTTTGGTCTTCTGTATCAGCTCTACTTTTCAATAAATCGATCGCTCAGGCCCGCAATGAGGCCCAGACAAATATTACGGTTGCCAGTATGCCTAAGGCCGTGCGGCCGGCATGTAAGCGGCCCCATTGTTCGATCAAAGCGCGGCAACGTGGGTCGTTGCCGGTCTGGTCAAGCGCGAGCAGCGCGTTATTGACCGGCATGATGACGAGAAACGTATAGGGCCAGTTGAGCAAGATAATCGCGCCGCCAAAGAGCCAGCGCCAGTCGCCGGTTTGCCACCACGCGATGACGCCGAGCAGTGCGCCAACGATGGCCAGCGGCGCCTGCATGGCGGTACCGCGCTTGTAGGCCGGCTTCCACTGCGTGAGCAGCGCGCTGTCGTCGAGACGCAATCGCGCGGGTTGTTCACAGGCGCTGACATAGAGCGCGGCGCCGGTGAAAAGCGCGGCGGCGATCAAAGCAAGCTGACCAGCCAGCATGCGTCACCTCGCTTTCTGCAGCCCCGTGTAATTTAACTCCAATAAAGCCGCATCGGATTGTCGACCAGCAGTGCGCGTTGCGCCGCCACCGTGGTCGCGACTTTGGGAATGTAATCGACCAACACGCCGTCGTCCGGCGCTTGTTTTTTCATATTGGGATGCGGCCAGTCGGTGCCCCAAATCACGCGGTCGGGAAAATGCTCGACCAGCGCCCGGCCGAACGGCACCACGTCGTCATAAGGCAGCCCGGAAAGACTCATGCGCTCCGGGCAGGTCACCTTGACCCAGAAATTCTTGTGCTTGTCCATCAGGCGATGAAAGCGCTGGTTCTCGGGATGCTCGACGCCCTTCTTCACGTCGGGCGTGCCCATATGATCGACCACGACGGTTGTCGGCAGCGCGGTGAAGAAATCTTTCAGTTCGCGCAGATCCGGCATTTCGAAATAGACGACGATATGCCAGCCGAGCTTTTCGACCCGCGCGGCGATCCGCTGCAAGACATCGCGCGGGGTAAAATCGACCAAACGCTTGAGGAAATTAAACCGCACGCCGCGCACGCCGGCTTGTTCCATCCATTTCAGCGCGTCGTCACTGACCTCTTCGCCGACAAAGGCGACGCCCTTGGCTCTGCCATTTGAGGCTTCGAGCGCATCGACCATGGCGCGATTGTCCTTGGAATGGCACGACGCCTGGACGATGACGTTTTTGTCTAGCCCGAGAAAATCGCGCAGCGCGAACAATTTTTCCTTGGGCGCGTCGCACGGCGTATATTTGCGCTCGGGCGCATAAGGAAATTTGTGCTCCGGCCCGAACACGTGGCAATGCGCGTCGACCGCGCCGGGCGGCGGCTTGAATTTCGGCTTCGATGGATTGGGATGAAACGGGATGTAACCCGGCGACATCGGCACGCGACATTTCTCCTCTTTACTAAAACATCTCTCCCCATTGGGGAGAGGTCGAGCGAACGCAGTGAGCGAGGGTGAGGGGGGTCGGCGCCTTGAATTTCAAGATCGGTACCCCCTCACCCGACTTGTTCGCTTCGCTCCCAAGTCTGCCTCTCCCCACCGAGGAGAGGCGATTTATCGCAAACTCGCGAAGCGCCGTCCGCAATGACCGCTAAACCCTCTCCACCGCCAGCGACACGCCCTGACCGACGCCGACGCACATGGTGGCGAGCGCGCGCTTGCCGCCGCGTTTCTCCAAACCGTGCACCGCGGTGAGCGTCAGCCGTGCGCCCGACATGCCGAGCGGATGACCGAGCGCAATCGCGCCACCATGCGGATTGACGTGCTCGGCGTCCTCAGGCACGCCGAGTTGGCGCAGGCAGGCGATACCCTGCGAGGCGAAGGCCTCGTTGATCTCGATCAGGTCGAAATCGGTGATCTTCAAGCCGAGCCGCGCCAAGAGTTTCCTGGTCGAAGGCACCGGGCCGATGCCCATGATGCGTGGCGGCACCGCCGCCGAAGCCATGCCGAGCACGCGCGCGCGCGGAGTAATCCCATGTGCCCTGGCGGCATCTTCGCTGGCCAGAATGATCGCCGCGGCGCCGTCGTTGATTCCCGACGCATTGCCCGCGGTAATCGTGCCGGGATTGCGCACGATCGGTTTGAGCTTTTGCAGCCCTTCGAGTGTCGTCTCCGGGCGCGGATGCTCGTCCTGGTTCACCACGATCGGGCCGGCTTTGCCGCCCGGCGCCTCGACCGGCACGATTTCTTCGGCGAAGTAGCCGGCGGCGGCGGCCTTGCCGGCGCGCTGTTGCGAGCGCAGCGCAAAGGCGTCCTGATCGGCACGCGTGACCTGGAATTCTTCCGCCACGTTCTCGCCGGTCTCCGCCATCGAATCGATGCCGTATTGCGCTTTGAGCACCGGATTGACGAAGCGCCAGCCGAGCGTGGTGTCGTAGATTTCCGCCGCGCGCGAGAATGCTTCGCCGGCTTTGCCCATCACGAACGGCGCCCGCGTCATCGATTCGACGCCGCCGGCAATGGCAAAATCCATTTCGCCGCAGCGGATCGCGCGCGCCGCATCGCCGACCGCGTTCAATCCCGACGCGCATAGCCGGTTGACGGTGACGCCCGGCACGCAATCCGGCAGCCCGGCGAGCAGCAGCGCCATGCGCGCCACATTGCGGTTGTCCTCGCCGGCCTGATTGGCGCAGCCAAAATAGACGTCGTCGATACGCGACCAATCGGCTTTGGCGTTACGGGCGACCAGCGCCTTGATCGGCACCGCGGCGAGATCGTCGGTGCGCACCTTGGCGAGCGCGCCGCCATAGCGGCCGATCGGCGTGCGCGCCGCATCGCAGATGAAAACCTCCAGCATCGCTCGCTCCGTCTTCTGGAAGATGTTGTCTGGACTGCGGTTCTGCAGGCTATTTACGGGCCGGGGCGGACAGGGTCAAATGCGTCCGATGAATAGTGAAACCACCAAATTCGCCGATTTGCCGCCATCGCTCAAAGCTGAGCGCCACGGCGCAGTCGCGGTTTTAAGGCTTAATCGCGCGTCAAAGCGCAACGCGCTCGACGATCCGATGGTGGCCGGCATCGAGACATTCTTCTCAGGCTTGCCGGAGGACATCCGCGCCGTGGTGTTATGCGGCGAGGGCGAGCATTTTTCCGCCGGGCTCGATCTGACCGAGCTGGTGGATCGCGCAACCGTCGCCGGGATTGCGCATTCGCGGTCCTGGCATCGCGCCTTCGACCGCATCGAGTTCGGCAACGTGCCGGTGGTCGCGGTGTTACACGGCGCGGTGGTCGGCGGCGGGCTCGAACTCGCCGCGGCGGCGCATGTCCGCGTCGCCGAGCGCAACGCCTTCTACGCGCTGCCTGAAGGCAGCCGCGGCATCTATATCGGCGGCGGCGGCTCGGTGCGGCTGCCGCCTTTGATCGGCACCGCGCGGATGATGGACATGATGCTGACCGCGCGCACGCTCTCGGCTGAAGAAGGCCAGACCATCGGCCTGTCGCAATATCTGGTTGATGACGGCGAGGGTTTCGCCAAGGGGCTGGAACTGGCCCATCGCATTGCCGGCAATGCGCCGTTCACCAATTTCGCGGTGATGCATTTGTTGCCGCGCATCGCGCGCAGCGACCCGGCAGCCGGCTATGTCACCGAAGCCTTGGCCGCGGCGATCGCGCAGGGCGACGAGGAGGCCAAAGCGCGGCTCAAGGCATTTCTGGAAAAACGCGCACCGAAAGTGGCGCGCACATGATCGGTTCTAAGCAAAGCTGGGCGCCGCTGCGCGCGGTCAAGCTCGGGCCGGCCGATGTCGCCGTCGAGCGGCGCGGCGACGGCACGATCCTGATGCGCTCGCCACATGCGCTGCCGGCCTATCCGCGCATGCTCACCGAGCGGCTTGTCCATTGGTCAAAAGTCGCGCCGGAGCGAATCTTTCTGGCGCAGCGCGATGCCGCCGGCGCGTGGCGGCGCATGAGCTACGCGCAGACGCTCACCGCCGTCCGCGCACTCGCAGCCGCCCTCCTCGCGCGCGGATTAAGCGCCGAGCGCCCGGTCGCCATTCTCTCCGGCAACGACATCGAGCACGCGCTCCTTGCCCTTGCCGCCATGCACGTCGGCATTCCCTATGCGCCGATCTCGGTACCGTATTCGCTGTTGTCGCAGGATTTCGGCAAGCTCAAAACCATCATCGCAATTCTTTCGCCGGGCCTGGTCTTCGCCAATAACGGCGCCGCCTTCGCGCGCGCCATCACCGCCGCGCTGCCGCGTGACGTCGAAGTCGCGGTGACGGCAAATCCGCCCGCCGACCGGACGACGACCTCCTTCGCCGCGCTCTTGCAAATGCCGGCGAGTGCGGAAGTCGAAGCCGCGCATGCGCGCGTCAAGCCGGACAACGTGGCCAAGGTTCTCTTTACTTCGGGCTCGACCGGGCGGCCGAAGGGTGTCGAGAACACCCACCGCATGCTCGCCGCCAATCAGGCGATGATCCGCGCCGCGATGCCTTTTGTCGGCGAGGAGCCGCCAATCCTGGTCGATTGGCTGCCGTGGAATCATACCTTCGGCAGCAATCACAATTTTGGTCTCGTGCTCGACAATGGCGGCTCGCTTTATATCGACGAAGGCAAGCCGCTGCCCGGCGCGATCGAAGCCACGATGCGAAACCTGCGCGAGATCGCGCCGACTATCTATTTCAACGTGCCGAAGGGCTTCGAAATGCTGTTGCCCGCGCTTGCCGCCGACGGCGCGTTGCGCGAGACCTTTTTTAGTCGCTTGAAGGTCTTGTTCTATGCCGGCGCCGGCCTGGCGCAGCACGTACTCGACGGCTTTACCGAGCTCGCCGTCAAAACCACCGGCGAGCGCATCCTGTTCATGTCGAGCCTCGGCTCGACCGAAACCGCGCCGGCGGCTTTGTCCTGCAACTGGCAATCCGAACGTGCCGGCAATATCGGCCTGCCGTTGCCCGGCGTCACGCTGAAGCTCATCCCGCGCGAGGGCAAGCTCGAAGCGCGCCTCGCCGGCGACAACATCATGCCGGGCTATTGGCGCACGCCGGAGCTCACCGCAGATGCTTTCGACGAAGAAGGCTTCTACAAGATCGGCGATGCGCTCAAATTCGCCGACCCGGCCGATCCGGCGAAGGGCATGCTGTTCGACGGCCGGCTCGCCGAGGATTTCAAGCTCGCGACCGGGACCTGGGTCAGCGTCGGGCCGCTGCGCGGCGCCTTCATCGCGCACTGTACACCGCTAGTGCGGGATGTGGTGCTGGCCGGCGCCGAGCGAGACGAGGTTACGGCTTTGATTTTTCCCGACGTCGACGCCTGCCGTGGCCTAGCATCCGATCTTCCGGCCGACGCCTCGGTCCCGCAACTGCTCGCCGACCCGCGCGTACGCGCCGCGTTCGCCCGCAAGCTCGCCAGCTTTGCCGCGGCCAGCACCGGCACGTCGGGCCGCATCGTGCGCGCGGTTCTGCTCGCCGAGCCGGCCTCGCTCGACATCGGCGAAATGACCGACAAGGGCTCGATCAATCAGCGCGCCGTGCTGGCGCATCGCGCGGCGACGGTCGAGGCGCTGTATGCCGATCCGCCGCCGCCGCATGTGATCGTCGCCAAGCAAACCGCCGAGGTGAACTAGACTATGGATATTCGCGGACAGGCAGCGGTCGTCACCGGCGGCGGGTCGGGACTCGGCGCGGCGACCGCGCATATGCTCGCCGCCGCCGGCGGCAAAGTGGCGGTCCTCGACGTCAATGACAAAGCGGCCGCCGAAGTCGCGATCGACGTCAACGGCATTGCCGTTCATTGCGACGTCACCGACGGCGCCGGCACCGAAAAAGCGCTGGCCAAGGCCGCGGCCGATCACGGGCCGGCGCGCATCGTCGTCAATTGCGCCGGCGTCGGGCCGGCCAAGCGCATTGTCGGCCGCGATGGACCGATGCCGCTTGGCGACTTCGCGCGCGTCATCGAGATCAACCTGATCGGCACGTTCAATGTGATGCGGCTCGCCGCGGCCGCCATGCAGGGCCTCCCACCCGGCCAGGATGGCGAGCGCGGCATCATCGTCTGCACCGCCTCGGTTGCGGCCTATGAGGGACAGATCGGGCAAGCGGCCTACGCGGCCTCGAAAGCCGGCGTGGTCGGGCTTATTCTGCCGGCGGCGCGCGAGTTCGCGCAGTTCGGCATCCGCGTCAACGGCATTGCGCCGGGAATTTTCACCACCCCGATGCTGCACGCGCTGCCCGAAGCCGCGCAACAAAGTCTCGCCGCCTCGGTGCCGTTCCCGAAATTGCTGGGCCAGCCGCCGCAATTCGCCGCGTTGGTCCGCCACATGATCGAGAACCGCTATCTCAACGGCGAAGTCGTGCGGCTGGACGGCGCGTTGCGGATGGGTCCCAGATGATAGATGTCAGATGTCTGATGACAGAAAAGACATGAAACTGATATCTGACGTCTGAGCTCCGGCATTCGACCTCTGATGTTCACCAGCACCCGCAAAACCCGGATCGAATGGGGCGACTGCGACCCGGCCGGGATCATTTTCTATGCCCGCTACTTCGACATTTTCGATGTCTCGACCACGGTGCTGGTCGAGCGCGCACTCGGCATGAAGAAGATCGACTATCTCAAGGCTTACAAATTTTCCGGCCACCCGCTGGTCGAGACGCGGGCGCGATTTCTGCTGCCAACCCGGTTCGGCGACGAGGTCACGATCGAGACCGCGGTGGTCGGCTGCGGCCGCTCCAGTTTCAAGATCGAGCATCGCCTGACCCATGACGGGGCGATCGCCGTCGAAGGCTTCGAGACCCGGGTCTGGGTCGCCCGCGATCCCGCCGATCCCAACCGCATAAAATCGCAACCAATTCCCCCGCCAATCGTCGCGCGATTAACGCATGCCAGCCTGGTCACATCGCGATGAGTGACGCGACAAAAATGCGATGCTAGAAGCCTAGCCGCCAAAAGGGAGAGAATTGCCGATGATGCGTATTGACGCGTACACCCACTTTTTTCCGCAAAAATTCTTCCACAAGCTCAACGAGGTCGCTGGCAACTATAAGGACATGGGCAAGCGCGTGCGCTCGCTGCCGGCTTTGTTCGACCTCGACGTGCGCAAGAAGATCGTCGACGGCCACAAGGACTATCAGCAGATCCTGTCTTATCCGCAGCCGCCGATCGAAAAGTTCGCCAAGACGCCGAAAGATATCGACGAGTTCTGCCGCATCATCAATGACGGCTTCGCCGAGCTGACCGCCAAGGAGAAGGACCGCTTTCCCGGCTGGGTGGCGCAGGTGTCGCTGGACGCCACCGATGCCGGCGCCGGCGAGGCGGAGCGCGCGCTCAAAAACGGCGCGCTCGGCGTGCAGATCTACACCAATGTCGCCGGCAAGCCGCTCGACCGGCCGCAATATGCGCCGTTCTGGAAAAAAATGAACGAGCTTGGCGCGCCGATCTGGATGCACCCAGCGCGCGGCGCCGAAGTGCCGGATTACATCGACGAGAAGAAGTCGCTCTACGAAATCTGGTGGACCTTCGGCTGGTCCTACGAGACCGCCTGCGCGATGATGCGGCTGGTTTATTCCAAGATCATGGATACGCATCCCAATGTGAAAATCATCACGCATCATTTCGCCGGCGTCGTGCCGATGCTGGAAGGCCGCATTGGCCCCGGAAATGACGTGATGGGATCGCGCACCACGGATGAGGATTACGTCTCGCTGCGCAAAAGCCTGAAAAAGCGCGTGCTCGACTATTTCAAGCAGGACTTCTGGGCCGACACCGCGGCGTTCACCGCCGTGCCCGCGACCAAAGCCGGGATGGAGTTCTTCCCCATCGACAAGATCGTGTTCGCCTCCGACTGCCCGTTCGATCCCGAAGGCGGCACCATGTATCCGCGCGAGACCCTGAGCATTCTGGATTCGCTCAAGCTCGACAAAGCGACCGCGGAGAAAGTGTTCTACAAGAACCTCGAGGCCGTCACCGGCAAGAAGCTAGTGAGGTAGCTGAAGCGCACAATCCCGTCATCCTGAGGTGCGAGCGAAGCGAGCCTCGAAGGATGAGCGGCCGGTAACGCTCGGGCCGTCGCCCTTCGAGGCCCGCGCTACGCGCGGGCGCCTCAGGGTGACGGAGGATAGTCAGCGTTTCACTTTATTTAATCGTGGATGCCCGGCGCAAAGCCAGGCATCGCGCGCCAAGATTTGCTAGCGTCGCTCACTATGGACGCTGCACGCACCATCACGGCTGACACTGCGGAACCGGCCGCCAAGGACGCGACCACCAAAGCCGGCGATGAGACCGCGCGCGTCCCGCCCATAGCGGCCGACGAAGTCGGCCGCGTTACACCAATGATGGAGCAGTACATCGAGATCAAGGCCGCCAATCCCGATTGCCTGTTGTTCTATCGGATGGGCGACTTCTACGAACTGTTCTTCGCCGATGCCGAAGTCGCCTCGCGCGCGCTCGGCATCGTGCTCACCAAACGCGGCAGGCATCTTGGCGCCGACATTCCGATGTGCGGGGTGCCGGTCGAGCGCGCCGACGAATATCTGCACCGGCTGATCGCGCTCGGTCATCGCGTCGCGGTGTGCGAACAGCTCGAAGATCCGGCGGCCGCGCGAAAGCGCGGCGGCAAGAGCGTGGTGCGCCGCGACGTGGTGCGGCTGGTCACACCCGGAACGCTGACCGAAGATTCGCTCCTTGACGCCAAGCGCAACAATTATCTCGCCGCGCTCGCCCGAAGCCGCGCCTCTGCCGGCGAGGATCGTTTCGCGCTGGCCTGGATTGACATATCCACCGGCGAATTTCGCGTCGCCGAAAGCGACCGCGCCGCGCTCGCCGCCGCCATTGCCCGGATCGAGCCGGGCGAAATCATTGTCTCCGATGCGCTTTATGCCGATGCCGAGCTGGCGCCGACTTTGCGCGGCCTCCCCGCTTTGACGCCGCTCACCCGCGACGTGTTTGACGGCGCAACCGCGGAGCGCCGGCTCGCAGCGTTCTTCGGTGTGGCAACCACCGCCGCATTCGGCACGTTTTCGCGCGTCGAATTGGCCGCGGCGGCGGCGGCAGTCACCTATGTCGAGCGCACGCAAATCGGCAAGCGCCCGCCGATTTCGCCGCCGCTGCGCGAGGCCGCCGGCGCCACGCTCGCGCTCGATGCCGCCACCCGCAGCAATCTCGAACTTCATCGCACGCTTTCCGGCGAGCGCCGCGGCTCGCTTCTTGCCGCCATCGATCGCACCATCACCGCGGCCGGCTCGCGGCTGTTGGCGCAGCGGCTGGCGGCGCCGCTGACCGACGCCGCTGAGATCGGTCATCGGCTCGATTCGGTTGCCGTGTTCGCCGCCGATGCTGCGACCCGGAATGACATCCGTGCGCGGCTGAAAAGCGCGCCGGACCTGGCGCGCGCTTTGTCGCGCCTCGTCATCGGCCGCGGCGGCCCGCGCGATCTTGCCGCCATCCGCGACGGCATATTTGCCGCGGCGGAATTTGCCGCGCGGCTCTCAAGTCTGCCCGAATCGCCCCGCGACATCGCGCAAGTTGCGCAAGTGTTGCGCCAGACCGATGGCGCGCTCGCGCAGGAACTGGACAAAGTCCTCGCCGACGAGCTGCCCGCTTTGCGCCGCGACGGCGGCTTCGTGCGGCCCGGCTATGCGCCGGCGCTCGACGAGGCCCGGGCGTTACGCGACGAATCCCGGCGCGTCATCGCGGCGTTGCAGGTGCGCTATGCCGAAGCGACCGGCATCCGCGCGCTCAAGATCAGGCACAATAATGTCCTCGGCTATTTCGTCGACGTTTCGGCGCAGCACGGTGAGAAACTGATGACCGCGCCGTTGAACGCCACCTTCATCCATCGCCAGACCACCGCCGGGCAGGTCCGCTTCACCACAACCGAGCTCGGCGAGCTCGAAGCAAAAATCGCCACCGCCGCGGAGCGCGCGCTGGCGCTCGAGCTTGAAATCTTCGAGCGCATGGCGACGGCCGTGGCGGCGGCAAGTGCCACGATCAAGGATGCCGCCGAGGCGATCGCCGCGCTGGATGTGGCGTGTGCGCTGGCGGCGCTCGCGGTCGAGCGCGATTATGTGCGGCCCCAGGTCGACGATAGTCTTGCTTTTGCAATCGAGGGCGGGCGCCATCCCGTCGTCGAACAGATGCTGGCGGCCGGCGGCGGGCCGTTTGTGGCGAATGACTGCGATCTGTCGCCGCCTCCTGGCGCGGAGGCCGGCCGTATCTGGATCGTGACCGGGCCCAATATGGCGGGGAAATCGACCTTCCTGCGGCAGAACGCGCTCATTGCGATTCTCGCGCAGACCGGCAGCTTCGTGCCGGCGCGCGCCGCACATATCGGCGTGGTCGATCGCTTATTCTCGCGCGTCGGCGCCGCCGACGATCTCGCCCGCGGCCATTCGACCTTCATGGTGGAAATGGTCGAGACCGCCGCCATTCTCAATCAGGCCGGCGAACGCGCGCTCGTCATCCTCGATGAGATCGGCCGCGGCACCGCGACCTTCGACGGCTTGTCGATCGCCTGGGCCACCATCGAGCACTTGCACGAACAAAACCGCTGTCGCGCTCTGTTCGCCACGCATTTTCACGAAATGACCGCGCTCGTCGCCAGGCTGCCGCGGCTGCACAATGCCACGATGCGGGTGAAGGAATGGCAGGGCGACGTGGTGTTCCTGCACGAAGTCGTCGCCGGCGCCGCTGACCGCTCCTACGGCATTGCGGTGGCGAAGCTCGCCGGCCTGCCGGCGAGCGTCATCGAGCGCGCCAAAGTCGTTTTGGCGCAGATCGAAGCCGAAGACCGCGTGTCGCCGGCGCGCCGCTTGATCGACGACCTGCCGCTGTTCGCCAGCGCGCGGCCGGCGGCGCCGCCGCAAACAGATTCCGCACTTGCAGCTTTGGTGGACGCGCTCGCGGCGCTTAATCCCGACGAGATGTCGCCGCGCGACGCCCTGGAAGCGCTCTATGCGCTCAAGGAGCAGCTCGCGAAGGGGAAACTGTAGCCTTAGCTCCGCAAACCGGCGCCTTGCGCGACGGCCGTCCACCGCGCGGTTTCGCGGCGAATATGATCGGCAAACGCGTCCGGGCCGCCGGTGAGCGGTTCGAACCCCTGATTGCGCAATGCTTCCTGCGCTTTCGGCATCTGCAGCGCCTTCGGTGCAGTCTCGGCAAGCTTCTCAATGATCGGCCGCGGCGTGCCGGCCGGCGCGAACAGCCCGAACCAAAGACTGGTGTCGAAATCCGCAATGCCTTGTTCTTCCAGCGTCGGCACGTCGGGGAGCGCTTGGGAGCGTTTGTGGGTTGCGGTCGCGAGCGGCCTCAGCTTGCCGGCGGCAATCTGGCCGATCACGGTTGAGGCCGGCGAGAATGTCGCCAGCGCGCGGCCGGCAATCACATCGGTTACGGTCTGCGGACTGCCCTGATAGGGCACCTGCGTCCATTTGATGCCCGTGCGTTGCGCGAACAGTTCGCTCGCCAGATGCGGCAAGCTGCCGATGACGGTGGCGTGGAGTACCCCTCCGGACTTTGACTTGGCCAAAGCGATGAGATCGGCAACGCTATGCACATCGCTGTCGGGATTGACCACCAGAACGACGGGGACCGAGGCCAAAAGCGCGATCGGCGCTAGGTCCCTCTCCAGATCGAGGGCTGGATTTGGATTGATGATTTGGTTGACGATGATGGACAGCGTTGCAAGGAACAGCGTGTAGCCATCCTTGCCGGCATGGGCGACATATTCGGCGGCGATACTGGATCCCGCGCCCGGCTTGTTCTCCACGACGAGCTGTTGGCCGATGATCGGTCCCAGGCTGTCGGCGAGCACGCGCCCGGTGACGTCCGCGGCCGCTCCCGGCGTGAACCCGACGATGATGTGAATTGGGCGCGACGGATAAGCGCCACCCGCCAAAGCAAACTGCGATCGAAGCAGTGCGGCAAGGCCGAACAGCGACACCGTCCGGCGGTCGACCTGCGGCATTGCCCCCTCCCGGTGAGCTTATTGGCCGCGTGTTTCGTCATAATCATCGCATCTTTTGCACGACGCGAATAGCCGCAAGCTTCTGTAGCCGAAGGACTTGCCCAACAAGCCTGACCAGTTTTCAAACTTCTTGAGCCAAGCACGCGCTCTAATCTCTTCTAAAAATCCGCGCCATCCGCTTGCTCCGCACGGCCATCAGCATGCCGCTCCACGCGATCGAGATGCAGAGTCCGACCAGGAGCGCCCACCATGAGCCGAGCGGTTCGGCGAGATAATGCACGGCCATGAAGGCCAGCGTCAGTCCGATGAGCGCCACCTGCGTGTGCGCCATGACGCTTGCGGTCGCCTTGCCGCCGACGCGCGGATGCAAAATAACGATCGAGCTGCAAAACACGATCGGGAACAGCGCGAACATTCCCGAGGCGAACGAGCCGATGCTGTGGCTTGCGCTGGTCACGATCACCACCACGGTCGCGGCGGCGAGCGCGCGCAGCGGAATATCGTAACGCGTGCGCAGGAATTTCCGCGGCGGCGCCGAACTGCGGTAGCGCCAGCTCAGCGGAATTGTCACGGCGTAGACCGCCGCGTTGAGCACGAGCGCAGTCAATGGCGTCCAATCGAATTGCCGCAGCAAGGCAGCGCAGACAAACCAGACCAGCAAGGACACGCCGAGGCTGAGCACCAGACCGTGGCGCTGCGCCAGTACGGCATAGACCGCGGCGAAGATCGCGACTGCGGCGCCGATCGCCATGCTGCCGACCGCGCTCGCCGCGATGAAGGCGGGCGGATGTTCGATGGCGAGGATGACGTAAGCGGCGCCGGCGGCGGTCGGCAGCGCCGCAATCATCGCGCCGATGAACGGGCCGGAGCGTTCGACCACGATCGAAATGAAGACGACGACGGCCGCCGTCATCGCCATCTTGAAAACGAGCTCGAGCCAGAATGTCAGGTCGGGGGGCATCAGAAAGGATTACCCCGTCATTCCGGCCGAGCGAAGCGAGAGCCGGAATCCATAATCACTGTTGGAGAATGATTCATGCAGACCGTGACTATGGATTCCGGGTTCGCGTCTCGCGGCGCGCCCCGGAATGACGATCGGATCACGCCCGCTGCAGCTTAATCTCCACCGGCGGGCCGCTGCGGATGGTCTGATAAACCACGCAATAACGCTCTGTGAGCTTGAGCAGCTGATCGAGCTTGTCTTGTGCCGCGTCGGTATCGAGATCGAAGCGCAGCCGGATCTGGGCAAAGCCGACCGGCGCGTCCTTGGCGACGCCGAGCGTGCCACGGAAATCGAGATCGCCCTCGGCCGAGACGGTGCCGGACTTGAGCGGAATCGCGAGCGCGGTGGCGACCGCCTTGATGGTCACGCCCGCGCAGGCGACCAGCGCCTCGAGCAGCATGTCGCCCGAGCACAGCTCAAGGCCCGAGCCGCCGGTGGCGGGATGCAGGCCCGCGACCGCGAGCGCGCGACCGGTCTCGACCTTGCAGGCGATATTGGCGTCGTCGAGCGTGCCTTTGGCTTTGAGCGTGATGTAGGCGGCCTTGGGATCGGTCTTGTAGCGCTCCTTGATCGGCGCCTGCATCGCGCGCAACTCGACGGCATCCATGGGGATTCTCCTTGTGACCTCGTCATTGCGAGGCGCGCGACAGCGCGCCGAAGCAATCTCGCGCCACGGCTTCGAGGTTGCTTCGCGGAGTTTATCCTTGGGCTCGCCAAAGGCGAGACCCGAGGGCTCGCAATGACAGTCAAGGCTACCACCACAACGCCGCGCCGGCCGTCGCCTTGGTCTCCGCGTCGTCGCCCGTCACCCGGCGGTCGAGCGAGCGGTCGAGGGCGGCGAGCACGCGGCGCTTGGCGAAGTCGAAGGCGGCGGACTGGCGGTCGCGCGGGCGCTCGAGGTCGATCGCGATCTCCTCGTACAGCCGGCCCGGGCGCGCGCGCATTACGATGAGGCGGTCGGCGAGCGCGAGCGCTTCGTCGACGTCGTG
>DATAYT010000266.1:0-7247 GCA_036272395.1 Xanthobacteraceae bacterium
CGCGCTTTCGCGCTTCGCGGCGGCGCTTTTTGAAACCTGCCCAGTCGCCAAGTTTCAACGCCATGTCCATGGCGCCGATGTAATCGCCGTTGTCGTATTCGACGCCGAACGGGTTGGGGTAGGGCAATTCCTTTTCGGTCACGAGATTGCGGCGGCGGATGGCGAGACGATCGAAGCCGTGCTCGCGCGCGGCGAGATCGATCAACCGCTCGATGACGAAAATCACTTCCGGCCGGCCGGCGCTGCGATAGGGACGCGTCGGCGCGGTATTGCTCAATGTGGCGCGGGCGCGGAAATGCGCCGCCGGCATCCGGTAGATGCTCGACATCATCTGCACGCCCTTTTGCACCATGGCGAAATTGGTGGTGTGGGCGCCGAGATTGCCGAGGTTCGAGCCGCGCATGGCGAGGAACCGGCCTTTGTCGTCGAGCGCCAGCTCGGCCGCTACGACGAGATCGCGCGCCTGATAGTCGCTTAAGAACGACTCGTGACGGTCGATGATCCATTTCACCGGCCGGCCGAGCTTGCGCGCCGCCCAGGCGACGTTCGCAAATTCCGGATAGATCATGCCGCGGGTGCCGAAATTGCCGCCGATATCGGCCATCAGCACACGCACTTTTTCCGGCGGCATATCGAGAATGGCGGCGAGATCGTTTTTCAGCCGCACCGCGCCGCCATTGCCGGCATAAAGCGTCACGCGGCCGGTCGCCGCATCGAACGCGGCGAGCGCGGCGCGCGGCTCCATCGGCACGCCGGTGACGCGCTGCACCCAGGTCTCGAACCGCGTCACATGCGCCGCTTTGGCGAAGGCGGCTGCGGTCGCCGCCGCGTCGCCAATCTCGGCATCGAAACAGATATTGGATCGCGCGCCAGATTGCGCGCCGTCGTGGATGTGCGGTGCGTCCTGCCGCGCCGCGGCTTCCGTTTCGACAACGGCGGGCAGGACCTCATAATCGATCTCGAGGCGCTCGGCACCGTCCTTTGCCGCCGCAAGCGTTTCGGCAATGACCATCGCGACCGCCTCGCCGACAAAACGCGCTTTGTCGGCAGGGAGGGGATGATGCGGCGCTTCGAACGGCGGCGCGCCGCCGGCATTACGGAGCGGCGTCTCCGCCGGATGCGGCGACCACGGCTTGTGCGGAATGGGTTTTAATCCGTCGGCGAGGCAATCGGCGCCGGTGAGTACGGCGAGAACGCCGGGCCCCGCCAGCGCTTTGTCTTTGTCGATGCCGCGAATGCGGGCATGGGCATGCGGCGAGCGCACCATCACGGCATAGACCTGGCCGGGCAGGTTCTCATCGGCGGTATAGCGGCCGCCGCCGCGAACAAGCCGCAAATCCTCGCGCCGCCGCACTGGCTGGCCGATGCCGGAACCTTGGATGCCGTCCGCGTGTGTTGTTTGGTCCATTTCTTCTCTACTCGTCATTCCGGATTGCCGCGAAGCGGCAAGTCCGGAATCCATACTCCCTGCGCAGGGGTTATGGCTTGCGGGCTCCTCGCTTCGCTCGGCCCGGGAATGACGATCCCGGAATGACATCGCGATGTTAGTAGACGCATCGACAGGCTGACAACCTGCGCCGGGAGCGGTAGAGACATGGCGGGAGAAGACGCATGACCGATCAACTCGGCAAGCCGGTGCGGCGTAAGGAAGACCCCGCCTTGCTGTCGGGACGCGGCCGCTATGCCGACGATCTTCCCATTCCGGTCGGCACCTTGCATGCCCATGTCATTCGCTCGCCGCACGCGCATGCCGACATGGTGGGCATTGATGCCAGGGAAGCGCTCGCGCATGACGGCGTCTGGGCCGTGATTACCGGCGAGGACGTCCGCAAATTATCGGATCCGTTCCTTGCCGCCGTGAAGGCGCCGGTACAGCAATGGACGCTCGCGGTCGAGCGGGTGCGCTATGTCGGCGAGCCGGTCGCGCTGGTCGTCGCCGAGAGCCGTTACCTCGCCGAAGACGCCGCCGAGCTTGTCGCGATCGAATATCAGCCACGCGACGCCGTGCTCGATCCAATCGAAGCGTGCAAAAGTTCGGCGCCGCTTCTGCATCCGCAAGCCGGAACCAACGAAATTTCCGTGCGCGATTTCCGCTATGGCGATCCGGACGGGGCTTTCGCACGCGCCGATCGCCGCATCGCCATGACCGTGCCGTTCCCGCGGCTCTCCTTCACGCCGATCGAATGTTACGTCGTCGTGGCGCAACACAATGCGGCGGAGAACAGTTACGACGTTCTCGCCAATTTCCAGGGCCCGTTCTCGATGCACCCGGTCATGGCGCGGGCGCTGCGCGTCCCCGGTCCGAAACTGCGCCTGCGCATCCCGCCGGACTCCGGCGGCAGTTTCGGCATCAAGCTTTCGATCTTTCCCTATATCGTGCTGATCGCGCTCGCCGCCAAAATCACCGGCCGGCCGGTGAAATGGACCGAGGACCGCATCGAGCATCTGGTCGCCGCCAGCTCCGGGCCGAACCGCGTCACCGAGATCGAGGCGGCGGTCGGCAAGGACGGCCGCGTCCTCGGGCTCAAACTCGATCAGCTCGAGGACTATGGCGCGTTTTTGCGCGCGCCGATGCCGGGCCCGCTCTACCGCATGCATGGCGCGGTGACCGGCGCCTACGATATCTCGCATGTGGAAGTCAAAAACCGCGTCGTCTTGACCAACAAAATGCCGGCGAGCCTGATCCGCGGCTTCGGCGGTCCGCAACTTTATCTCGCGCTCGAGCGTTTGATGGATCGCATCGCCGTCGAATTGCAGCTCGAGCCGCTCGAAGTGATCCGGCGCAATCTCATTCCGGCGCAAAAATTTCCGTACCGGACCGCGGCCGGCGCGCTCTATGACTCCGGCGATTATGCTCGCGCCGTCGACATCGCTATCGGCGACGGCCGGCTCGCCGATCTGAAAAAACGCCGCGAGGCCGCACGCGCGCAAGGCCGCCATTACGGTATCGGCTTTGCCGCCGTGGTCGAGCCGGCCATGTCGAATATGGGTTACCTCTCGACGCTGATGACCGCGCAGGCGCGCGAAAAGGCCGGTCCGAAAAACGGCGCGGTATCGATGGCGCGGGTGACGATCGATCCGCTCGGCGCGGTCACGGTCACCGCCGACGTCACCGTACAGGGACAAAGTCACGAAACGGTATTGGCGCAGATCGTCGCCCAGGAACTCGGCCTCTCGCCCGACGAGGTCGAAGTCGTGCTCGAACTGGACACGGCGAGAGATCAATGGTCGATCGCCGCGGGCACCTATTCGAGCCGGTTCGCCTCCGGCACCGCGGTGGCCGCGCATATGGCCGCAGTGGCGATGCGCGATAAGCTGAAAAGCATCGCGGCGAAGCAGCTCAATGTGCTGTCCGACGATGTCGAACTCGCCGGGGGCAAGATCCGCAGCCGTTCCAATCCCGACAATGCGCTGCCGTTCGGGCGCGTCGCCGGAACCTCGCACTGGTCGCCGGTGATGCTGCCGGAAAGCATGGCGCCGGCCTTGAGCGAGACCGCGGTATGGACGCCGCCGGAGCTTGAGCCGCCGTCAAGCGACGATCGCATCAATACCTCGCTGACTTACGGCTTCATCTTCGACATGTGCAGCCTCGAGATCGACCCCGTGACCTATCAGGTGCGCGTCGACCGCTATGTGTCGATGCACGATGCCGGCCGCATCTTGAATCCGATGATCGCCGAGGGCCAGATCCGCGGCGCATTTGCCCAAGGCGTGGCCGCCGCGCTCTATGAGGAGTTTACCTATAACGAGGAGGGCGCGTTTCTCAACGGCACCTTCGCCGATTATCTGGTGCCGACCGTCGGCGAAATCCCCGACGTTGAGATTTTGCACCACCATTCGCCGTCGCCGTTCACGCCGCTCGGCGCCAAGGGCTTAGCCGAAGGCAATTGCATGTCGACCCCGGCCTGCATCGCAAATGCCATCGCCGACGCGCTCGGCGCACAAGACATTATTCTTCCCGCCACGCCGCGGCGGATTCATGAATTCATGCAGGCGGCCCGGCAGAATGGCGGACCGCGCACATGAAGCCGCGCCCGTTCGATTATGTGCGGCCGGACACGGCCGAGGAGGCGGTCGCGCTGCTCGCCGACTACGGCGATGACGCGCGCGTTCTTGCCGGCGGGCAGTCGCTGGTGCCGATGCTCAACCTGCGCATCGTCGAGGCCGAGGCTCTGATCGACATTTCGCGCATCGCCGCGCTCGATGCCATCCGCGATGTCGGCGACAGAATCGAAATCGGCGCCGCGGTTACCCAGAACACATTGCTCGCCTGGCCGCAGCTTGCGAAAAAATTGCCACTCGTCGCCGCCGCGTTGCCGCATGTCGGACATTTTCAGACCCGCAACAAAGGCACGGTGTGCGGCTCGATCGCGCACGCCGACCCGAGTTCCGAGCTGCCGCTGGCGCTTGCACTGCTTGGCGGCGAAGTCGTGCTCAAATCGCAGCGCGGCACCCGCGTGCTTGCGGCAAAGGATTTCCAGAAGGATATGCTGACCACCGCGCGCGCGGGCGACGAATTGATCGCGGCGGTGCACTTTCCGGTTACGAGCGGGTCCGGGGTCGGCTTTCGCGAAGTGGCGCGCCGCCACGGCGACTTCGCCATCATCGCCGTCGCGGCGGTCGCCGAGAAGAAAAATGCCGTCCGACTCGGCGTTGGTGGCATGGCCGGCAAGCCCGTGGTGCGCCAAATTCGGAGCGACAATGCCGCTGACGCCATTGCCGCATGGGCCGGCGAACTCGAAGGCTACGAAGACCTGCACGCGTCGGCGGCGATGCGGCGCGACCTGTTCCGCAATCTGGCGCCCCTTGTGATCGAGGAGGCGATCCGATGCGCCGCGTGAACCGCAACGAGCGCGTGCGGATCGCGCTGACGCTCAACGGCCGCAAGCTTGCGGCCGAAGCCGAGCCGCGCACGCTGCTTTGCGATTTTCTCCGCCATGCGTTGGGCGCCACCGGCACCCATGTCGGCTGCGAGCACGGGGTGTGCGGCGCCTGCACCGTGCTGGTCGACGGTGTCGCCACCCGCTCGTGTCTGACGCTTGCGGTTCAGGCCGAGGGCCGCGAGGTCAAGACCGTGGAGTCGCTTGCCGCGCTCGATGGCACGCTCAATCCGCTGCAACAGGCGTTTCGCGACAATCACGCGCTGCAATGCGGTTTCTGCACGCCGGGGATTTTGATGTCGTTCACCGATTATCTGTCCCGTAATCCGCGCGCCTCCGAAGCCGAAATCCGCGATGTCTTAAGCGGCCATCTGTGCCGCTGCACCGGCTATGCCGGTATCGTCGCGGCCGTGAAGGACGTAACGAAATCCTCGCCGTAAAAACGAGGCATCGCTCCTGAATATTGCCATCAACCGGGGGGTCCGATGACGAGCGTGTATCAACCCAAGTTGCCGATCTGGCCCACACTTGGCGCTTCGTACCGCGAATGGCGGCGCATGCTGGCGGCGCTGCGTCCGCTCGTCATAAATGCTTTTCTCATCGGACTGGCAATCTCTGCGCTCGACCAATTCATTCCCACGCGCCTGGCGAACCAAGAGCTGTTCGGCACGGCGATCACGCTCATCGAAGCGGCGCTGCGCGCATTTCTGCTGGCGCCGATTTTGATCGCCATCCGTCGTTTCATCATTCTTGACGAGACCACAAAAATCTATGCCGTTCCGCTCGGCGAACCGGCGTTCCGCCGCTTCTGCTTGGCTGTTCGCGTTTGAAGTCGTTGCTGGGTTTCCCCTCGACTTTCTTGGCGCACTGCAGGCTCTCAATGTTACGCTTACCGCGAGCGCGATCGGATTTGTTGCCGCGCTCGTCGTGGCAGTTGCGCTGATGGTGCGGCTGTCCATCCTGCCGCCGGCGATCGCGGTGGAGGCGCCAGGTGCGCGGCTTGCATCGGCGCTGGAGGATACGAAAGGCTCGGCGCTGCGCATTTTCGCGATCTTCTTCGTCGCCATCATTCCCTGGCTCGCCGTCGATCTTGCGGCCTTTGCGCTGATCGGCCGCGGCGCCGCGGTAACGGGTTCGGTCCCGGCCATGATCGGGCTTGTGTTCGGCGGCATTTTGCAAACGGCCTTGCTGACTTTGATGGCTGTCATTGCCTCGCTCTTGTTCATTGCGCTCGGGACGCATGTGCGGCGCCACGCTCATCCAAGCGGTCCCGCTTGATCGCGACCGCGATCAAACAGGCGGCGCGCGCGTAGCGCGTCACAGAATTTTTCCTCCCCCCTTGAGGGGGAGGGTTAGGGAGGGGGGTAGCTGAGTCATGCGTGCTCAAAGAAGACCCCCCTCCCGATCCGCTTCGCGGATCGACCTCCCCCTCAAGGGGGAGGTGTCTTTCAAGATCGCTTCGCGGGGGAGGGAAAAAGTACCGCGTGAATTCCGGATACTGCATCGACCCCACTAAGTTTCCTGTTCGCAAGCCGTCCGCTATGATGTTCACCTGCGGATTTGCCTCAACAAATGGATTTGCGACATGAATGATAGCGTTTTTGCCCAAACCAGCAGTCAAACTGGCGAGCAGGACATTCTCCATTGCGACGTCTCCGATGCCGCGCTCGAAGCGGCCGCCAGCACCGCGGCGCCGGGCGGCGCGCTGTCGTTTCCCAATGCGCCGACCGTAAGCATTCTGGTCATCTGCTGCAGCTTTGACGGACCATGAAGGACATCGTCGAAAAACTTGAGGAGCGCCGCGCCGGCGCGCGCCGCGGCGGCGGCGAAGCGCGCATCGAGGCCCAGCACAAGCGCGGCAAGCTCACCGCGCGCGAGCGCATGGAATTGCTGATGGACCGCGACTCGTTCGAGGAGCTCGACATGTTCGTCGAGCACCGGTCCAACGATTTCGGCATGGAGAAGACCAAGATCGCCGGCGACGGCGTCGTCACCGGCTTTGGCACGGTCAACGGCCGCACCGTCTTCGCCTTCGCCAAGGATTTCACCGTGTTCGGCGGCTCGCTGTCGGAAACCCATGCGCAGAAGATCATAAAAATTCAGGACATGGCGATGCGCGCCCGCGCCCCGATCGTCGGCCTGTTCGACGCCGGCGGCGCGCGCATTCAGGAAGGCGTAGCTGCGCTCGGCGGTTACGGCGAAGTGTTCAAGCGTAATGTCATCGCTTCGGGCGTCATTCCGCAGATTTCGGTGATCATGGGCCCGTGCGCCGGCGGCGACGTCTATTCGCCGGCGATGACCGATTTCATCTTCATGGTGCGCGACACGAGCTACATGTTCGTCACCGGGCCGGACGTGGTGAAGACC
>DATAYT010000267.1:0-2510 GCA_036272395.1 Xanthobacteraceae bacterium
ACGCGCGCGCGCAAGCGAGCGAAAATCTATTTCGCCACCAATCGCCGCATGCACGGGCTGTGGCAGACCAATATTCCGTCGCGCTTTCTCGACGAATTGCCGGAGGGCAATGTCGAAGTCACCGAGCCGCAAGGCGGCTTCGGCGGTTTCGCCGGCTATGGCGGCTACGGCGCCTCGCGCTTCGACGCCGCGACCTCGTTCGGCTCGAATTACAGCACGCCCGGCTGGCAGCGCGCGCAAGCGAAACGCGGCGCCGCCGGCGCCAGCGGCTTTGCCGAAGACGGCACGCGCTACGACATGGACGACGACGAGGCGTTGCACCATCTACCGGCGGTGCGCGGCCGCGCCGCTCGCGCCGACGATGAGGATTTATCGTCCCTCTCCCCAGCGGGGAGAGGGCGGCCGCGCGAAGCGCGGCCGGGTGAGGGGGCGCAACGGGCGAAGGATACGCCCCGCCGCGTGCCGCTCACCATCGAGGGCGAGCTGGTCGCCAAATCGACCGGCACCGTGTCGCCGTTTTCGCTCGGCGACCGCGTCTTTCACCAGAAATTCGGCAACGGCAACATCACCGCGATCGACGGCAACAAGCTGACGATTCAATTCGACCGCGCCGGCGAGAAGCGCGTGGTGGATTCATTCGTCGAAAGGGTGTGAGGCCCGGTGACGACGAAGCGCAAGATCGTGCTCGCCGTTCTTGTCATCGTTCTTATTCTTGTTGGGCTTGATATTTATCTCGGCTCTGCGTTTCCCGGGTTTCCGTTCTGCGATGCGCGCGGCCAGTGTCTCTAAGCACTAAACTTCTCCGGAACCGATTCCCGTTACCGGCTTTTTCGTAACAACGACACCTCAAACCGTCAGGAGCCTGCGCCCATGATTCGCAAGCTCGCGTCCGGCAAATATCGGCTGTATTCGCGCAAGAAGGATCCGAAGACCGGCCGGCGGCGCAATCTCGGCACCTTTGCCAGCCGCGCCGCCGCGCAGAAGCACGAACGCGCCGTGCAATTTTTCAAGCGAGGTTGATCCGCTTTCCTCTCCCCGCTGCGCGGGGAGAGGTCGCGAGCGAAGCGAGCGAGTGAGGGGGCGTGGCCACGAGTCTGAGCCAAGCGGCGACGCCCCCTCATCATAGCGATGCTGCGCATTGCGTTCTTTTTTTAATGACGGCGGCCGAGGGCCGCCTATGCCTTCTCCCCGCACGCGGGGAGAAGGGGCGCGCAAGTTCAGTCCCCCACTTTCACGGCCCTGCCAAAGCCACTAGAACAGCGTGGCAAAGCGCTTAAATCACCAATTTGGATTGTCCCATGAACGCCCCCGTAAGCACCCATCCGACGCCGCCGTATAAGCACACGCCGCTGTTTCCGCTCGACAAGGACGATACGCCCTATCGCAAGATCGCGGCGGATGGCGTGCGCGTCGAGCGGGTGCTCGGCGAAGATGTGGTGGTGGTGCCGCGCGAGGCGCTGCGCGCGCTCTCGGAGGCCGCGTTCAACGACATCAATCATCTGCTGCGCCCCGCGCATCTCGCTTCGCTCAAATCAATCGTCGAAGACCCCGAAGCCTCCAACAACGACAAATTCGTCGCCTACGAATTTCTCAAGAACGCGAATATTTCCGCCGGCGGCGTGTTGCCGATGTGCCAGGACACCGGCACCGCGATCATCATGGGCAAGAAGGGCCGGCTGGTCTGGAGCGCCGGCGACGACGAAGCGGCGCTCGCCGAGGGCGCGCGCGATTCCTATCTCAAACGCAATCTGCGCTATTCGCAGCTCGCGCCGCTGTCGATGTTCGAGGAAAAGAACACCCGCTCGAACATGCCGGCCCAGGTCGAGCTCTATGCCGAAAGCGGCGGCAGTGCCGACCACGAATACAAATTCCTGTTCATCGCCAAAGGCGGCGGCTCGGCGAACAAAGCCTTTCTGTTTCAAGCGACGCCGTCGATCCTCACCCGCGACCGCCTGCTCGCCTTCTTGAAAGAAAAAGTGCTCACGCTCGGCACCGCGGCGTGCCCGCCTTACCATCTCGCCATCGTCATCGGTGGCACCTCGGCCGAGCTGACGATGAAGACGGTGAAGCTCGCCTCCTGCAAATATTACGACGCGCTGCCGGAGCGCGGCTCCGAGGACGGCCACGCCTTCCGCGATCGCGAGATGGAGCGTGAAATCCAGAAAATGACGCAGTCCCTCGGCGTCGGCGCGCAGTTCGGCGGCAAATATTTCTGCCACGACGTGCGCGTCATCCGCCTGCCGCGCCACGGCGCCTCATTGCCGATCGGCCTTGGCGTATCGTGCTCCGCCGACCGCCAGGCGCTCGGCAAGATCACCAAGGACGGAGTGTTCCTGGAACAGCTCGAACACAATCCAGCGAAATATCTCCCCGACGTCGATGCCGCGGCGCTCGGCGGCCAAGTGGTCAAGATCGATCTGACGCGGCCGATGCAGGAAATTTTGGCGCAACTTAGCAAACATCCGATCAAAACGCGGCTGTCGCTGACCGGGCCGCTGATCGTGGCGCGC
>DATAYT010000268.1:0-12794 GCA_036272395.1 Xanthobacteraceae bacterium
CGGCGCGATGATCGTTGGGTGTCAATCGAACCCGGCGTCACAGTTCGTGACATCGTCGAAAACGGCAGACATGGGATTGAGGTAGAATACCGTCGAGTGACACTACACTAGCCGCGATGCCCCTCGTTTGCCCAATCTGCAAATCTTCAGCGCAAGAGCTTGCTCGTGCCGGGGGACGCAAGGGGCTTCTATTGCAAAATCCACGGCCACTTTAAGGTTGCCGACACCATCAGTGTTGACGAGTACTACAACCCGAGCCGAATGGGAGACTGCGTTGCGTGCGGCGAAGCACAAGTCGATGGAAGGGGAATGGCCTGTTATAAGGCCAGGGGACTTTTTCAGATAGCCCGGCGCAATTCTAGTTTGGTGGTCGAGAAGCGTTAAACCCAAGCGCAGGGTTTAATTGATCCCACCCTTGCGACGCAGCTCCTCGGTCACAGACTTGGTTTAGCTTCTTTAATGGCCGGTACGCCGCTGCCTACCCAACTACCGCCCCTTTCTTCTTCGAGAGCGAAACAGCCGGGCTGACGTTCGACCGGCACCGCTGGCCGCAACGTTTCCGTTGTTAGCTTTTTTCTTGGTTTCCGCGTGAAGATGCAGCCGCAGACCACTATTGCGGCCATGGCTGCAACGAAAAGTCCAAGCTGCATTAATTGTGGCATCGTGGTGTCCTCCGTCGCCTGACACCACCACGGGCATTATAAGCCGGTTCGCGTTCTAAGTCTCGCGCAACTGCTCCGGCAGTTTGGCGAAATTCACCGCAATCCGCCGCGCTAGATTGCTAATTATCCAATGCCAGATCGGGCCACCGCTTTTTCAGTTGCGCTTGGTAATCATCAAAGTATTGCACTCTGTTCAACGTAAAAACAACAATCCAAAGCCGCCGGGCACTCATTAAGAGAAGAAATGTTGACGCCACTAAAAAGAAAGGTGCGCGATCAGATTGCGGCAACAACGATCCGACAACAGCGGCTGCGCTGCTCATTATCAGGTAGGCGATTACAAAACCCCAACTGTGGATGGCATAAATGTACTTATCTCTTGTCCCGTCATGCAGCGCGCGGACCTCTTTGTAGGCTTGCAAAGCGCGCGTCTTGCTCCGCTCGATGAGCCTACCTTTGAACTTTCCGGCGGCCAGTCCGATGGGGACTGTCGTAAAATTGGCCACGACGCTTAGCAAGTAGCCAAGCGCAGCCGCTACCAACCGCGATCCGCCGCGCCTCGTCCCGCGACGCCGGGAATAAACCACGCGAACTGGCATTTATAGCGGAGGGAACCCACAACACAGGAGCCAACGATGAAGCTCTTGCTGGTCTTGTCAGGAATTTGTGTCGCCCTACTGAGCATGGGCACGCGTGCCGAGGCCCAAAACTATCCTTGTTGTGCGTATTACAGCAGCGGCGACGACGGCGGCGGGACAAATTGCGGTTTCATCACATTTGAGCAGTGCATGGCCACCGCGAGAGGGCTCGGCAGTAATTGTCAGCCGAATACCCAATACGTGCCTCCACCGGGACCGCATTCGGCGATCAGGGTTCAAAGGCGCTATCCACACTAGGCGCGCGTTTGTCGAACAAAAGACTGGCGAGCCGCTTTCGATCCCATGCCACGAAGTGCTGCGCGCTGAGTTGGAGACCATGCCACGAATTGCCGAGACCATCCTGTTTGGCGAGCGTGGCGCACCGCTAACGGGATCAAGCCTTAGCGTCATGGTGCGCAAGGTGCTGCGCGACCGCGCAAGAACGCGGCGATCGAATTAGACAACGCCGGTTGCAGCACTCAGGAAATAGCGGCGATCACCGGGCACCGGACGCTGGGAATGGTCGCACATTACTCAAAAAAACGCGACCAGCGACTTCCTGCGCGTTCGGCCATGGAGAAGCGGGAGCGAGCGCAAAGTGGCAAACTCAGGAACGGAACAGGATAATTCCAGTGGCAAACCCTTTGATAACTAAAATAATTTGCCCTCCCGCAAGAAATCGGGCCTAGCTTTGCGGCCCAGTGCTTGGTCGGCAGCAGTGATTCTTTCAACCGCTGAGCTTGCGCCGGCACAGCGAATAAGGAAACCGGGGATGGCCAAAACCGTCCTGATTGTGGAGGACAACGAGCTTAACATGAAGCTCTTCCGCGATCTCCTGGAGGCGCACGGTTACGCTACGCTCGGGACGCGCAACGGCATCGAGGCGCTCGATCTCGCGCGCAAACACCGACCGGATCTGATCCTTATGGACATTCAGCTTCCGGAGGTTTCGGGATTGGAAGTCACGAAGCATCTGAAAGACGATCAAGAACTACGGCACATTCCGGTGGTCGCCATCACCGCCTTCGCCATGAAGGGCGACGAGGAACGCATCCTGGCCGGCGGCTGCGAAGCCTATTTGTCCAAGCCGATTTCGGTCGGAAAATTCATTGAGACGGTACGCCGCTTCTTAGGCGCCGCGTAACTGCGATCACGACCGGCACAAAACGGTACGGGCCGAACGCGGGTTAATCACAATTATTGTGGTTGACGGCGACGGGACGGCAGGCCGCGGACTTGATGGTTGATTTCGCCAGCGGTTCCGTTAGCCTTCTGACAGAGCAACCTTCTCGCTGATTACTGGGGCTATGCAGCGGGAATTGCGACGCGAAGAACTCTTGCGAATTATTTGATAACCCTGCGGAATGCTCAGGTCCGCCGCATCTCCTGGGTCCGTGGGGTTCGGCCGGCACGGGGGCGGTGCGAGTGGCCTCCTCATGACACCGTTCCCGGCCGGCCACCATTTGGTCTGTCGGGCCGGGTTTGCTCCCCATAAGACGGTACTGCTACCGCTCGCCTCTCGCCGGGACGCCCACGCTTCTAGGCCATCGGGCGCTGCCACAATGCGAATGGCCGGAGCAAGTCCGGCCAAGGCGAGCGAATATGCCAAATGATGAGCTGATTTAAGGCCTATTTGATCTTGGATTCGCGAAATTCGACGTGCTTCTTGGCGACCGGATCGTATTTCTTCTTGACCAATTTATCGGTCATGGTGCGCGAATTCTTACGCGTCACGTAGTAAAAACCGGTGTCCGCGCTGGACACGAGCTTGACCTTGATCGTCGTATTCTTGGCCATGAGATCCTCAAGTTTGCCGCGTCTTGCGAAACCTAGTCAGCAAGCTGCGATTGTCAAGAAAGCGTTGCGGAAAGAAACTTTGCCGAGTGCGGTGGGGTCGATCACAGGATTTCCCGGACGAAGCGCTTGTGCAGCATCCGATAGAGCGGTACCGGATGCTCGTGGCGCATTCCAGCGGCGATGCGGTCTTGCAGCTCTTCGAGCACGACCGCTGTAATCCCCGGCATATCCAGCTCGCGGGCTTGCGTGATCGGTAACCAGACCAGCTCAACGAGTTCTTTATCGGGACCGACAAAGCCGTCGTCGCGGCGTGCGATCGCCGAAACATCGGCGGTGAAGAATCGACTGTCGAACCGCAGCGGGCGCCGCGGCGGCGTAATGGCGCGCGCGATAAAGTGGACCGCGCCGAGGTCAGGCGCGATGTGGGCTCTGGCAAAGACCTGCCACGGCCCGGGCGGGACATGCATCGGTTGGTCCGTGAGCGCCCCGATCATGATCCCGGTTTCTTCATAGGTTTCACGCACTGCAGCGAGCGCAAACGCCGCCGCTTTGGCCGGACTCGGCCGCCGCACGCGTTGCATCAGCTTTGCGGCGTGATGTTCGTGCAGCGCCGCGGCTGTCGCCATCAGGCGATCCGCGGCTTCGATGCGGCCGCCGGGGAACACGAATTTGCCGGGCAGAAAGCGATGCCGCTCATGCCGGCGGCCCAGCAGCACCTTCGGCACCTCGCTTGAGCGATCGACCAGGATCAGCGTTGCGGAATCGCGCGGCTTGAGATTTGGAAACGACTGATCGCGCATGCTGCGCGTGAGCCGCTCGGCGCGGTCCGCCACGGTTCCGCCGGCGCTGACGCTCAAATCGTCGTCCATTGAAAACTCTCTTTGCTCACCGGCGGCCGGGGCCGTGCCGGCCGGATTTCGATCTGGAATTCGCGCCAAATTTCTTACTTTGTCGTGGTGGATGTCCAGCCCGCTTCGTCGTGCGGGCGGGACGGCCTCTATCCTGATCGGCCAGCCTGAAACGTAGCGCGCCGGCGACTGGCGCCGCCTCGACCAGTTCGACGGCAACAGGATCGCCGAGCCGATGCGTCGCCGAGCGGCCGACAAAAGCGCGGCCCGCCTCGTGAAAGCGAAAATACTCCTCGCCGATAGTGCGCGCCGGAATAAAACCGTCGGCGCCGGTTTCGTCGAGTTCGACGAAGAGTCCGGCGCGCGTCACCCCGGATATGTGGCCATCGAAGATCGCACCGACGCGGTCGGCCAGGAAATGGGCGATCAGCCGGTCAGCAGTTTCGCGCTCGGCTTTCATGGCCCGTCGTTCAGTGGCGGAGATGTTAGCGGCGATCTCGGCAAGCCCGCGCGTATCGGCGCCGTCCGGCAAGCCGTCGGCCCCGAGCTTGAGCGCGCGGATCAGCGCACGATGCACGATGAGATCGGCATAGCGGCGGATAGGCGAAGTAAAATGCGCGTAGCGACGCAGATTGAGGCCGAAATGGCCGAAATTCTCCGATGAATATTCGGCCTGCGCCTGCGTACGCAACACCACTTCATTGACCAGCCGTTCGACGTCGCGGCCCTTCACCCGCGCCAGAATGCGATTAAAGCCGTCGGGGCGAAGCGCTCCGCCTTTTGGCAGCGAGATGTCGAGCGTGGCCAGAAATTCGCGCAGCGCGTTGAGCTTTTCCGGCGACGGCTCGTCGTGGACGCGATAGATCAGCGGGATTTTGGCGCGCTCGCAGGTCTCCGCAGCCGCAACGTTGGCGAGGATCATGAATTCCTCGATCAGGCGGTGCGCCTCGAGCCGTTGCGGCATAACCACACGATCCACGGTGCCATCCGATTTGAGAACGATTTTGCGTTCCGGAACGTCGAGATCGAGGGGTCCGCGCTCGTCGCGTGCGCGGAACACCGCGCGATAAGCGGCGTAAAGCGGCGCCAAAATCTTATCGACGATCGGTTCAGTGATCTCGTCGGTGCGGCCTGAGACCGCAAGCTGCGCTTGTTCGTAATGCAGCCGGGCGGCCGAGCGGATCAAGACGCGATGAAAGCTGTGCGAGCGCTTGCCGCCGTCGGCGCCGATCACCATTCGCACGGCCAATGCCGGGCGATCCACATGCGGCCGCAGCGAGCACAAATCGTTGGAGATACGCTCGGGTAACATCGGCACCACCCGGTCGGGGAAATAGACCGAGTTGCCGCGTTTTGCCGCCTCGCGGTCGAGCTGCGACCCCGGAAGTACGTAGTGGGCCACATCGGCGATGGCGACAGAGACAATGTGGCCGCCGGGATTGCGCGGATCGGCATCCGGGATGGCATGGACCGCATCGTCATGATCCTTGGCGTCGGGCGGATCGATGGTGACGAACGGCATCGCGCGCCAATCTTCGCGGCCGGCCGGGGAGGCTTCACGCGTCGCCTCGGCTTCGGCGAGGACGGCCCGCGTAAAGACATGCGGAATGTCGTGCGCGTGAATGGCGATCAGGCTCACGGCGCGCTCGGTCTTGAGCGAGCCGAGCCGCTCGACGACGCGGCCGCTCGAAAGACCAAATCGTCCGTGCCGGCTTACTTCGACGGCGACGAGATCACCGTCAGCGGCGCCCGCCGCCGCCTCGGCGGCAATCGCAAGTTCGCGGCCGAGTTGCTTCTTGTCGATCGGAACGAGCCGACCGCCGCCGCCCGCGAGCGCGCGGAAAATCCCGAGCGCGCGATGTTTGGCACGGTCGATAAGCTTTATGACCCGTCCGCTCGTCTCCTCGGCCGTGGACCGCTCGATGCGAAGGAGCGCACGATCGCCTACGCCCGCGATCTCGTCGGGGCGGGCGCGGCGCGGGGTGTGGATGCGGATGACGGGGGGCGCGCCGTGGACCTCTTCGTCCCACTCGGTCGGCCGAGCCAAAAGTTCGCCGTCGCCGTCGCGGCCGGTGACGTCGGCGAGCACGACCGGCGGCAAAGTGCCCGCGTGATGCAGCCGTTTGCGCCGGCGATCGATACGGCCTTCATCGGTCAAATCGCGCAGCATGTGTTTGAGCGCGGCGCGATCGGAGTTCTTGGTGCCGAACGCGCGCGCGATTTCGCGGACGCCGACCTTGCCGCTGCGTTCGCGGATGAAGGCGACGAGTTCCTCGCGTGAAGGCAGGTGTCTCATGGAAGCATGATCCCGAAAAGTGGGTACCGGCCCCGCCAGCCGCTTGCTGTTTCGTTTGATGCTTCGGCTGGCGAAGGCAGATCGGCAAAGATCATGCTCATAGAACAGGCTAAAGCGAAATGGCGATTCAACCGAAAGCCATTTGCTTTAACCACTCGCCGGCCAGTTCGGCCTGCGGCGCAGTGCGTGAAGATTATTCGGCAGCTTGCGTCGTCTTGCGTGGGTTATGTGCGGGGGGCTTTGGGGCGCTTCCGGGCGGTCGTTTCGATGACGCCTTGATATGCCTCGCGGTCCCCGGCGAGGGCCGCTTGGTTCGCCGCGGGCGCGCGTGCGGCGCCGGCGCGGTGCGTTCCGCGCGCGCGTCGATCAGCGCCACCGCCTCCTCAAGCGTCACCGTGTCCGGCGTCTTGTCGGCCGGCAGCGTCGCGTTGACGCCGTTGTGGCTGACATAGGGGCCATAGCGGCCGTTCTTCGCAACGACCGCGCCGCCCTTGACCGGATGGTCGCCGAGCGGCCGGCCCGGATCGGCGCCAAAGCGGCGTCCGCGCGAGCCCTTGGCACGCTTCTCGGCAATGAGCGTCACCGCGCGATTGAGACCGATCGTGAATACCTCCTCCGGCGATTCCAGATTGGCGTAGGTCTTGCCGTGCTGAACGTAGGGTCCGAACCGGCCGATGCCGGCGCGGATCGGCTCGCCGTCCTCGGGATGCCGGCCCACTTCGCGCGGCAGCGAGAGCAGGGCGAGTGCGCGCTGCAGATCGATTTGATCCGGCGCTGTTCCTTTCGGCAGCCCGGCGCGGCGCGGCTTCTCGCCATTGACCGCTTCGCCAAGCTGCAAATAGGGGCCGAAGCGGCCGCTGCGCAGCGTCACCTCAAGACCCGATTCCGGATCCTGACCGAGGACCTTGGTGCCGATATCGGCCGAACCATCGGCCGGGATCGAGAGCGGCCGCGTATAGCGGCATTCGGGATAATTGGAGCAGCCGATGAAAGCGCCGAACTTGCTCAGTTTGAGCGAAAGCCGACCATTGCCGCAATTGGGACATTGCCGCGGGTCGCCGCCGTCGGCGCGCGGCGGAAACAAATGCGGTGCGAGCAGGCTGTCCAGCGCATCGATCACCGCGGACATTTTCAGGTCCTTGGTCTCGTCGATCGCGGCGATGAAATCGCGCCAGAAATCGCGCAACACTTCGCGCCAGTCGATTTCGCGATCTGCGATCAGGTCGAGCTGCTCTTCCAGACGCGCCGTGAAGTCGTATTCGACATATTTAGCGAAGAAGCTTTCGAGGAAGGCGACGACGATACGGCCGCGATCCTCCGGATAGAGCCGACGCTTGTCGAGCCGGACATATTTGCGGTCCTTGAGAACCTGCAGGATCGAGGCGTAGGTCGACGGCCGGCCGATGCCGAGCTCTTCCAGGCGTTTGACCAGCGAGGCCTCGGAATAGCGCGGCGGCGGTTCGGTAAAGTGCTGGTCGGCCGCGATCGACTTCTTGGCAAGCGGCTCCCCTGCCGACATTTGCGGCAGCCGGCGCGAATCTTCGTCTTCGGGATCTTCGTCGCGCCCTTCCTGATACAGCGCCAGGAAGCCGTCGAACTTCACCACCGTGCCGGTGGCGCGCAGCTCCAGGCGGCGTCCGCCGACATTGGCTTCGATTTCGGCGGTGGTGCGCTCGAGCTCGGCCGATTCCATCTGGCTCGCCACGCTGCGCAACCAGATCAGCTCATAGAGCTTGGCCTGATCCTGGTCGAGAAAACGCTTGGTCTCGCTGGGGCGGCGCGACAGCTCGGTCGGACGAATGGCTTCATGCGCTTCCTGCGCATTCTTCGTCTTGGTCTGATACCGACGTGGCGCCGCAGGAACGTAGTCGCGACCGTAATCGCCCTCGATCACGCCGCGGATCGCGCCGATCGCCTCTTCGGCTATCTCGACGCCATCGGTTCGCATATAGGTGATCAGACCGACGGTCTCGCCGTTGATATCGATCCCTTCATAGAGCCGCTGCGCGACGCGCATCGTATGCGCTGGCGCAAAGCCGAGCTTGCGGCTTGCTTCCTGTTGCAAAGTGGATGTCGTAAATGGCGGATAGGGGTGGCGCTTGACCGGCTTGGCCTCAACCGAGGTGACGCTGAAAGTGGCGGTTTCGAGCGCGCGCTTGAACGCTTCGGCTTCCGCTGCCGAGCCAATGTCCAGCCGCTGCAGTTTTTTGCCGTCGGCGGCGGTGAGCCGCGCCTCGAAAGCTTCGTTGCGCGGCGTCGCCAGTGTGGCGACCAGCGACCAATATTCCTGCCGAACGAATTTTTCGATTTCCAGTTCGCGATCAGCGACCAGCCGCAAGGCGACCGATTGCACACGGCCGGCGGATCGCGCGCCGGGCAGCTTGCGCCACAGCACCGGCGACAGCGTGAAACCGACGAGGTAGTCGAGCGCCCGGCGGGCCAGATAGGCGTCCACCAGGGCCTGGTCGATTTTGCGCGGATGCGCCATCGCATCCGTGACGGCCTGTTTGGTGATGGCGTTGAAGACGACGCGCTCGACCGGCTGGGACTTCAGCGCTTTTTTGTCCCTCAGCACCTGCAGGACGTGCCAGGAGATGGCTTCGCCCTCACGATCGGGGTCGGTCGCCAGAATGAGCTTGTCGGCGTCCTTTACCGCCCGGGCGATATCGTTCAGGCGCTTCTGCGCTTTGGGATCGACCTCCCAAAGCATGCGGAAATCGGCATCGGGATCGACCGAGCCGGTTTTGGCCGGAAGGTCGCGAACATGGCCGAATGAGGCCAGAACTTCATAGCCCTTACCCAGATATTTATTGATCGTTTTCGCCTTAGCGGGCGACTCCACCAGTACAAGATCCATGTTAACCCAATGATTTTTGCAGCTTTTTGCCTATTCCACGTCTAAGTCGAAGCTTGCCGGCCGCCGGGAACATGGGTAACGCACCCCTGCCTGTCAAATCGTTACCGGTGGAAAAGAGGCGCGGACGTAGTCTGGCATTGCGGAGTAATGAGGGCCGCGGCCGCCTACACGCTCTGATTGTATAGTTGTCAATCGTAACGTTGAAGTATAGACAAGCCTCGGGACCTAAAGCCCTGACGATGCGCCTGTTTGCGGCAGGACCTCTTCCGCCTGCGGTCGCGCGGCACGGAGAATCAGGGGCCGAAATGGACGCGCCCGAGAGCGAGGAAGCGCCGGATCAGGCGGCGCAATATATTGCCTCTTTGACGCAGGAGCTTGCCGAGATCGCACGGCGCAATGGGCTCGACACATTGAGCCATATCCTCCAAATGGCGCGGCTCGAGGCCGATCAGCTCATTAAACGCTAGTAAAACGCTAGATCAGCGACACCAGTGCCCGCCGTGGCGTTCGATCCGGCCGGCGATTTCAAGCTCCAACAGCACCATGCGTACGATGCGCGGCGAGGTGCCCGACTGCCGGGTCAGGTCATCAATCGAGACCGGCGCTGGGCTCAACAGCGCGATGACGCGCGCCCGCTCGTCAGGGGCCGGCTCAGCCGACGATTTTTCAGTTTCGTCAGAGTCATCCTCGCGCGCGGGAAGGTCGCCGCCGATAATCGGCCGTAGCACGGAAGCGATGTCGTCTGCTTCGGTGACCGGCGTGGCGCCCTGCTTGATCAAGCTGTTGGTACCTTCGGCGCGCGGATCGAGCGGGGAGCCCGGTACGGCAAAGACTTCGCGGCCCTGTTCAAGCGCGAGCCGGGCGGTGATCAGCGAACCGGAACGCTTGGCCGCTTCGTCGATGGCCAGCGACAGACCCGAGATCAGGCGATTGCGGCGCGGAAAGTCCCGCACCCGCGGCTCCCAGCCAAGCGGCATTTCAGTCAAAGCGAGCCCGGTGCCGAGGATCTCATCAAGGAGGTCCGCGTGCTCGGGGGGATAGACGCGATCCTGGCCGCCGGCGAGAACGGCGATTGTGCCAGTTGCAATGCTGGCGCGGTGCGCGGCGGCCATCGATGCCGCGCGCAAGGCCCGATACCGTGGCAAAACCAAGTTCACAAAGTCCGCGCGTCAGCCGCTCGGTGATTTTCACGCCGGCGGCGGAAGCATTGCGCGAGCCCACGATCGCCACCGGCGGCATCGCCAGCACGCCGGCACTGCCGCGGATCGTGATCAATGGCGGCGCGTCATCGATCACATTTGGAGCCGGCGTGGATAGTGCGCCTCGCCGAGCGCGACCAGCGCAACGCCAAATTTGCCGCAAGCCTCGATCTCACGTTGAGCCTGTTCGCGAGAGCAAATCAGTGGCGCTGTCCCACCGCCGCGGCGCGCCAGCGTCGGCAGCGCCTCGAGCGCCGCGCGTGCTCCGCCGAAATGGTTGAGCAGCGCGCGAAGGGTGCGCGGGCCGACATTCTGACTGCGAATGAGTCGCAGCCAGTCGAGCCGCTGCTCATCCGTCAAAAGTATTGGTTCGACGCCCTCGCTCACCCCGAACGCTCGGTCCCGTTGCCGTATTACCGCCAAGATGGAACCGAACTCATATGTTGCAAAACACGCTATAAACCCGCACAGTCGGGTCTACCGCTGGGATGACAACAGGGCGGGGGTGTTTTGCGCGCTAGCACGTCGAAGCGGGCTTTTCGCGTCGTCCTGATCAAACCGTCGCATTATGACCAGGACGGCTACGTCATTCAGTGGTGGCGCTCGACCTTGCCGTCGAACAGCTTGGCGAGCGTCTATGGCCTGGTCGAGGAATGCGCGCGCGACCGCGCGCTCGGCTCCGACACCGAGATCGAAATCGAAGCGTGCGACGAGTGCAACACGGTCGTCGACGTCGCCGGTGTCGCGAGGCGCATTCGCGCAAGCGGCGGCGGGATGGTCGGACTGATCGGCGTGCAATCCAATCAATTTCCGCGTGCGCTCGATCTTGGCCGGCAATTCCGCGCGCATGGACTGCCGGTGGTGATGGGCGGTTTTCACATCTCCGGCTGCATCGCCATGCTGCCCGAGCTGCCGAGCGATCTTAAGGAAGCGCTCAATCTCGGCATCACGCTGTTCGCCGGTGAAGCCGAAGGCCGCATGACCGAAGTCTTGCGCGATGTCGCCGCGGGAACGGCCAAGCCGATCTACAATTATCTCAGCGACCTTCCGGAAATGGCCGCCGCCGTCTATCCGATCCTGCCGCGGCAGGTCGTAACCCGCGTCGCCGGACATTATTCCAGTTTCGACGCCGGGCGCGGCTGCCCGTTCCAGTGCAGCTTCTGCACGATCATCAATGTGCAGGGGCGCAAATCCCGCTATCGCACACCCGACGATGTTGAGGCGATCGTGCGCGCCAACGCCGCTCAGGGGATCACGCGTTTCTTCATCACCGACGACAATTTCGCCCGCAACCGCAACTGGGAATCGATCCTCGATCGTCTGATAGAGCTGCGCGAGCGCCAAGGCTTCAATATCCGGCTCCTGCTTCAGGTTGACACGCTCTGTCACCGCATTCCCGGCTTCATCGAAAAGTCGGCGCGCGCCGGCTGCACCGCGGTGTTCATCGGATTAGAGAACATCAATCCGGAATCGCTGATGGGAACCAAGAAGCGGCAGAACAAGATTTGGGAATATCGCGACATGCTGCTGGCGTGGCGCGGCCAAAAGGTCATGACCTATGCCGGTTACATTCTCGGCTTCCCGACCGATACGCCGGAATCTATCGCGCGCGATATCGAGATCATCAAGAAAGAGCTGCCGGTCGATATTCTGGAATTCTTCTATTTAACGCCGCTGCCGGGCTCGGAAGACCACAAGAATTTGTTCATGCGCGGGGTGCCGATGGACCCGGACATGAACAAATACGATCTCGAACACGCCTGCACCGGCCACCCGTTGATGTCGAAAGAGAGCTGGATCGGCGTCTATGCCGATGCCTGGCGGCGTTACTACACCGACGAACATGTCGAGACGATCATGCGGCGCGCGATCGTTTCCGGAATCAATCGCACCAAAGTTCTGGATTCGCTGACGATCTTTTCCGGCGCAGCCCGTATCGAAGGCGTCCATCCGCTGCAATTCGGCTTCTTGCGGCGGAAACTGCGAACCCAGCGGCGTTACGGCACGCCGGTTCTTCATCCGCTGGTGTTTTACCCGTGGCGGCTTTTCGATTTCATCAAAGTCAGTTCGCGGTGGTTGCGGCTGATTTGGCGTTATCGCCGGATCATGGCGCGGGTCGCCAAAGATCCCGCCGCGCGCACCTATGTTGACGAGGCGCTGCGCCCGCACACCTCGCCCGGCGAGACCGATCATTTTGTTGAAGTGTTCGCCGACAAGATTCCACACACTCACGGCGCTCCGGTGCGGCCGGCCGCCGTTGTCGCGGCGCAGTAAAGCGCGCTCGCTAGGCGCCGCCGATCTGGCTTTCCGTTCCGCTGATCAGCCGCGCGATATTGACGCGGTGCATCAGCCAGAGAAGTGCCGAGAGCAGCAGAAATAATTTCGCTTCCGGCACATTACCGTTCCACCACAGCACCGCAGGCGTTGCCGCCGATGCCGCGAGCGCGGCGAGCGAGGAATAGCGCGAGGCTGCCGCAATCGCGATCCAGATCAGGCA
>DATAYT010000269.1:0-3024 GCA_036272395.1 Xanthobacteraceae bacterium
CGCAAGCGGACAACGCAAACAAGCCCGCGGCGGGCTCCGACACCACTCCCGCGCCTGCCGCTGCCCCTGCCGGCCAAGCGGCCCAATCGGCTGGCGGCGAAGCCAAGCCTGACGCCAAGCCCTCGCCTTCAACCGATGCCGCCCAGCCGGGTGAAGGCGCCAAATCCGCCGCGGAAGGCAAGCCTGCGGAAACAAAGCCCGCCGATGCCAAACCCAGCGACACCGCTGTAACCAACGCGCCCGCCCCAGCGAGTCCCGAAGCGGCGCCCGCGACTGCGGCCGCGCCTGTCGCGCCGGGACCGGATGCAGCGATTGCCGAACAGCTGCGCGAACTCGGCAATGGCAAGTTCGATCGCATCATCGGCAGCAAGAAGGATCGCACGCAGATCGAGGCTTTCTATTCCGGCCGCAATTATGCGCCGTTGTGGATCACCGACGGTAAGCCCAATGCGCGCGCTACCGCGGCGCTCGGCTATCTGCACCATGTCGATGCCGACGGGCTTGATCCGGCGGATTATCCGGTGCCGAATTTCGCGGTGCTGGGCACTCCGGCAGATCTCGCCGATGCGGAAATCAAGCTGACGAATGCGGTCGTTACCTACGCGCATCATGCCAGCGTAGGGCAGGTACATTGGTCGCGCGTGAGCAGCGACATCGAATATTCCACGCCGCCTGCAGAACCAGGCGACGTGCTCGCTGCGATCGCCGATGCAAGCGACGTCGCCGCGGCGCTGGATTCATACGAGCCGCAGACCCCCGGCTACCGCGCGCTCAAGGCCAAGCTTGCCGACATTCGCGCCGGGAAGATCGACAAGTCTAAGCCGCCGATCCCAAGCGGTCCGGTGCTCAAGGTCGGAATGCAGGACGAGCGCGTTCCGGCGCTGCGCGAGCGTCTCGGCCTTGGTGGAAACGGCGGTACTACCTACGACAAAACACTCGCCGAGGCGGTGAAGAGATTCCAGCAGGAGCGCGATCTGGCGGCGACCGGAACACTGAGCGTCGCGACCCTAGACGCCCTCAATGGCAGAGCGCAGCCCGATCGCGTCACCGACATTATCATCGCCAATATGGAGCGTTGGCGATGGATGCCACACCGCTTTCCCGACACTTACGTGATCGTCAATTTGCCCGACTTCACGCTGCGGGTGCTGCACAACGGCAAGCAGATGTGGATGACAAGAATCGTGATCGGCAAGCCGGAAATGCCGACCCCGATCATGACGGCGGATATGAAATACATCACCGTCAATCCGACATGGAACGTGCCGCCGTCGATCGTCCATCACGAATATCTGCCGGCGCTAGCGCAGGATCCGACGGTGCTTGCTCGCATGGGTTTGCGGGTCGATTACGGCCCAGACGGCGTCCATATCTCGCAGCCCCCTGGCGACAAGAATGCGCTTGGCCGGATTCGCTTCAATTTCCCGAACAAATTCCTCGTCTACCAGCACGACACGCCGGACAAATACATGTTCGCCTTAGACAAGCGCGCGTTCAGCCACGGCTGCATGCGCGTGCAAGATCCGGCACGCTATGCCGAAGTGCTGTTATCGCTGGTGCGCCCGGATGACGGTTACACCGAGGAGCGCATCAAGAAAATGTTCGGTCCGAACGAGACCGACATCCGGTTCCCGACCTTCATTCCGGTCAACCTGACTTATCAAACCGCTTTTGTTGACGATGCCGGCAAGCTCGAACTGCGCGAAGACGTCTACGGCCGCGACCGGGCCCTGCTGGCGATCCTCAAGAGCAGCGACCGCAAGGTGGCGGATATCCCGGTCGAGCACAAAATCGATGCCTCGCATCGCGAGGTCATGGCCATTCCCGACGAGCCGTCCTGGTTCGGCGGGCGTAGCGCGTTCGGCGGCGGCCGCGGCTATTACTATTCGGGCGGCGGCTCCTATTACGGCGGCGGCGGCGGTTTCTTCTCGCGGTTGTTCGGCGGCGGCTTTTCTGGACAGCCGGCGCCGATGCGCCACCGCAACGCCGACCGTCCGCGCAAAGTCACCCATTCCGGGCAGACTGTCGAGCGCTAAGGACATTTCAGGTTGATGGGTATTTCGCTTTAGCTTGTTGTTTGAGCATGATCTTTTCTGAGAAACCGGGCCACGGCCGGCGGGCTTAACCACAGGTCCTGCAGCTCCCTGGCTCCCGCCCCGAGAGGGCGGGAAAAGGCCATTTTTTGCCACACTGAGCCTTTAGCCCTATTGGCGGTTCGGGGGTGGGGTGACAGTCGTTCGCGTTAACCCTTCCCAAATTAACAATGCGTTAGCGTTGCCGGCGCGGCGATAGCCGTGGCGGGTCAACGCGCCAATGCGAGATTGATCAGTGCACGTTAACAACGGGCAACTGAGTACTCGTGGATTGTCCGCAGCACGCACCGGTTATTCGTGCGGTCTGGCGCTGCTCATTTTCATCTTCGGTTGCAAGGCGCTGCAAAACGCGGTCGCGGAAGGCGACACGCGCAGCATCACGATGCATCACCTGCACACCGACGAAGACATCACGATCACCTACAAGCGCAACGGCCGTTACGACGAGGCGGCGCTGGAGAAGCTCAATTGGTTCCTGCGCGACTGGCGGCGCGCCGAACAGACCCGCATGGATCCGCATCTGATCGATCTGGTCTGGGAGGTGCACCGCGAGGCCGACACCAAAGAGCCGATCCAAGTGGTCTGCGGCTATCGCGCGCCGCAAACCAATGCGATGCTGCGGCGGCGCAGCGGCGGCGTGGCGCGCTTCAGTCAGCACATGCTCGGCCACGCGCTCGACTTCTACATTGCCGGCGTCTCGCTCGAACACTTGCGCGAGATCGGTTTGCGGCTGCAGCGCGGCGGCGTCGGCTTCTATCCGACATCCGGATCGCCGTTCGTGCACATGGACACCGGCGGGGTGCGCATGTGGCCGCGCATGTCGCATGAAGAATTGGTGCGCGTGTTCCCGGACGGGCGCACCGTGCACATTCCGAGCGACGGCAAGCCGCTGCCGGGCTATGCGGTGGCGCTTGCCGAAATCAGTAAGCGC
>DATAYT010000270.1:0-2758 GCA_036272395.1 Xanthobacteraceae bacterium
AGGGCAGGCTTCGCCGGTGTGATAGGGAATTTTGATGTGAGCCTTGGTCCGCCCTTGCCAAAAGAATCTTCCGAATGGATCTGAACACCAGCTTCCGCGCGGTGATCTACTTGAGGCCCGCGCCGGGATCGCGCCACTAGCTACTTTCCGGCGCAAAAATATTGGCCTAACCTATTGATGTAAAAGGCCATACGAGCACGAGGTCCTGCAAGGGCGACCATTTGGCCGTGGGCAGCCGATGGGCACGGTAAGGTAACGAGCGATCTGCATCCGCATCGCGGGTTAGGTTTTTGGCAAAAAACGCTTGACGCAGAGCGATCCTGCTCGTATCATCATTATCGATGACACGAGATCAGCTCCTCGCGACCCGGCAAACACTGGTGGCCGAGCTGCCGGTGACCGGGGAGCTTCTTCGCGGCTCGCTGATCGAGCGGATGGTGCACCACAGCAGCGGCTGTACGATCTGCGCCGGCGGCGGGGGGCACCCGCTCTGGGTTTTAACCGTCGGCTATGCCGGCGGCCGGACCCGCCAGTTCAGCCTGCGCGGCGAACGGGTTGGCGAAGTGCGCCGCTGGCTTGGCAATTATCACAAGCTGAAGGAGGCGATCGAAGCGATCTGCGAGCTCAATCATGCGCTGTTGCGTCCGGATGACGCCGCGCCGAGACGTGCGAGGAAGGCGCGTGATTGAGACGCGGCGGGCGCAGCGCAGTTTTGGCGACGGGCTGATTGCCGCAGAGGTGGCCGACCTGCACGAAGCCTGGATGCGCCAAGCGGATCGCACGCTCGATGACCCGCAGATCATGGCGGTGGTCCATGAGGCCCTCGCCCAGCGGCATCCGCAGAGCCGCAAGCGTGGCCGGCGAGGCGTCCCAGCCGAGGTCGTGCTGCGTCTGCTGGTGCTCAAGCACATCCGCAATTGGAGCTACCAAGTGTTGGAACGCGAGGTGCGGGCCAATCTGGTGTATCGCGACTTCACCCGCGTCGGCGGCGCCAAGACGCCGGATGCCAAGACCATGGGCCGCTGGGGCGTGGCGCTGGGGCCGGCAGTAATCGAACAGGTCCATGCGAGGATCGTGCAGATCGCGCATGACAACGGGGTGACGCCCGGCCGGCGGCTGCGCATCGACACGACAGTGGTCGAAACCAACATCCACTATCCGACCGACAGCAGCCTGCTCGGCGACGGCGTGCGGGTGCTGACCCGCACGATGAAGAAAATCGCCGGCATCGCCGAAACAGCCGGGGCCAAATTGCGCGACCGGACGCGCAGCGTGCGGCACCATCTGCTCAACATCGCCCGCGCGGCGCGCAGCAAGAGCCAGCCAAACCAAGACAAGCTGACAGAGATCTACGGCAAACTGCTCGCCGCCACGGGGCGCGTGGTCGGCCAAGCCAAACGCTTCTCGCGCGAGATCGCCGGCGGCGTGAAGCGCGCGGCTGATCCCCACCGGCAGCTCAGGTTGGTGGCCTTGCGCCAGCAACTCGAGCAGATGCTGCCGCGCATCGGCCAAGTGATGCGCCAAACGCACGCCCGGATCTTCGCCGGCGACACTCACGCGGAAGGCAAGATCGTCAGCATCTTCGAGCCATCGACCGAAGTCATTCGCAAGGGCAAGGCCGGCAAGCCGACCGAGTTCGGCAAGATGGTAAAGCTGCAAGAAGCGGAAAATCAGATCATCATCGCCTATGAGGTTTACAATCGGCGGCCAAGCGACGGCGACCTCCTGATCCCGGCGATCGAGATCCACGAAGCCAAACTGGGGCGGACACCGCACCTGGTCGCCGGTGATGCCGGCTTCTATTCGAGCAAGAACGAGGCGGCGGCGAAAAAGCGGGGCGTCAAGCGCGTTTGCATCCCCAATCGCTCTACCAAAAGCGCCGCGCGCAAACGCGAGCAAAGAAAGCGCTGGTTCCGTAACGGCCAGAAATGGCGCACGGGATGCGAGGGACGCATCAGCGTCATCAAACGCCGGCACGGCCTCATCCGCAGTCGATATAAGAGCGACGACGGGATGAAGCGCTGGGTCGGGCTCGGCGTCATCGCCGACAACCTCCTCAATATTGGCCACGTATTGGCCAAACCTCAGGCCAAATCTTAGCCGCGCTAAACCCCAGTCCCCGAGCACGCCACACACCGCCGGCCACCGCCGGCGGATCTCGCTTGCCACGGCGCAGCCCCCCTCCCCAAAAAACCCGATTTTTGCGCCGGAAAGTAGCTAGGGTCCCGGCTGGAAGTCGGGGCCGCACGTCTCAAGAAAAGCGACTTCAATCAGGTCGCACAACCGCCCGCTTATGGCGCAACGGCGTCGCTCCCGGTGTGACACCAAGGCTGTCTACCCACCTGAGACGCCGAGGCGACAGTAGGACAACGGCCGAAGTGGGCGCGAAAGGCGTGGCGCGGCGCCTCATCGTCGGGCCTGAATAGGCCGTGCAGCGCACCGTCACCGGCGGGCGGACGATCAGATCTGCTCGGGCCGGTCGCCGTAGGGGCGGGTGATTATTTCCATCACGTGACCGTTGGGGTCGTCGAAATAGACGCCGCGACCGCCGTGCAGATGATTGATCTCGCCGGGCTTGGCGCGCCGCGGATCGGCGTAATACTGGACGCCCCGGGCGCGGATGCGGGCGAACGCCGCGTCAAATTCGGCGTCGCTGACAAGGAAGGCGTAATGCCCCGGCCGGAACTCTTCGCGCGTATCGAAATCGAGGGTCACGCCGTTCGCTGTCTTGACCGGGACGAAATGGCCCCATTCCGGC
>DATAYT010000271.1:0-1508 GCA_036272395.1 Xanthobacteraceae bacterium
CTCCAACCTCACTGCAAGGATGCAGCTCGGCCCCTCGCCCGCGTTAGGCTTGATGCCGTGCCGCGCTCGCCGGGTCCGCCGCCAGCGGCAGTGTCATCTCTACTTTGCGCGCCGGGTGTCATCTCTATCTTGCGCCGACACCCACCGCGCCAATGAGCACAGCTTGGCACCTTCGACCAAACGTTTTACCTAGTGTGCAACGCCGTGCAGTGATTTTCCAGAATCCGTTACGCGACACAGTTGAGCCCACCGCGGATGGCGGCTGCCGCCCGGCGGTTCTGCTGTCGCGGCGCTCGGCTCGGGCGCGAATCGGGACTCGCTGGTATTGGTTAAGCGTCCCACATTTACGGCATGAACCTTGACCTATCGCCCGAAGAAACAGCGGCCTTGCTCCGCGAGCTCGACAACATCATCGATGGCGATCGCTACTTCCTGTCGCCACGCGTTACGATCTTGAAGGCGATCCGCGCGAAGATCCGCCCGGAGCCGGTTCGCGAGCCCTTGCCGCGTCGACATTACGCGCCGCCGCGCCCTACGGCCAGAAAGCGCCGGTGAAATCCGAGCCCGGCCCGCCGATGACGCTCGGCGGTGCCGCTCGCGCCGGCCTTCGATTCATCGTCTGGTGCAAGGATTGCGGCCATCAGGTCGAACCGGATCCCGCCGAACACGCGCAGCGCTACGGTGCCGGGACCACGGTCATCGATTGGCATGCGCGGCTGACCTGCTCCGAATGCGGCAGCCGCGAAATCGATATGGTGGTGACCGGTAAGCGGCGGGCGGACAGCTAGGGCGCGCGCCGGTCGATCGACATCTATCCTGGCCACGGTGTCCAGGATGGGATCGAGATGATCGGCGCGGATCTCAAAGCGTGCGGCGACTGTCGCCGGCTCGATCTTATGCGGCGGCCTATGTTCTCTTCATGTTCTCGGCCAATATTGGACAAATATTGTCCACGCCTACCGAAAACTTCCATAACCTATTGATATAATATCTTTATCAGTATGATTCGATCCCGTTGGACCGCCGTGACAAGGCGGCGCTTTCCAGTGAGTGCAAGGCCCACCCGGCGATTCGCTCCAGCCGGAAGCAACCGGAGCAGGCATGGAGGAGACGAAATGTCTGAAGCCTTCGGATAGCGGTCACGAATTGGTGACCGCGCGAGTGTGCAGGCCGCAACGCGAGTGATCGCGGCCGAGGCGGCAGCGCTGCGCGGCTCTCTCGACTTGCCCCGGCTTCCGCCATTTCCACCCGAAGTCCTCGCCGCGGTGGGTCTTCTCGACAGCGACATCTGCAAGATCCGCAATGTTCTAGCTGCGTATGACCGGACGAACGCGATGGCTCTCATTGCCTTATCGGCGCTGTTACTCCGAGCCGCCAAGCCCCGACGCAGCATCATCGCGTAGCGAGGTGTCGCGCGAACCGCCACCTGCGATCCCTCTCCCGTCGTTGCTCGACATGGCGGATCTGGCGCCTACCACTGCGGAGCTGGTGCTGACGCTGAACCGTCT
>DATAYT010000272.1:0-10860 GCA_036272395.1 Xanthobacteraceae bacterium
GTGACCGGACGCGTCGGATAATCGAGGGCTAGTGCCGCGGATAAGACTGACGCACACGCGACCGCCCCGAGGGTAAGATGCAGGAAGTCGCGACGGGCAAATACCATGGTCACAGCTTCGGCGGTTTGAACGGGGTGCCCCAACCGATGAGATCGGCCGATCCGTCTTATCGGTCCGTCGTACCGATGCCACTATAACCTTGATTTTGTTGCGATGCCGTTGGTCTCCTATTGGCACAAAGCGGACATTGCCACCGTGCCGAACGATGTCCGCTTTTGGGGGTAAAAACCGACATCGCAACTTGCCAGAAAAGTACTCTATTATAGCAAGTGTTGGGGAAAGCGGGCAGGGACTGCCCCAACTCGCGGCTTTTGGCCTGACCACGTGGCTCAGTGCTGGGCCGGTAACAGACGTTTCAGCCTCGTTCGGGTACCAGTCTGTCGAGGAAAAAAATTAGTTGCGATAATGAAAGATTATCGAAGGTAATCCGACATCCGTTCCGCGTCATGTCCGCTTTACCCCCAAAAGCGGACATTCGGCGGCGCGGTCGCGATGTTCGTTTTGTGCTTGCTAGCCGCGCACTCGCTTCATTCCTAAGAAGGCGGCCACAGCCAGTCCGCACAGAAGAATGAAGATGGCGATGGCTACTTCGCTATTCGTTACTAGTTGCTGCACCTCACTCCGTTGCCGATCTGCCCCTTCGACAACGACAGGTAGATTGGCCGGGCCTTGGCTTGACGTAATCTGGTTTCCAGGCTCAAGGCTAAGTGCGGGTGCTGGAGCTGGCTGATTTGATGCAGGTGGGTTGGCCGGGCCTTGGCTTGACGTAGTCTGGTTTCCAGGCTCAAGGCTGAGTGTGGATGCTGGCGCTGGCTGATTTGATGCAACTTGACGAGACTCAATCTTAGATGCGTCAATCGCCAAATACCGGAGCACTCCTTTTCCGTTCTGATCGAACGTCGCCGCCCACAGAAATCCTGCGCCACCAGCCAGTCGATAAACCGGAACGCCTGCTTTTGCAGAACGTGGAAGGTCGCCAAGAAAGCCGACCAAAATCCCAGGATAGCTGCCGCCCGATGCAACTGCTGAAATCTCCTCTGGTCTAAGTGGCTCAAGTTGGATTGCTCCCCAGATAGCAATAACTGCGTTTGGAAGTTCCTCGCGTTGCCGCATTTGGATCATACGTGCCTGTCGGCCAAATTTGGATGACATGCGGTCTATTTCAGTTTGAATACCGTTTGGGTCGAAGAAAGCCGGTTCAAAGTATGAATTGACGTAGGCTACTCCGTCTTGAGATTGTAAAACCGAATGGGAACGCGTGACTTCTTGGTCCGGATACTGGTCGCCAACAGGCGTTTTGTGTTCCTCATTGCACGAAAGGAACCCGGAAAACTCGTCGCTTGGACTGCATTGATATCGCTGATACGGCTTACTCCCGAACTTAACTTGATCACCAAGGGCTAGCCCATCGACAACGTAAGGCGATGCCGCAGCGAGGCTCGCTTGTGGAATTTCGAGAAGCTTATTTCGAAGGTTGTGGACATTTAATAATGCAAGGACCGGCGTGCTCGAAAGGAGCATAAAGGCCCAGAGAAATGCAACGCCCTTGCATATTCCGTCGAACTGTAACTCGCGCCGGTTCATTTTCGCCCCAAGCTTAAGGTCCGTACTGTAGCACATCAGTGAAGTGTGCTTTTGCGATGCAGCGCGCTGGTCCGGAGTATGTCCGCTTTGGGTCAGAAGCGGACATTGAAGCACGTCGGCCTGATGTCTGCTTTACCCCCGAAAGCGGACATCGGGAAAACCTCTACAGCGGTACCGCCAACGCAGCAAAGCCGCTGGCCAAGTGAGTAACCAGCGGCTTTGCCTTCGTTCCCAACGTGGTTTGGGTTTGCGCCGTTGGGTGTCGAACTGGCACGTCCCTGCCCTTCCGCTCAAGAGGGGACCTGTTCCGTCCGACCAAGGAAAAAATTGACGGTTCCGCTGGCGCTTTTAAGGCAGATCAATTGTCAGCCCGGCAGAAAAAAAACAGTGGCCTTTGATCGAGATCAAATTAGTCGGAGCCTTCGCAACAGCAACGGCGTGAGGACATCTGTCTGAGAATATCGAATTTCGGTCGAGCGCCGCTGGCGGACGGACTTAACCAAACGCCTTACCGTTGCAGCTACGTCAAGGATCCCCGCACTGGTAAGCGCGTCGCGCGTCCCAATCCGCGCGAGAAGTGGGAAGTCACTGAGGTACCGCACCTGCGTATCGTCGATGATGCGCTTTGGCAGCGTGTCAAGGACCGGCAGAAGATGTTGCGGTTCGAGATCGGCCGCGACAACACGACAGGCAATGCGCTCAACCGCGTGCACCGCCGCCACTTCCTGTTGAGCGGTTTACTGATCTGCGGCGCGTGTGGCGGCGGCTATACGATTGTCGGTCGTGACCGGTATGGCTGCACGGCGCATCGCTCAAAAGGTATCTGCACGAACACACTGCTGATAGGGCGCCATGAACTTGAAGACCGCATCTTGAGTGGGCTCAAAGAGCGACTGGTGGCGCCCGAACTGATCGCGGCCTTCGTCGACGCCTTCAACGCCGAGATGCGCAATCTCGCCATTTCGGCCGAGCGCGAGAGCCTTGCCGTTAAGCGGACACTCGTCGAGATCGAGCGGAAGTTGGCCGCCATCATCCGAGTCATTGAGGATGGCGGGTACACCCCCACCGTCAGAGCCCACCTTGCGGCACTGGAGCAGCAGAAGACCCAGACCGAAATGTGCCTCCGTACCTGCAAGCCCGCACCGGTGCTGCGGCTCCATACCAAGCTGCCCGAGCTCTATCGCAGCAAAATTGATCGCCTCGCCGAGGCGCTCAATGCGCCTGACACGGTGGCCGAAGCTGCCGAGATTATGCGCGGCCTAATCGACCGCATTGTCCTGACGCCAGAGGAGGACGGCTTGCGAGCGGAGCTGCACGGAGACCTCGCCGTGCTCGCACGCTTCGCCCAAGGAAAAGAAGGCAGGGCTGAATCTACCGGCGATTCAGCCCTGCGATTATCGGTGGTTGCGGGGGTAGGATTTGAACCTACGACCTTCAGGTTATGAGCCTGACGAGCTACCGGGCTGCTCCACCCCGCGGCAAATGCCTTATTTTGCTAGCGGTCATGTAGCAAGCGCCCCCCAAGAAGGGAAGTGCGCAAGCCACATATTTCGTCTTATTATAGGGATAGGCCTTAGGTCACTTCTCCTGCCATGCACGGCCCCGCAGAACCATCGACTGACCAGAAGCCCGCATTACAGCCCGATGCGGCAATCGGTCCGGCTTTGCGCGCGATCGCCAGCGACATTCTGGCCAAAGCGCGCCTGGCGCTGACCGATCCGGAACGCACCAACCAGGCGGCGGTGCACGATTACCGCCGCGCCATGAAGCAGTGGCGCGCGCTGATGCGGCTGTTGGAACCCTTTATTCCGGACGCGGACCGCTGGCGCCGCGAGGCGCGCGACCATGCCCGCTCGCTGGCCCACGCCCGCGACGGCGCCGCCGCACTCAACGCCTTCGACGGCCTGGGCGAGAAGGGGGTTTTGCTGCTCTCGACGCGCTCCAATGCAACGGTGCGCGGCCGCATCGAGGCGCTGCGCGGCGACAACGAGCAGGCCGTGCTCACGCCGGCGCTGCGCGAGACCATTCTCGCCTGGCTCGATGCCGCATCGGCCACGATTGAAACATGGCCGCTCGATCCGTTCGACTTTTCCGCGATCGCGGCGCAGCTCGCCGACAGCTATCGCAGCGCGCGGCGGCGCATTCCCGACGACTGGGTGGCGGCCGATGCGGTCGATCTGCACGCGCTGCGCCAGCGCGTTGTCGAGCTGCGCTATCAGATGGAATTGGTCGAACCGCTCTGGCCGCGCTTTGGCCGGATGTGGACCGAGGAGGCCGAGCGCCTGCGCGAACGGCTCGGCCGCTGTCAGGATCTCGAAGTGCTCCGGGGGCTCACAGCGCCGCATCAGCCGCTGGCGCATTGGCGCTCGCGATTGACGCCTGCCTGCGCCGAACGCTCCACCGCCTTGGCGCAGCGCGCCTCGCGCATTGCCCATCGCTTGTTCGCCGAGAAGCCCAAAGCGTTCCGGCGTCGCCTCGAAGCGCTGTGGGAGCGCGGGCGATAGCACGAGTATCGCTCGGATAAGCCGCTCATTCCCGCGCGAGCGGGAATCCAGGAAGGCTGGGTCCCCGCCTTCGCGGGGACGAGCGGATGATTGCAGCGGTGGGCTACCCCGCCGGCGTCGCGCGCGCGCTCACGCCGAGATAAATCTCCTGAACCTGCGCGTCGCCCTGTAATCGTGCGGCCGGACCTTCCAGCGCGACCCGGCCGGTCTGCAACACATAGCCATAGTCGGCAATGCCGAGTGCCAGAGGAATCGATTGTTCGGCGAGCAAGAGCGTAAGCCCGTCGCGGTGCAGCGCCTTGAGCGTGTCGTACAAAGCCTCGACCACGGCTGGCGCCAGACCAAGGCTCGGCTCGTCGAGCATCAACAATAGCGGTTCGCTCATCAGCGCGCGGCCGAGCGCGAGCATTTGCCGCTCGCCGCCCGAGAGCGTGCCGGCCGACTGGCGGCGGCGCTCGGCGAGACGGGGAAACAACGTATAGACGCGCTCGAACAATGCATCGATGCGGGCGCGGTCGTGCAGCGCGGTGGCGCCGAGCCGCAAATTCTGTTCGACGCTCTGGTTAACGAATAGCCGCCAGCCTTCCGGCGACAGCGCCAATCCTTTGCTGACGATCGCATAGGCGGCCTGGCCCGAGATTTCTTCTCCTTGCCAGACGATCCGCCCGCGTGAAGCGCGCACCAATCCGGCAACGGCATTGAGCGTCGTCGTCTTGCCGGCGCCGTTGGAGCCGAGCAGCGCAACGACCTGGCCGCGGGTGACGCGCAGCGAAACATCGGCAACGCCGATGAGGTCGCCATAACGCACTTCGAGGTGTTCGACGGCGAGCTCGGCCATTGGTGCTCCTTATGCCCTCAACCCTATCCTCCCCCGTTTGCGGGAGAGGGATCGGGAGGGGGCCGCCGATGGCTGCGGCCGAGATAGGCTTCGATCACCGCCGGTTCGCGCACCACCGAGTCGGGCGTGCCGCTGGCGATGACGTGACCCTGATTGAAAACTAGGACGTGCCGGGTCAGGGTCATGATCACTTCCATGATGTGCTCGACGATGACGATGGTGACGCCGCTTTGGTGAATTTGGCGCACCAGCGCAATCGCCTCCTGCAGTTCGCTCGGCGTCAAGCCGGCGAGCGATTCATCGAGCAGCAACAGCCGCGGCTCGGTGGCGAGCGCGCGCGCGATTTCCAGGCGCTTGCGGCCCGGCGTGCCGAGCGAGCGCGCCGGCTGGTCGGGCCGCAAACCGGTGAGTTCAAGGACGGCGCGCGCCTTGTCGCGCGCATCGTTGCGATGCGGATGGCGCAGGAAGGCGCCGACCATCACATTGTGGATGACGCTCATATCGGCAAATGTGGTCGGCACCTGAAAGGTGCGGCCGATGCCGGCGCGCGCATGCGCTTCCGGCGACGCGCGCGTGAGATCCTTGCCGTCGAAGACGATCCGCCCGCCGCTCGGCACGGTCTCGCCGGCGAGACAGTTAAAAAACGTCGACGTGCCGGCACCGTTCGGCCCAATCAGCCCGATGATATCGCCCGCGTTGACGGCGAGATCGGCGCCGGCGACGGCGCGGAATTCGCCGAACTTTTTCGACACATTGGTCGCGTCCAAAAGTTTGCCGCCGTCAGGCATGGCGTCGTTTCCGCAAAGCGCCGCGCAGACCGGGCGCCACCCGATTCCACAAATCGAACAACCCTCCCGGCTCGAAGCGCGCGATAAGCACGATGATGCCGCCATAGAGAATGTAGGTCAGTCCCGAGCCGCCGCCGCCGAACCAGGTGTTGGTCGCACTCTGCAGCGGGATCAGGATGAGCGCCCCGACCAGCGGCCCGAACAGCGTGCCGGCGCCGCCGAGCGCAGCGATGATTACCATCTGCACCGAGATCAGAATCCCGAAGCCGCTGTCGGGATCGATGAAGCCGGTTTTGATCACATAGAGCGAGCCGGCGACTGAGGTGAACGCGGCCGAGAGCGCCAGCGCTTGCATCTTGGTGCGCCGCACCGGCACGCCGAGACTGCGCGCGGCACGCTCGCTCGACTTGATGGCGCGCAGGTAAAAGCCGAAGCGGCGGCGCTCGATGAAACTCGTGACCGCAAGCAAAAATGCCAGCACGACCAGGAAGAGATAGTAGTAAGGCAGCTCGCTGCGGAACGTGAGATCCCACCAGCCGCGCGCGATCGCGGGACCTTGCAAGCCGATCGCGGCGCCAACGAAATCCCAGGTGCCGGTGAAAATCCGGATCAGCTCGGCGACCGCGATGGTGGCCATGCTGAAATAATGTCCGGTCAGCCGGAAAGTCGGCATGCCGATCACAATCGAAAGCCCGATCGCGAGCGCGATCGCGACCGGGATGGCGGCCATCGGCGGCCAACCCCACTGCGTGTAGAACAACAGCGGCGTGTAGGCGCCGAGCCCGAAGAACATGCTGTGGCCGACGGAAACCTGCCCGGCATAGCCGCCGACGATGTTCCACGCCGATGCCGAGATCGCGGCCAACAGGAACGTCACGCCGATATCGCGATAGAACGCCCCGGACAGCACCAGCGGATAGACGAGCAGCGCTGCCGCGAGCACAACAATGACCAGGCGCGGGGACAGAATTTTGGTCACGCCTTCCCCATCAATCCTTGCGGCCGGAACCAGAGCAGCGCCACGAACAGCCCATAGACGACGATGTCCTTATAGATCGCGCCAAGCCAAAAGGCGGACATCGCCTGGATCAATCCGATAATCAGGCCGGCATAGAGCGAGCCGAGCACGCTGCCGAAGCCGCCGAGCGCAACCACGACGAAAGCGATCAGGCCGAAAGTCTCGCCGACCGACGGCGACCAGGGATAGGCGGTCGCCATCAGTGCGCCAGCGATCCCGGCAGCGCCCGCGGACAGTCCCCAGGCCAGCATCTGCATGCGGTCGGGACGGATGCCCATCAGCATCGCAGCGGCGCGATCTTCGGCCACCGCGAGCAGCCTCGATCCCATCACCGTGCGGGTGAGTAAAACGTGCAGCGCAAGCGTCAGGACGATGGCAAGTATGCCGCCGACGAGCTGCGCCACCGGCAAGTATATGCCGGCAAGATTGATGGTGCCGGCGAGCCAAGTCTGCGGCAGCGAGACGAAATTGGCGGAAAAAATATAGAAGGCGGTGTAGCGAAGAAGCAATGCCAGACCGAAGGTCGAGAGAATCTGCGCCAGCATCGGGCCGCGGATCACATGGCGAATGAGCGACAGATAAATGGCGATGCCGAGCAGGAGCAGCGCGAAGGCCGCCGCCAGCGTAAAGATCGCGGGGCCGCCACCGATCCACACCACGACCAGAAACGCGACATACATGCCGAGCATGACGAATTCGCCATGCGCAAAATTGATGAAATTCATCATGCCCCAGATCAGCGTCAGGCCTGAGGAGAACAGCGCGTAGATTGCGCCGAGCAGAAGCCCGCCGACGATGACTTGGAGAAAGACCATTCGCCCCCCGCGCTTACTACGATCGCTTTTCTAGGACGCGGTGCAGCGCGGAGCGATGCACCGCTGATCCGGAATCTTTCAAAACGCAGCGTGCGTAACGATCCCGGGTCTGCGGCGCATCAACTGAGCGCGCAAAGACGCGCGTGAACGCGCTTTTGGCTGCGCTGCGCCCGGAAAACGCTCAAGCCGAGCAAGTTCAATGCCCCCAGCCGCCCATTGGCCATTGCAACTGGCTGGTCGCGGCTTGCTCCGGCCAGACCAGTTCATAACGACCGCTGTGCAATTGGATCAGATAAGTCGCCGCCAGGATATTCTGCCCGGTCTCGTCGAACTTGATGCCCTGATAGCCCATCATGAGCTGCTCCGGCTTGAGATCGGTCTTGACCAGCGCGTCGCGGATTTTCTCCGCATCGGCGGAGCCGGCGCGATCGATCGCCTCCGCCAGCGCCAAAAATCCCTGCATGTTGTGCCCGGACGTGTCGTCGAGACCGCGGCCGGTCTTGGCCTTATACATTTCATTGATCTTGTAGGTGGTCGAACCCGGTTTGCCGATGTCCCAGGCGCTGCGATTCATCAGGCTCTGGCCGATATCGCTGATCGCCGGAACAAAGGACGGGTCGGAAAATCCGCTGTCATCGCCGAGCACCATCGGCGGCCGATAATCCATATTCCTCATCGTTTTGATGTAGAGGATCGAATCCGCGGTATAGCTGATGAAGATGATGACATCCGGCTTCTTGTCTTTGAGTTGCAGGACCTGCGCGGTGACGTCGGTCGAACTGGCGCTGTAGGGAATGCGGATTGCGACCGGCACATTGTTCTTCTTGGCTTCGGCCTCGATTGCATCGCCGACCGACGTCCCGTAGTCGGTATTTTCATTGACGATCGCGATCGAATTGATCGCCCTGCCCTCCTTCTTCATGTCGGCGAAGAAGCGCATATAGGTGCGAGCGTAATCGGTCGCGATCGGCGTGGCGCGGAACACATATTTGAATCCGCGCGTGGTGATGTTGAGCGCGGCCGAGTCGCCGACCATGAAGGGGATGCCGTAACGCTCGGCGACCGGCGTCGCCGTAAAGGTGCAGGAGGATTGGTAGGCGCCCATCAGCGCGTTGACCTTGTCCTCGGTGATCAGCCGCGTCGCCAGTTGCTGCGCCTGCGAAGGATTGCCCTGATGGTCGACGAAAACGACCTCGAGCTTGGCGCCGCCCAAATGCGGCAAGCCTGCCGTGGTGGCGAGCGGCAGATTGCTTAATTCCGGATGTGGATTATTGACGATGTCGGCGGCGACCTCGATCGCCGCTTTGGCCGCCTGTCCCGTCGCCGCGGCGTTGCCGGTGAGCGGCATCAGCACGCCGATTTTCACGGCCTCGGTGGCAAAACCCGCGTTGGCGTCAAATGCGATCGCCGCAACAGAGAGCACGGCAAACAACCACGAGGTTTTTTTCATTAGTTTTCTCCCTAAAATCGACCGCCAGACAGCGGTCCCCGTTGTCGGTCGCGGGCCTGTTTCCTAAGCTCTTGTGACCACGGTAGGTAGACCAGCGCGGCCAGTCAATCGCGCGTGCTGCGCGTCAAAAACTTGAGGAGGGACGAATTGGCCGAGCCCTATGACGTTACGATCGCCACGGTGCGGCCGGGCACACATCCGCAGGCGCTTGCCGCGCTCGATAAAACGCTTGCCGGCGATTCCAATCTGCTGGCGTGCTGGTATTCCGAAATCGGCGCGCTCAACCGCATTCTGATCATCCGTAAATCGGCCGACGCCGCGAAAGCGATTGCAAACCGCTTCGCCGCGCTGAGCGCACGGAACCCTTTCGGCATCGGCGAATTCATCACCGATCTTTCGCTCGACACTTACGTGCCGTTCGATTTCATGCCGCCGTTGCAAGGCGGCGCATACGGGCCGTGCTACGAAGTGCGCAGCTACGTGCTCAAGCCGGACGGGCTTACACCGACTATCGAACTGTGGCGCAAGGCCGTGCCGGGCCGCGCGGGCGTGTCGCCGCTACTGGCGGCGATGGTCGCGGTCACCGGTGCGGCGATCCGCTTCATGCACGTCTGGCCTTATAAGACTTACGACGAGCGCGCGCGGCTGCGCGAGAAGGCCGTCGCCGATGGCCTGTGGCCGCCACCGGGCGGACCGGGTCATTTGCTATCGCAGCAGGCTGACATCTATTTGCCGGCGGCATTCTCGCCGCTGAGGTGAATTTGGGATTTCTGAGCACGTTTCCCGGACGCGGGCAGAGGCTATCCGGCGCGCACATCACCGCGCCGCCACTTGTTCCATCGCCAGCTCGGCTTTCAGGCTGTCGAGATCGCGATAGATCGAAGCGACGGCGAGCACGCGGCCGTCGCGCCGATAGCGCAACAGGCAGTCCTTCGCCTTGATGTCGCCCTCGACCGTGATCGTGTCCCAGCGCTCGGCATGGCCGATATAGTTGATTGGCACGTCGTAATGCTGGCTCCAGAAAAACGGCACCGTGTCGAAGCGCTGTTTGTGCCCGAGCATGTTGGCGGCCGCCGCCTGGCCTTGGCGCTCGGCTACGACCCAGTGCTCGACACGGATGCGTTCGCCGGAATGCGGATCGGGCCAGCGCGCAATATCGCCGACGGCGTAAATATCCGGCGCGCTGGTTTGCAGATATTCGTTCACCGTGAGCCCGCGGTCGATCGCAAGTCCGGCTTGTTCGGCGAGCGCCAGGCGCGGCCGCACCCCGACGCCGACGACAACGAGATCGGCGTCGAGCGTGCCGCCGCTCTTGAGCACGGCGCGCTTGCCGTCGATCGCCGTCGCCGTGTCCTGAAGATGAAACACGACGCCATGCTCCTCATGCAGCGCGCGCACGAAATCGCCGAGCGCGGGACCGAACACGCGCTCCATCGGCCGGGCCTCCGGCGCCGCGACATGCACTTCGATTCCGCGGGTGCGCAGCGAAGCCGCGACTTCAAGCCCGATGAAGCTCGCGCCGATCACCAGCGCGCGGCGTGCGCCCTTCGCCGCGCCGATGATGGCGCGGCAGTCGGCAAGCGAGCGCAAAGTATGGACATGGGCCTGATCGGCGCCGGGAATCTGTAGCCGCGCCGGCTCGGCTCCGGTTGCCAGCAACAGCCGGTCGTAGGCCAAGCGCTCACCGCCGGTGAGCGTAACTTGCCGCTCCCGCGGATGGATGCTGGCGACTTTGGTCTTCAGGCGCAGATCGATATTGCTCTCGGCATAGAAATCGTCCGGACGCAGCGGCAGCCAATCCTC
>DATAYT010000273.1:0-5011 GCA_036272395.1 Xanthobacteraceae bacterium
GCATTCCCCGCGTGACCCCGATTGATCGGAGATGAGCGGGCACGGGGACTTTGGGGGCCACTGAGGGCGACCCGCGACGAGTCGCCATTGCAGGTCTGGCCCATTTGATAAGATCGACCATGCCGATCCGTTCCTAAGTGCGATAGGAGACGCGCGCCCAACGCGCGTTTGGCATCAAGTCATGGGCTTCAACCGCCGCCAGATGGAAGACCAGCGTCGGCGGGCTGCCGAGAAGGAAGCGGCAGCTAGGCGCGCGACTGACGCCCAAGTGCTCGAGGATGCCGAACGGCTGATCGACGCCTGGAACGAGCGCCAGGCCAAGCGAATGCCCATGCTGTTCTCACTGACCGTCGGCGCTGTCATTACCGCTGGTTATTGGTTCCTGTGGGTTCGCTGTCCCGCTTGCCGAACAATCAATGCGATTGATTTGCGCACGCTAGACCGCCATCCCGATGCGGCGGTAACGAGCCTCATTCCCGCGCTGTCGTGTCGGTCCTGTCGACCGAATGCACCGTTTGCTGAGTTGGTAAAACTGTCGCGGACCAGCATCGCCGACGAAATGCGGGATGAACATCGTCGTCGCGTGCTGGGCGAATGACGTTGGCTCATGTCGCTATCGTGTCGCTTGTAGAATCCGCCACTCGCCGGAAATGCCCGGAAAATAACGAGAACAAATGGCAACATGAAGCAACATGGCCGAGTCAGCAGTTTACATTAGCTGACTGGTTTCACTGACTAATCTGACAGAACAAAAGCAGTGATGAGAAGCTATCAAGGCTGCTCATTGCGGCACGAAATTAGCGTAAGACCGATTCTTTTACTCGGTGAATGACGGCAGCTAGGGTGCCGCGTCAAGTCCGCGCTTACGGGAGCACAGATGAGCGCAAGTTCGGCCGCCGCAGAACCCGCGATGCGCGGCGCCGGCGCGGCGACACGCCTGATCATCGCTTCGTCTGTCGGCAATGCGCTCGAGTTCTACGAGATCCTGGTCTACGGCTATTTCGCCGTGACCATTGCCAAGGTGTTCTTTCCCGCCGCCAACGAAGCCGTCTCGCTTTTGGTCACGCTGGGTACGTTCGGTATTTCGTTTCTCGCGCGCCCGGTCGGCGCGATTTTTCTCGGCGCTTACGGGGACCGCAAAGGACGCAAGCGAGCGCTGAGGCTCTCTATTCTTCTGATGACGATCGGCACCGGCTTGATGACGGTGATGCCGAGCTATGGTTCGGTCGGATTGTTGGCGCCGATACTCGTCATTGCCGCGCGGCTCCTGCAAGGATTTTCCGTGGGCGGCGAGTTCACGAGCTCGACTGCCTTTCTGGTCGAACATCGGCCCGACCGCGCCGGGTTTTTTGCGAGCTGGCAATGGTCGGAGCCAAGGTTCTGCCGCGCTGGTAGCAACCGGTTTGGGCGTTTTGCTGACGACCAGCATGTCCGCCGACACGCTGCAGGCGTGGGGTTGGCGGATCCCGTTCGCCGTGGGTCTCTTGATCGGTCCGGTCGGCTACTACATCCGCAACCGGCTCGACGAAACGCCGGAGTTTATCGAAGCGGGAGAGGCGCGAAGGCCGATCCGCGATTTGTTCGTTGGCCAGTGGGATCGGCTTCTCTTGACGATCGGCGCCGTCGCCGCATCGACCAGTTCGCAATACCTTCTGGTCTACATGCCGACCTATGCCATTCGCGAGCTCAATCTGCCGCAATCGATCGGCTTCACCGCGGCGATGCTTGCCGCGGCGTTGCAGACCATTGCCGTGCCCTTCGTCGGCATTTGGGTCGACAAAGTGGGCCAGACGCGCGTGATGATCGGCGCGGCGATCCTGTTCATGGTAACGGCCTATCCGGCCTTCGTGTTGCTTGACGCCGCGCCTTCGCTGGGCGTTCTGATCGGGATGGTTTGCTGGATCAGCGTTTTGAAATCGCTTTTCTCGGGCGCGTTACCCTCGCTGATGGCCAAGACCTTTCCTGTATCGACACGCGTTTCCGGAATGTCGCTGAGCTACAACATTTCGGTGCCTATCTTCGGCGGGTTCGCGCCGTTCTTCGCCCAATCGCTGATCGATCTCACCGGCAGCAAATTGGCGCCAAGCTACTACATGATCGCGACCGCCAGCGTGAGCCTGCTCGCGCTTCTGATAATGCGGCATCGGTACCGCTTGTAAGTTCAGCGCCAACCTTTCATCGGCAATTCCAGCTTGCCGGTGGCGAGATTGGTCGGCCAGACCGATACGTATTGCTTGCCCTGCAATTGAATCAAGAAAGTCGAGGCGAGCGTATTCTGGCCGGTTGAGTCGAATTTTACTCCGTTGTAGCCGATCATCAGTTGGTCCGGCTTGAGGTCGGTCGCTTGCAACGCCGCCTGAATCTTGTCCGGTTCGATCGAGCCGGCGCGATTGATCGCGTCGGCGAGCACGAAAAAGCCCTGCATCCATCGCGCGCTGGTGTCGTCGAGATCGCGGCCATATTTGGCCTTGAACAGTTGATTGATGATGTAACTGTTGCTCCCCGGCTTACCGATGTCGAAGGCGCTGCGATTGATAGCGCCTTGCGCGAGATCGCCGGCGTTGGGAATGAAGGTCGGATCCGAGAAGCCGGCATCGTCGCCGATGACGAGAGGCGGCAGATAATCCAGATTCTTCATGGTTCGGAAATAGAGAATCGTGTCGGCGGTGTAGCTGACGAAGATAACGGCATCCGGTTGCAACGTTTTGAGCTGAATGACCTGCGCCGAAACATCGGAGCTGCTCGCGTTGTAGGGGATCTGCGCGGCCACGTTGATATTGGCAGACTTGGCGGCCTCGACGATGCTGGCCCCGACGGATGTGCCGTAATCGGTGTTCTCGTTGATGATGGCGATTTTGTCGATCTTTCTGCCGGCGCTTTTCAGGTCGGTGAGAAAACCGGCATAGGCCTTGGCGAAATCGGAGGCAATCGGCGTGGTGCGAAAGATCCATTTAAAGCCGCGTCCGGTAATGTTCTGCGCCACCGAATCCGCGACCAGATAAGGGATGCCCTGGCGCTCGGCGACCGCAGTCGCCACCAGCGAGACCGAGGAATGATATGAGCCGAGCATCGCCACGACGTGGTCCTGGGTGATCAAACGCAAGGTCTGCTGCTGGCCCACCTGCGGATTGCCTTGATGATCCGCCTCATCGAGTTCGATCTTGGCGCCGCCGAGATTCGGCAGTCCCGCACTAGCCCCGAGTGGCAGCGCCTTGAGGTCGGAATGGGCCGTGTTGACGATTTCGGCGACGAGATTGACGGCGTCCTTGGCTGACTGGCCGGCGCTGGCCGCATTGCCCGTGAGAGGGTAGATCACGCCGATTTTGACGCTCTCGGCGGCCCGGGCCGGGCTTATGGCAAGCACGGTGACGGACAAGGCGGTGGCGAAAAGCACGCAGCAAGACTTTTTCATCATTTCCTCCCGAAGGATTGGCGCGATTGACGTTGATAACCATGGTCAAGTCAATTCCCATCGCGCGCACAAAGGCCGAGACAATGTGATCGCGTCAGGCTTAAGCTTTCGCCGGCTGAGGGAGACAATGGTGGCGTTAGCCGCGGCTGCGCTTGCAGAACGGTTTTATCATCGCGTTTGGAACAAGGCCGACGAGTCCGAAGCTCGCAGGATTCTTGCGAGCGACTTTCGTTTCCGCGGTTCGCTCGGTCCCGAACTGCGCGGACCGGACGGCTTCATCGCTTATATGCGATCGGTGCATGACGCGCTCGGCGGTTTCACATGCCAGATCGAGGAAATGATCGCCGCCGCCGACCACGCGGCGGCACGGATGATTTTTCATGGCCGCCATCGCGGCAGGTTTTTCGGCATCGCGCCAAGCGGGCAGGAAATCCGCTGGAGCGGCGCGGCATTTTTCAAAACCCGCGACGGCAAAATCATCGAGCTGTGGGTGCTGGGCGACATTGAGGGGATCAGGCGGCAGCTCGAACCGCAACGCGCCGCGGCCATTTTTCAGCTATAGAAGCGCGGGGTTCCGAAAGAGATCCGGATGCACGCTCCTTCGCCATCGTCAAACGCCCGCCGCGCCATGCATGGCAGCAACAAGCTGCAAATCGGCTTGTTCGGCGCCAATTGCTCGTCCGGCCGGGCCGTGACGCTCGTTCCGGAGCGCTGGTCGGGCAGCTGGCCAGACAACAAGAAACTGGCGCTGATGGCGGACCAAGCCGGCGTCGATTTTATGCTCCCGATCGGCCGCTGGAAGGGATATGGCGGCGCCACCGATTATCAGGGAACGACGCTCGAAACGGTCACCTGGGCGACGGCGCTGCTCGCCGTCACCAAGCGCATTACCGTGTTCGGCACGGTCCACGCGCCGATTTTCAACCCAGTCGTCGCGGCGAAGGAAATGGTCACCGCCGATCATGTGGGCGAGGGTCGCTTCGGGCTGAACATCGTGGTCGGCTGGAATGAGGGCGAGTTCGACATGTTCGGGGTCGAGCAGCGCGCGCACGAGCAGCGCTACGAATATGCACAGGAATGGATCGACGTCATCAAAATGATCTGGTCCGACCGCGAGGGTTTCGACTTCCACGGCAAATATCTCAATATGAAAAGCATTCGTGGCAAGCCGAAACCTTATGGCGGCACCCGCCCGGTGATCATGAATGCCGGGGCTTCTCCCACGGGGCAGGCATTCGCGGTGAAGAACTGCGACGCCTTTTTTCTACAGGCTTCACGCACCTCGCTCGAGGAAAGCGCACAACGCGTTCGCTACGCCAAAGAGGCCGCGCGCGCGCAAGGACGCGAAATTGGTTGTTACACGGTTGGCGTCGTCACCTGCCGGCCGACCAAGAAGGAAGCCGAGGACTATTTTCATCATTGCATCGTGGAACGCGCCGACTGGTCGGCGGTGGACGGCATCCTGGCGCTGAAAAATATTTCGCCGCAGACCGTGCCGATGCAGGAATATCTCACGCAACGCAGTCACTATGCGCAAGGCATGGGCGGCTTGCCGATCGTCGGCGATCCGGATCACGTCGCGGCGCAGATCGCCGATCT
>DATAYT010000274.1:0-1711 GCA_036272395.1 Xanthobacteraceae bacterium
GATCCGGCTACGCCGGCAGCCGAACCGGCGGTCAACAAGAACCTGCGTCGACTCGCTGGCAGGCGCGAAAACATTCCATCTTTGCAGTCGCACTCTTGCGCCGTTCGCTGCGCGATGTGCCGCATTTCGGCCATGACCATTTCCTCGGCCATGCGCTGCGCTTTTTCGTCATAGATGACTGACGCCACGTTCCCCTCCCGGTGTTTTGCTTCCGTAGATCACGGGATGCCCATGTAGCAGTTGATCGCATAAAGCCCCTGGGCCACGGCGCCGCTGCGCTCGATATTGGCTTTTTCGACGCAGACTATTTTCAGGTCGCGCCCCCAGTATCGGGATTCATAGGTGGCGCCGCAGCCGCCCATGCCGCCGCCAACGACGAGGATGTCGGCTTCTACGAATACGGTCTTGCGGCGGCGCATCAGCCCAGGCCTTGCTTGAAGCGGTCGCGCGATACTGTCGGCAATGCGGCGATCTTGAGCGCCTCGGGTTCGTGCGCGAGCTCTTGGGATTTCATCGCCTCGGCGCTCGGCGGCGCATAGTCGGCCGGGGATTTGATCGAGCCCCAAGCGGTGGTCCGGATCGGGGAGACGAAATTCTTTTCGCGGCCGTCGCGGAATTTTATTTTCCAGGAAATGGTGGCCTTGTCTTCTTCGCGGCGCACGCGGACGCTGTGGCCGAGCGGGGCGAAGTCGGCATAGCCGCGGCAGTCAATGGCAAATTGCGGGCAGGCCTTGACGCAGGAATAGCACTCCCAGCACATGTTCGGCTCGATATTGAACGCGCGCCGATAGGTGGTGTCGATATGCATGATGTCGGACGGGCAGATATCGACACAGTGTCCGCAACCGTCGCAGCGCGTCATATAAACGAAGGTCGGCATGATGTGTCCTTATCGGTTGTGTCCAGGGCCGGCGAGCGCCGGTTTAGTAATGCCGCGCATGTTCTAATCCGCCGCCGAATTTTCTCGGTGCATCGGCGGGCGGCGGCAAATTGCTCATGGTGCCGTCGGCTTCGGCCACCCTTTTTTCCAGCGCGGCAGCCGGCTTGAAGAACATGTGCGAGAACTTGGACCACGGGATCGATCCAAATAATACCGTGGTGGCGAGGAGATACAGGCCGAGGAATATGGTGCTGAATACGGTGCTGCCGGTCGCCTGTACGGCGGCCCACAGCAAGCCGAAGGTGACGCTCAAGACCAGCGCGACGATGAACAAATCGGCCCGAACAAAACGCAACGGTGGATTGCCTTCGGCTGTAACGTCCACCCGGATGAAGAACCAGAACCAATAGCCGCCCGCGCAAACCATCAGAATGCCGATGTACCAGAGCGCCGTAACGCTGCCGGGTGTAGGCGCGGCAGGCGTCGGATAGGCGAACACCATCATGATTGTCGTCACGATGTAGATCACAAAGCCGTACATCGTCAGCAGATGGGCTATTCGGCGCCGCATATTGCAGAACTCGCCGGAAGCCATGACGTCGATGACGGCGGCTTGAACCGCCAGCACCGCCATGCGTCCACCGCCGACTTGCCGTTTCGCTTTGTTCCTGAAATCGCGCCAGTTGTTAAAAAAGTACGTGGCGCTCTGCTTATGAATAATGTCGAATAAGGTGCCGGCCACCACCAAGAGCGCCATTACGACGACATAGGCTTGCATGATCGCCGGCGGTACGGACGCCGAAAGCGCGGCGAAGGGATTGCTGAGCATAG
>DATAYT010000275.1:0-10332 GCA_036272395.1 Xanthobacteraceae bacterium
CCGTGCCGATGCGCGACGGCGTCAATCTTTCCGTCGATATCTACCGGCCCGATACCAAGGAGAAGCTCCCCGCCCTTCTGGCCTTTGCGATCTACAACAAGGACCTGCAGGGCCCGGATGTCGCCGCGACGCTGCCGCCGCAGCCGGCCTGGTCGTCATTGTGGTCGGGGCCGCTCGAAGCCGGCGACACCAAGTTCTTCGTCTCGCGCGGCTATGTGCACGTCATCGGCTCGCCGCGCGGCGTCGGCAAGTCCGATTCCGGCGGCTCGCGGCAATGGGACAGCTACGATCTGATCGAATGGATCGCGCAGCAGCCTTGGTGCGATGGAAATATCGGCATGGTCGGCATATCCGGCTTCGGCGCTGAGCAGCTTTACGTGGCACGGCAGAACCCGCCGCATCTCAAAGCGATCATGCCGCTCGACCCGCGCGGCGCTTATGGCACGCTCGGCTCTTTCCGCGAGGAATATCCGGGCGGCGTCATTCATCTGTTCCGCTATTACCTGATGCACCTCGCCGCGATGCATGGCGCCAGAGGCAAGCCGGGCGCGCTGCCGCCGGACAAGGAGGCGCTGTGGCAGGAGGCGATGAACAATCCCGACTACCGGATGCTTCCGCACATCTTCAATGTGATCGCGCAGAAAGGGCAGCATATGCCGCCCTATTTCCAGCTCCTCATCGATCCTTACGACAGTGAGGCGGCGGTCGAAGACGCGGAGAAGAGCTTCGCGAATATCAAGGTGCCGACCTATACGGGCTCCGGCTGGTACGGCTACACCTACAAGACCCATCTGAACGGCTGTCAGCATTGGTACCGCAACATCACAGCGCCAAAGAAGCTTCTGCTGGCGGGACCTGCGCATCTGGAGCGGCCGTATCACACGTTTCACAGCGAAGTCTTACGCTGGCACGACCATTGGCTCAAAGGCCTCGACACCGGCGTGATGGATGAGCAACCGGTGCGGTTCTGGGTGATGGGAGCCAATGAATGGCGCAGCGCCGACGATTGGCCGTTGCCGCAAACCCAATGGACCAAGTTCTACCTGAAAAGCTGGGAGCGGCTCACGACCGATCTGCCCGCGCCGTCAAGCGCCAGCGAGGTGCAGCCGCCCGATGCATTCGCGCAAATGCCGCCGTCGCAGACCAATACGATCCAGCGGCTTCGCTATATGACCGAACCGCTCTCGCGCGACGTTCTGGTCGCCGGACCGGTCGCGGTGACGCTCTATGCGGCGATCGATGCGGATGACACCAATTGGATCGTGATCCTTAAGGACATCGGGCCGGACGTTTCGGTACAGAGCGTGCGCGAGGGCGAACGCGAAGTGCCGAAAAATCTGCCCGAGCGCGAACTCACCCGCGGCTGGCTCAAGGCTTCGCGCCGCGCGCTCGATCCAAAACGCTCGAAGCCGTGGTGGCCGTGGCACCCGCTGACCCGCCAGGCACGCAAGCCGGTCACGCCCGGCGCGATCGAGGAATATCAGATCCAGGTGATGGCGACCGCGAACTTGTTCCGCAAGGGCCACCGCATCTGTCTCGACGTCACCAGTCTCGATCTGCCGACCGGTGTCGCCGGCGCCACTAATGCCGAATACGTTCCGTATCACATTTGTTCGAGCCAGACCGTGGTGCACAAAATCCACCACGATCTTATGCATCCCTCGCATCTGTTGCTGCCCATCATTCCGGAATAGTTTTGGCGGAATACCTTTGGCGGAATACTTGGAAACCCGCAATGGATCGACTGCCGGCCATTCCAGTGATCGATTTACGCGATGGCGGCCCGGTCCGTCATGCCGAGCGTAATCCGGCGCCGGCGCGGGCGCTCCGCGACGCCTGTCTTGCCTTCTTTCCCCGCGCCCTCCAGCCGTTCGTGCCAGCCCTTGATTTGATCTCGCGGCGCTGGCTTCAGCGCTCGCGTTCGCCCTATCTGCCGGAGATTGCGCGGATTGCGGAGGCGCTCGGTTTCTCCGGCGTGTGGCTCCTCAATGCCTCTTACCAATGGGGGTGTACGGCGCGCGCGTCCGATGAAGACGGCGTGTCCTGGCTGTTGCGCACGCTCGACTGGCCGTTCCACGGCCTCGGCCGCCATGTCGAGGTGGCGCGTTTGCACGGCACCGCGGGCGATTTCTTCAGCATCACCTGGCCCGGTTATGTTGGCGCATTGACCGCGCTCGCACCCTCGCGTTTTGCGGCTTGCGTCAATCAGGCGCCGATGCGCCGCCGCACGACGCACCGTTGGCTGCGCGGCTATGATTTTGCGCGCAATGCCTATGCGGTCTGGCGGTCCGACGGTCTGATGCCGCCGGACCAGCTGTTGCGGCAGACATTCGAGCTCTGCGCGGATTTTGCCGCAGCGCGCCGCATGCTAGAGACGACCCCGGTCTCCCGTCCGGTGATCTACGTTCTGGTCGGCTGCGCGGCCGGGGAGCGCTGCGTGATCGAGCGCACCGAGACCGGCTTCGTCACCCGCGAACACGACACCAGCGCCGCCAATGACTGGCTGCCGCGCCGCCCTGACTGGGAAGGCCGCATCGGCACCCGGCGCTTTCTGACGGATTCCTTTGCCGACGCGGCCAATTACAGCCGCGCGCGACGCGAATCGCTCGTTGGCTGGACGGGAACCTGCGCGGCGCCGAGCTTTGCCTGGGTGCGCGAGCCGGTGCTCAATCCCTACACCCGGCTCGCCGTGGCCATGTGCCCGGCGCGCGGCGTGCTCCGGGCGATCGGCTATGAAGCGAGCGACACATTGTTGCCGCAACCGGCCACGGCGATGTGCGAAGTTGTGGCGCCCGAGGCGCTGGCGCGGGTCGATTGAAAGCATCCTTGCTCATGGAACCGCCGGTTCCACGAGATTTCGTGGCGACGATCAGTGAGTTACCGAAAAACGCCAAAGTGTGTTTGTGGTCACATCTTTCTTGCCGAGGTGCGCCTAGATTGCGACCGTCTGCAGTTGCCGGAATATGGAGCCAGCCATGAGCACCATAACAATGACGACCTACCGGACCACGCGCAGCTCGTATTGGGATCAACTCAAGCTACGCATCACGGAATGGCAACGGCGGGCGCGTTCACGGCGCGAGCTCGAGGCCCTGAGCGACGCAACGTTGCGCGACATCGGCATGACGCGATGCGATGCGCACCGTGAGATGAACAAACCATTCTGGATGGCTTAGAGCGCAAGCGCGCAGCCATAACCAGGCAAGGGGAGAGGGCCGCCCGGCGCGGGGCGGCCCTTCGCTTTTTGGCACAATCCCGCTCATTCCCGCGCAAGCGGGCATCCAGATGAAAGCATAGTAACTGAATGCTGGGTCCCCGCTTTCGCGGGGACGAGCGGATCACTACTCAATTCTATCTGGCTGAACTTTGCTCTAGCATGGCATGGTCGAACCCAACCCACGCAGCATCATTATGCCCAAAATCAAAACCAGCGATGGCGTGAACCTGTACTACGAAGAGGCGGGTGCCGGGACGCCAATCGTCTTTGTTCACGAATTTGCCGGCGATTACCGCACCTGGGAGCCGCAAATGCGCCGGTTCAGCCGCGCCTATCGGTGCGTCACCTATAGTCAGCGCGGCTATCCACCTTCCGACATCCCCGACGACGCCGCGCGCTACGGCCAGGACTTCGCCCGCTTGGACGTCATCGCGCTGATGGACGCATTGAAGATCGACAAGGCGCACGTCGTCGGCCATTCCATGGGCGCGTATACGGCGCTGCATGTCGGGATCAAGCATCCGCAACGCTGCATTTCAGTGACAGCGGCCGGATGCGGCTGGGGCTCGCTGCCTGATGCGGCCGCCCGCGCGGCGATGCGGGCGCAAGCCGCCGAAAATTCGAAAATGTTCATGGAAAACGATATGGCGACGGGAGCCGCGATCTATACCGACACGCCGATCCGGCACACGCAGAAATACAAGGATCCCCGCGGTTACGCCGAGTTCGCAAGCATGCTCGCCGAGCATTCCGCGAAAGGCCACGCGCTGACCATGGCGATGCTGCAGTCCAAGCGCCCCACCTTGTGGGACATGGAAGCCGATTTGAAGAAATTCTCGGTGCCGCTTCTCATCATCGTCGGGGATGAGGACGAAACCTGCCTTGACGGCAGTCTGTTTCTCAGGCGCACCGCGCCGACGGCGGGCTTGCTCGTCATTCCGCGCTCCGGTCACACCATCACCAGCGAGGAGCCCGATGCGGTCAATGCGGCGCTGGCCGAGCTTTTTGCCGCGTCCGAGAGCGGCCACTGGCTCGCGCACAAGCCGGCCTGATGAGCGGTGCCACCGCCAATAGGGCGGAACGCCCCATATCCTTCACGGCGCCGTTCCGGCATCAGGCGTTCGCCGTCATCTGGACGGCGACGCTCGTTTCCAATGTCGGCGGCTGGATGTACAGCGCGGCCTCCGGCTGGCTGATGACGACCCTCGATGCCGATCCGTTGATGGTGGCGCTGGTGCAGGCGGCGAGCAGTCTGCCGATCTGTCTGTTCGCAATTCCGGCCGGCGCGCTTGCCGACATTTTCGACAAGCGCAGATTTCTGATCGTGGTTGAAATCATCACGACGATCGTATCCGCGGTTTATGCGCTGATCGTTGGCCTGGGCTGGGCGACCCCGGCTAACTTGCTCGTGTTTACATTTCTGATCGGTGCTGCCGGCGCCATGACCGTGCCGGCATGGCAGGCGGTCGTGACTTATCTCGTCCCGAGGGACGATTTGCCGCCCGCGATTGCCGCCAATTCGGTCGGCGTCAATATTTCACGCGCAATCGGGCCGGCGCTCGGCGGGCTCACGATTTCCGCCTACGGTATCGTCGCGCCGTTCTGGATCAATGCCGCGTCCAATCTCGGCATTGTGGCCTCGCTGTTGTGGTGGCGGCCGCGGAGGCGCGCCGGCACGCTGTTGCCGGCCGAGCGCTTCGGCCAAGCCATCCTGGCCGGCTTGCGCTACGCCAGGCACAACCGGCACCTTCGCGCGACGCTCATGCGCGCTGCCGGCTTTTTCCTGTTCGCCAGCGCCTATTGGGCGCTATTGCCGCTGGTCGCGCGCGAACAAATCGGCGGCGGTCCCGACCTCTACGGCGTACTGCTTGGCGTCATCGGCGCCGGCGCGGTTGCCGGAGCCTTTTTGCTGCCTTGGGCCAAAGCCAGACTGGGAGCCGATCGCCTGATGGCGCTCGGCGCACTCGGCCAGGCGGTCGCCATGGTGCTCTATGGCATTGCCCGCGAGCCGGTCACCGCGCTCGCCGCGAGCGCGATCGCCGGCGCATCGTGGATTGGCGCCTTGGCGACCTTAAGCGTCTCGGCGCAGGTGGCGCTGCCGGACTGGGTCCGGGCGCGCGGACTGGCGCTTTACACCACAGTATTCTTTGGCTGCTTGACGCTCGGCAGCGCCGCTTGGGGAGAAGTGGCCGTCCTCGTCGGGCTTGCAAATGCGCATTTTCTCGCCGCTGCCGGCGCCGCAGCGGCAGTCGCGCTGACCTGGCGCTGGAAACTGCAAACCGGCACGGGCATCGATCTGTCGCCGTCAATGCATTGGCCGGCGCCTTTGACCGCGCAGCCGATTGAAAGCGATCGCGGCCCAGTGCTGGTCACCGTGGAATACCGCATCGATCCGAGTGATCGAGAAGCATTCCTCGAAACGCTGGCGCAGCTCGAGCACGAGCGGCGCCGCGACGGCGCCTATGCCTGGGGCGTGTTCGAAGATGCAGCCCATCCGGGACGCATGGTCGAGACCTTTCTCATCGAAAGCTGGATTGAGCATTTGCGCCAGCATGAGCGCGTCACCAAGGCCGACCGTTTGCTCCAGGAGGAAATCCGCCGCTTCGATCGATCCGGCAATCCGAAGGTGACGCATTTCATCGCTGCCGACACATGAAGCGCCGATCCGCGTCGATCAGCGAGACTTCGCTGCGCGCAAAAGATCGCGCAAGCGCTGCGGCGTGACCGGAAGCTCGCTCACGGCGCCGGGCCATTGCAGCGCATCGTCGATCGCCGCGGCAATGGCGGCGCCGACCGCATTGGCGCCGCCTTCGCCGGCGCCTTTGACGCCGAGCGAATTGAGCGGGCTCGGCGCGTCTTCGCTGATCAAGACGTCGATCGGCGGAATCTCGCGTGCGGTCGGCATCGTATAGTCGGCGAAATTCACGCAGATCGGCTCGCCGCGGGCGTCATAACGGAATTCCTCGAACAGCGCGCCGCCGAGGCCCTGCGCCACGCCGCCGGCAATCTGACCTTCGACCAGCATCGGATTGACGGCTTTGCCAATATCGTAGGCGACGAAATAGCGCTCGACCGCGACAGCGCCGGTGTCGCGATCAATCCGCACCACGGCGAAATGGATGCCATAAGGGTAATTCATATGGGCCGATTCGAACCAGCCCTCGGCTGTGAGACCGGGCAGCCCGTCGCCGATGAGCTTCGAACCCGGTTTGAGCGCGCTTGCGACCTCGCCGAGACTCATGGACGGGCCTTGTGCGGCCTGCTTTCGCACGACCTTCCCGCCGACAAGTTCGAGCGCCTCTAACGGCGATTGCAACAGCTGCGCGGCGGCCGCGATCGCTTTGGCGCGCAGTTTCGCCGCCGCGCGCCGCGTCGCCTCGCCGGCCATCACCGTCACCCGCGAGGCAAAGGTGCCCATGCCATAGGCAATGCGGTCGGTCTGGCCGTGCACCACCCGAATTTGACGATAATCGATACCGAGTTCGTCAGCGCAGATTTGCGCGAGTACTGTTTCCATGCCTTGTCCGACCGAGGTCGCGCCGGTCACGATCTCGACCGTCCCTGCGGCGTCGATCGCGGCATGCACGCAATCGAACGGTCCCAATCCGCTCTTTTCGACGAACATGGCGAAGCCAGCGCCGACCGTCTCGCCAGTGGCGCGCCGGCGTTTGAGGTCGTCACCAACGGCCCGCCACTTGGCGACGGCCAAGGCCTTGTCGAGCAGTCCGGCATAATCGCCGGAATCGTAGGTCATCTCGGTGCCTAGCGTGTCGAGATGCCGCGCATAAGGCATCTCCGCCGCGGCAATGACGTTGCGGCGGCGCACTTCGGCCGGGTCGAGCCCGAGCTGCGCCGCGATCGCGTCCATCAGCCGCTCGCGCACGAACGTGCTCTCGAAACGTCCCGGCGCGCGATAGGTGCCGCACGGTGTTTTGTTGGTCAGGCGAACGCGCCCGGCCATGGCATAAGCACCGACGCGATACGGACCGAGCAGCATGGTCGCGGCGAGGTCTGGCACAGTCACCGCGTGGGTGCGCACATAAGCGCCCTGATCGTGCAGGAATTCACCGTCGACCGCGAGCAGATGTCCATCGGCATCGACGGCGGCGCGGACGCGATAATGCTGCTCGCGCGAGTGATTGGTCGCGATCAAATGCTCGCGGCGATCCTCGATCCATTTCACCGGGCGGCGTAGCCGCAGGCTCCCAAGGCAGGCAAGCACGTCTTCGGGATAGAGCTCGCCGCGCACCCCGAAACCGCCGCCGGTATGCCCTTCATGCAGATGCACGGAAGAAGCCGGCCGGCCCAACATGCGCGCCAGTGCGTCGCGGTTCCAATGCGGCACCTTGGCGGCGCCGTAAAGTTGGAGCACATCGCGCGCCTGATCGTAACGGGCGATCGCGCCGCGCGTTTCCAGCGGCACGCCGGAGTGCCGCCCGATCTTCAGCTCAAGCGTCACGATCGAGTGCGCCGCCGCAAAGGCCGCCGCCACGTCGCCGTAACCCTTGCGGATCACGGCTGGTTCGGTGGAATGCCCGACGGAGAATTCGACCGGCGCTGCATCGGCGCTCATCACTTCCGGCAGGTCATCGATTTCGACCGCGACCAGATCGGCGGCGTCTTCGGCGATATAGGGGTCAGTCGCAAACACGACCGCGACCGGCTCACCGACATAGCGCACCCGATCGCGGGCGAGGATCGGCTGACGGTAGGGTTCGAGACCCTCGATCCGCGTCAACCGGAAATCGATCGGCGGAATATCGGCCACCTCCGCGGCGGTCCAGATCGCGATGACGCCGGTGGTCTCGCGCGCCGCTGCGGAGTCGATCGCGACGATGCGGCCATGGGCATGCGCCGAGCGCACCACCCGCATATGTGCCTGGTGGGCGAACGAAATATCGGCCGCAAAGCGGCCCTGGCCGACGACCAGGGGTGCATCCTCGAGTCGCGGCACTGAACGGCCAACGAATGGTCCGTTGCCGGCCATGCCATTAGGCTCCGCTTAAATGAACGGCCTCATTGCTCATCATGCTCCACGGCAATGGCTTCGAGGTGTTGGGTTTCATTGATGCTGTGTACGCGCACTCTGGCTTCATTCACGTTGATCTCATTGAGGCAGCAGGGCTCCTGAGCGAGCCGCCAGTACGCCGAAAGCGGAAGTTCGAGAAGCTCAAGCAGCAAGACGCGATTGACGCTGTCATGACCAACCAGCACGACAGTTTCGTCGCGATGGCGCGCGAGCACCATGCGCAGCGCATTGGCGGTCCGCGCTGCCAGATCCTGCAGCGATTCGCCGTTCGGGAAGCGCACCAGTTGCGGGGTGGCGAACCATTCCGCGAACAGCGCTGGTTCCTGCGCCTTGGCATCGGCGAAAGTCTTGAATTGCCAGGCGCCGTAATCGATATCGTTGAGATCGTCACAGGTTTTCGCGGCAACGCCGGTGGCTCGCGCGATCGCTGCGGCAGTGGCGATGCTGCGGCCCATCGGACTGGTATAGATGTGGCTCGGCCGCCAGTGCACGGCGATGCGCTGCGCCAGCGCCGCGGCCTCCGCCACTCCGCGCTCGGTAAGTTGCAGCGGCTCGCGTCCGCGAAACCGCTCCGGCTTGATGCCTTCGACATGACCGTGTCGGGTCAGGATGATCTTGGTCATCGCGGTTTCTGCCGGACGCGCTGCATCACGTAATGATGTGGCTTTATTTCCATCCGAGCCGCTCCAGGATACCGCGACCCATCACCCATTCCTTGTCCGCGTTCGAAAGAAAATCGAGCGTTTCGGTGAAATGCGTGATCCGCTGCCGATATGTCGCCTTATGATATGAGTTGGTGAGGTCGGTGCCCCAGTAACAGCGTTGCGGGCCGAACGCGTCGAATAGCCGGCGGACGTGCACAGTCATGTCGCGGAACGAAAAAGATTCCGACGAATAGAATGGCGTTGTCGACAGCTTCACCGAAACGTTCGGGTGTTTGGCGAGCGCCGCGGTCTCCTTGACGCCCTCGGCCGTTTTACCTTCCTTCGCCATTTCCGTGCTGACGCCGAGATGATCGGCAATCATCGTGAGCTGCGGATAGCGCTCCGCAACGCGCGCGAAATGCGCCATGGGCGCGCCGTAGAACATTACTGGCAGGCGATATTTTTCCGCGAGCGGCCAGAACCAGTCGACGCTGCCATCGGTCAGCCAATGCCATTGCGGCGGATGAAATGTCAGCCGGATACCGAGCATGCCAGGTTGCTTTTTCCAATCCGGCAAGAGTTTCGCGGTGTTCGGATCGTTGACCGGCATGCGTCCCATCACCGCAAAGCGCGTCGGATAGCGGCGCACGGCTTCGAGCGCGTAATCGTTGCGATCGCCTTCCCAGGACGGCGGCACGATGACCGCGCGGTCGACGCCGGCCTCGTCCATCATCGGCACAAGCTGCTCAACCAAGAACGGCTCGGGGAGCTGCGCGATGCGATTGGGCAACCACGGCCGGTCCGGCGTGTTGGCAAGCCACAAGTGCACCTGCGCGTCGGCAATCATCGCGTCCTCTCCCGGATTTTGCCGCGAACTTTGCCGTGCGCAATCCATTCTTCGGTACTCATGCTCATTCCGCTTCAACGCCAACGATAAAGTTCCGATGGAACTAAAATATGGTGGATGCGTCCGGGAACGAACTTCTGTTCACTTTGATTGACAGTAATGGGTGAGGCGGCGCGCCCCAGGGACCGGGTGCCCGACATGGCAAAGCAGAACGTACAGTTTGAACCGGATGCATGGTCGCTCGCCAGAGAAGCTATCGGGCTGACTCTTCGAAAACGCTATGCGGTACCAACGGAATTACCGCCCAAATTGCTGGTCAGGAAATTGGCCGTCGTCGAAGGCAAGCACCGATTGCGCACACCCGCCGGCAGATTGGACGTAATCGAGGGCAACTGCTTGTTACGCTATGCGACGCCAGTTGAACCCCGCATCGTGGGTCCCAGCGACGATTGGTCTTTGTGTACTTGAGGCTCGGCTCGCAAGGGAGGTTGCAATGAACTCCCTCTTACTAGTTAGTCTTGTTGTGATTGTACTCGTAGTCGGCAGAACTCTGTCGATCATGAACAAAGGTTGCAAAAGCGGCTATCACGCGTGG
>DATAYT010000276.1:0-3114 GCA_036272395.1 Xanthobacteraceae bacterium
AACCAGATTGCGGAAAGCACCGGCAAGACGCCGGCATCTTTATCCTGGTCGTGGCTCGCCGACGCCCCGAGCGGGCATGATTTTGTCGGCAGCTATGGCCGGGTGTTCGACATGATCGTGCTGGCGCGGCCCGGCGATGAATGGCAAAGCCCGTCGATGATCACGCTGGAATCGGCGCTGTTCGAAAGCGGCCGCCCGGTGCTGATCGCACCGCCTGCGTCGCCGCGCTCGCTCGCAACCAATATCCTGGTGGCGTGGAACCAGAGCACCGAGCAGGCGCGCACCATGGCGGACGCCATGCCGTTCCTCCAGGCCGCGCAGCGGGTCACGATCCTGACGGTAGAAGGCGCCACGGTTGCGGGCCCGAGCGGCGAGCAAATGGCGCAATCGCTGGCGATGAACGGGATCAAGGCCGAGACCATGACGCTCAAGCCCACCGGCAAGCGCAGCGCCGGCGAGACAATCCTGGCCAAAGCCGATGAGCTCGGCTGCGATCTCATCGTCAAGGGCGCCTATACGCAAAGCCGGCTGCGGCAGATGATCTTCGGCGGCACCACGCGTCACATCCTGGCCAATGCCAAACTGCCGGTCTTGATGGCGCACTGATTTCGTAAAGACCTTGTGATTTTTTGAGCTCCATTGTCAGCGCTTTACCAAACGCTCTTGCCGTTCGCCGACGCGCTGTTGCGCGTCGCAGTCGGGCTTGCGCTGGTGCCGCACGGCTTGCGCAACACGTTCGGCTTCTTTCCCAATACCGGCGTGCGCGTGTTTAATCTGACCGACTTGGCCAAACAGCTCGACGAGACCGGCTATCGTCCGGGAAAACTGTGGGCGCCGGCGATCTCGCTTACCCAGCTCGTCGGCGGGCCACTTCTTGCGCTCGGCCTGTTCACGCGCCCGGTCGCCGCGGTGGTTCTTACTTTCCTTCTGGTCAGCAATGTCGAACGCTGGCGCGTCGGCCGGTATTTTTGGAATCAGCTTGGTCTGGAATATACGCTGATGTGGACCATCGCCACGTTCTACGTTTTGATCAGCGGCCCCGGGCCTTATTCGCTCGATCGTATTTTCGGATTGTAAAGGACATGCACTTGCCGCCTAGCCAGGGTTTTCTCGACGCCAATGGCGTCAGTCTCCACTACGCGCTTTCCGGCGACAGCGGCCGGTCGGTCGTGCTGCTGCACGAGCTTGGCGGCACGCTCAATTCCTGGGATGGCGTGGCGCCGCGGCTCGCCGAGCATTTTCGCGTGTTGCGCTACGACCAGCGCGGCGCGGGACTTTCGGAAAAAGTGCGGCACGAATTCACCAACGACATGCTGGTCGAGGATTTCGAGGCGCTGGCCGCGGCGCTTGCGCTGCCGCCGCCGTATCACTTCGTCACCGTCGCGGCCGCCGCAACGCAAGCGCTGTGCTTTGCCGAGAAATATCCTGACCGCGTCGGTGCGCTGGTTCTGTGCAATCCGGCGCCCGGCGTCGATCCGAGCCGCGCCGCGGTGCTCGACGAGCGCGCTGCTTTTGCCGCGCGCGAGGGCATGCGCGCCTCGCTGCCGACCACACTCGCGCTGTCTTATCCGCCGCAGCTCGGGGAACGCGCGGCTTACGAAGCCTATTTCGGGCGTTATCTCGCCAACGATCCGGTTTGCTTCGGCTTTGCCTTTCGCACTTTGGCGCGCACCAATATGCTGCACATGCTGCCGAAAGTTCGCTGCCCGGCGATGGTCGTTGCCGGCCGGCACGACACGGTGCGGCCCCATGCCGGCTCGGCCGAGCTAGCGAAAAAGATTCCCGGCGCGCGGTTCGAGCTCATCGATGACGGCGGGCATTTTCTGCCGACTCAGGCGCCGCGCGCGCTCACGGCCTTGTTGGAAGCGTTTTTGCCGCGGTGAGCGCCTTTATTCCCGAAATATTTGCGTAAGAGGAACACATGAAAATCAAAGCCAATGGCATCAGCATCAATTACCAAGTCGACGGCCCCGAGCGCGCGCCTTGGTTCATTTTTTCCAATTCGCTCGCCACCTCACTGGCGATGTGGGACGAGCAGCCGCGGCGCTGAAGGATCGTTTTCGCGTGTTGCGCTACGATCAGCGCGGTCATGGCGGGACCGAGGCGCCGGCCGGCCGCTATGCCTTCGACACGCTCCTTGACGATGCGCGTTCGCTGATGGATGCGCTTGGCATTGCCAAAGCTACTTTCGGCGGCCTGTCGATGGGCGGCGCCACCGCGCTTGGGCTGGCCGAGCGGCACCCGGACCGCTTCGAGCGCATCATCGTTGCCGATTCACCCTGCCAATCGACGCCGCAATCGAGCCAGCAGTGGGAAGAGCGGATCGCGGTGGCGCAGAAGCAGGGCATCGAGCCCCTGGTCGAGCCGACCGTGGCCCGCTGGTTTCCGCCCGAAACGGTCGCGAAAAGCCCGGCCTATCTCGACAAGATCCGCGCCATGATCCGCGCGACGCCGGTCACCGGCTTCATCGGCTGCGCCGCGGCGCTGGCTGCGCATGATTACGCCTCGGCGGTCGCGACGGTGAAATGCCCCACGCTGTTCATCGTCGGCGAGAAAGACGGCGTCACGCCTGCGGCCATGGCCAAGCTTCATGACAAGGTTGCCGGCTCGCATTTTGTCACGCTCCCCGGCGCCGGGCACATTTCCAACATGGACCGAGCCGGCGAATTCAATTCCGCGCTGCGCGATTTCTTAAGATGATTTCTAAAGACAGTGCCCGGCTATGCCTTTTCGGCGGGGTATGCTGCGCCGCCTGCAGACGGCACGCGCTTTCCAACAAACGGCGGAGTCACTATACCTTTCGGCAAAGGTCAGATCCGGCAGCCATGCCTGATCACCCGCTCATTAATCACCAGGGATGCGCCCGCCCGCTGAAGGAGAACACCTCATGGCCACCGTGACGATGAAAGCCCCTGCCCCGGGCGGGCTCTCCAACAAGGCGCGTGAGTTGATGGAGGCCATCAACAGCGAAGCCGCCAAGCACAATATCTGGGTGCGGACGCAGGCCAATGCGCCGGCGCAGCGGCCGTGGTTCAGCGAAACCGGCGGCGAAGGATCGGGCCAGCTCGCCACCGGCCGCGTTGCCGTCAATCAGATGAAAACCCTTCCGCATAT
>DATAYT010000277.1:0-11217 GCA_036272395.1 Xanthobacteraceae bacterium
AGGTCATCCAGCCACCGGCCCAAAGGCCGAAACGTTCCAATGCCTGATCGGCATATTCCGAGCAGCTCGGCAGATGGCGGCAGCGAAAACCGACCAGCGACGCGAGCGTATAGCGGTAGACCGTGATCAAACCCCGCCCGAACAGGCGCGGGGCGTCGCGGCAAGCTTGTGCAAACGACGGCAAATGACCGCCCATTTTTACTGCGCTTGGGCTTGGCCGGCGCGCTTGCCCTCGATCTGGCCGATGGCATCGACGACGGCGTCAAAGGTGAGCAGCGTCGAAGCGTGCCGCGCTTTGTAGCCGCGCACCGGTTCGAGCACCGCGATGTCAACCCATTTGCCGTTCGCCGGCGGAGCACCGTTTTCTTTGAGCATTTTGCGCACGCTCTCGCGCAAGGCCTTAAGCTCGCTGGCTTTGGAGCCGACGATGTTTCGCGCCATGATCGAAGACGAGGCCTGGCCGAGCGCGCAGGCTTTTACCTCATGGGCGAAATCGGTGACGGTGTCGCCGTCCATTTTCAGATCGATGGTCACGGTAGAGCCGCACAGTTTTGACAGCGCGGTTGCGCTGGCGTCCGGCTGCTCCAGCCGCCCAATCCGCGGGATCGCGGCGGCGAGCTCCAGAATGCGGCGATTGTAGACCTCGTTGAGCATCGGCGAGTGCAGATTTGCCCGCGTTAACGCGAGTTTATTGAGTCTCTTTGACAATCAACTATATAGGCGCTGCGCTCCTTAATTTGAAGTTCCGGACACGTGAGGGCGCAAATGGAGGGCGATTTGGCCGATACTGCACCATTCGCCGCGCCGGTGGGGGCCGCCGAACTCGAAGAAGGCACGGCGCTCACGCCCAAATTCGACGCCGACGGGCTCATCACCGCCGTCGCCACCGATGCGAAATCGGGCGACGTGCTGATGGTCGCGCATATGAACGGCGAGGCGCTGGCCAAAACCATTGCCACCGGCGAGGCCTGGTACTTTAGCCGCTCGCGTCACGCGCTCTGGAAAAAGGGCGAGACCTCCGGCCACATCCAGCGCGTCGTCGAAATGCGCATCGACTGCGACCAGGACGCGGTTTGGATCAAAGTCGAACAGGTCGCCGGCGCCTGCCATACCGGACGACGCTCGTGCTTCTATCGCGCCGTGCCGCTCGGAACGTCCGAGGGCAAATTACGCGCGGCGAAGCTCGAATTTCGCGACGAACGCGTTTTCGATCCGAAAGTGGCATACGGGAAGCGTTCCAACCATGCGTAGGGTGGGCTGAGCGAAGCGAAGCCCACGCGGTCCAGGGTGCGCAATGGCGTGGGCACGGCGCTACGCGCCTTTGCCCACCCTACGTCAATTTTTTGTCTGGCGAGGAGGGCGCGCGCGCCAGCAATTGCTTCGCGCGGGCCAGATGCGGACGGTCGTACATGACGCCGCCGATGCCGACGACACCGGCGCCCGGCGCTGCGGCGAAAGCAGCGATCACCGATTGCGCATGGGCAATTGCTTCCGCCGAGGGGGTAAACACCTCATTGATGATCGGCACCTGCGCTGGGTGAATCGCCATTTTACCGACGAAGCCGTCGCGGCAGGCCTCCTCGCATTCGCGGCGAAATCCAGCGTCATTGCGAAAATCGACAAAGACCGTATCGATCGCCGGCACCGCGGCGGCTGCCGCGCCGGCGAGGCATAGACTGCGCGCCAGCCGATAGGGGTCGAGAAAGCGGCCTTGCGCGTCGCGATTGGCCCGTGCACCGAGCTCGGCGGAGAGGTCCTCGGCGCCCCAGGTCATGCCGATCAGGCGCGAGCTCACACCCGCAAACGTGCCGACCATAAACAGTGCGGCTGCGGTCTCAGTGGCGATCGGCAAAATCTTGATATGACCTTCCGGCAGATCGTTTTGCGCTTCGCGGACCGCAAGCTTGGCGTCGGCATGCACCACCGCGGAGCCGCCTTCGGCCTTGGGCAGCATGATGGCGTCCGGCTTTGCCGGCGCAACGCAATCGAGATCGGCATCGGTCAATCCGGTCTGCAGCCCGTTCACCCGCACCATCAGAACTGGCCGCTGCGCATTCGCCATTGCATCTTTTAGGAAGGCGGCGGCGGACTCCCGCGCGCGCGCCTTGCCGTCCAAGGCAATCGAATCCTCAAGGTCAATGATCAGCGCGTCGGCGCCGCTCGACATCGCTTTGTCGAGCTTGCGCGCACTGTCGGCGGGAACGAAGAGAAGCGAACGCATCGCGTCGCAATGTTACTTCGGCCGCATGCGCATGAAAGCCTGGCGGCGGCACTCGGCGACGAGTTTGTTGTCCTGGTTAAAGGCGCGGTGATGAAATTCGACGATGCCGGCGCCGGGCCGCGATTTCGATTCTCGCTTGCCGATCACCTCGGTCGTGCAGTGCACAGTGTCGCCTTCGAACAATGGGTGCGGGAATTTCACGTCGGTCATGCCGAGATTGGCGATCGTGGTGCCGACCGTCATATCGGAAACCTGGATGCCGATCATCAGGCCGAGCGTGAACAGCGAGTTCATCAGCGGCTGACCCCATTCGGTCTCCTGCTCGCAGAAATGCCGGTCGATGTGGAGCGGCTGCGGATTGAGCGTCATGTTGGAGAACAACATGTTGTCCATCTGCGTGACGGTGCGGGTGTAGCGGTGCTCGACGATTTCACCGGGAACAAAATCCTCGAAATAGAGGCCGCCGCGCTTGTGCCGCGTCGCCGTTTGCTGCGCCATTCGGTACCTCCCTGGGCCTTAGGGGGCTCGTGAACTTCGGGCCCGCTTTCGGCCGACACTTAGCACAATTGTTAACGATCCCGAATTGCCGAAGTGACCTGGGCAAGCGGCCAAACCGCGCAAAAACCCACCTGTCGCGCGCTTGCCCGACCCTGCCGTGCCGCCCGCCGCCGGCACCGGGAACTGCAAAGATTTATGGTAAACGGTTTGTTAAGGACGGTCGCCCTAGGCTTGGAATCGCATCCTGGTCGTGTGGGTTCCCCCGATGACGATCGTCCGCGATTTCTTGCAATGGCTGGCAAGCGCGCCGGCGAATGAACGGGCTGAGGCGGCGGGCACTCTGGCGCGCGCCTATCTTTGTTCCGACCTGACGGTTGACGAGCTGGCGCCGGCCGAAGGCCTGATGCTCAGGCTCCTCGACGATCCGTCGCCGCTGGTGCGCCGCGCGCTCGCCGATGCTTTGGCCGCGAGTCCGGCCGCGCCGGCGCCGGTCATCATCGCGCTTGCCTCCGACCAGCCGCAGATCGCGGCGCCGATCTATGCCTTGTCGCCGCTCTTGATCGATGCCGATCTCGTCGACGCCGTCGCAACCTGCGGCGATGCCGTTCAAGCCGCAATTGCCAGCCGCGCCGTGCTGCCGTCGGCGGTCTCGGCCGCGCTCGCCGAACTCGGCAGCGCCGAGGCTTGCCAGATTTTAGCGGAAAATGACGGCGCCGAGATCGCGCCTTTGTCGATGGATCGCATGGTCGAACGTTTCGGCGAGAGCGCCACCATCCGTCACTCGCTGCTGGCGCGCGACGATCTTCCGGCCGCGACCCGGCAAAATCTGGTGACACAACTGTCGCAAACACTTGCCGGTTTTGTCGTCGACCGCTCATGGCTCGCGGAGGATCGCGCACGGCGCATCGCGCGCGAGGCTTGCGAGAAGGCAACGGTCACGATCGCTGCCGGCAGTCTGAAGGCCGAACTGCGGCCGCTTATTCGTCATCTCTGCGCGAGCGGTCAGCTCACCGCAGGTTTGGTGTTGCGCGCACTGCTCTCCGGCAACATCGCTTTGTTCGAAGAGGCCTTGGCGGAGTTGAGTGGAATGCCGCTGGCGCGCGTGTCGGCGCTTGTGCATGACCGCATCGGTTCCGGCTTGCGACCTTTGCTCGAAAAGGCGCAGTTGCCGGCCGCAATGCATGCAGCGTTCAAGGAGGCAATCAAGGCGATGCGTGACGGCTTTGCCGAGGCCCTCGATGGCGCGCGCCTGCAACGGCGCATGGTCGAGCGGGTTCTCGCCGTTTGCGAAAGCGCCGATACCGGCGAAATCGCGCCGTTGATCACGCTGCTGCGCCGCTTCGCCACCGAAGCCGCGCGCGAGGAAGCGCGGCAGTTTTGCGAGGAGATTGCCAAACCGCCGCGGCTCATTTATTCCGCCGCGGCGTAATCGCTCAGGCGTTCGCGAACCAGACCGAGTTTTCGATTCGTCAACGGGTCCGGCCCGAAGTGGCCGGACCGATGACAGGCTCCGCGGCCCTCGAAGGGTGACAGTTTTGAGTGTCATCCTTCGAGGCTCGCATGCTCGCACCTCGGGATGACGCCTATCAATTCAATGCCCGAACTGTTCGCTGATAATGCGCTCATCCAGGCTGTGGCCCGGATCGAATAGCATATGCATGGCGGTGGCGTGATCCATGTGGATCTCCACCGCGCGCACCGAGCGCACCTCGTCGTGATCGGCCACTGCCGCCACCGGGCGTTTTCCAGGCTCGATCACTTCGATGCTGACGCGGGCGCGGTCGGGCAGAAGGGCGCCATGCCAGCGCCGCGGCCGGAACGGACTAATCGGGGTGAGCGCCAAAAGCGGCGCCCCGATCGGAATGATCGGGCCCTGCACAGATAAATTGTAGGCGGTCGAGCCCGCCGGCGTCGCCAACATGATGCCGTCGGCAACGAGTTCGGCGAGACGCTCCTTGTCATCGACGAAGATACGCAGCCGCGCCGCCTGGTAGCTTTGACGGAACAGCGAGACTTCGTTGATCGCGCGATGGCGATACACGCGGCCGGCGGCGTCACGCGCCCGCATGATCAGCGGGTGGATCACCGTGACCTGTGCAGCCGCGAGCCGCTTATGCAGATCGCGTTCACTATATTCGTTCATGAGAAAGCCGACGGTGCCGCGATGCATGCCGTAGATCGGCTTGCCGGAATTCATGAACTGTTGCAGGGTCGCCAGCATGAGGCCGTCGCCGCCGAGCGCGACCACAACATCCGCGGTCTCGGGCCGGACATCGCCGTAACGCTGGACCAAGCGGCGCCGCGCCCGCTGCGCCGCCAACCCATCGCTGGCGACGAAGGCGATGCGCTTATAAGAATGTGCCGGACGAGATTTCGGCATGACAAGGCGGTTTCAAACAAGCGGCGAAAGCCGCGGGAGTGCGATTATGGACAAAAACAATGAACGCGTGGTGTTTGTCTATACGACCCATCCGTCTGTTGTCGAGGCGGAGCGCATCGGCCGTGAACTGGTTGAACGGCGACTGTGCGCCTGCGTCAATATCCTGCCTGGCATGGTGTCCTTGTATTGGTGGCAGGGCGCCGTCGAACGGGGCGAGGAGGCGGTAATGATAATCAAGACGCGCGCCGCGCTCGCCGAGCCCGTTCGCGCCGCGGTGCGGCAGCTGCACTCCTACACCACCCCCGCGATACTGGTGCTGCCGATCGAGAGCGTCGATCCGAATTACCGGGAATGGCTTTTGACGGAGACGCAGGAGATTAAGGTGAGCAAAAGCGCGTAGCGCGTAGGATCGGTTGAACGTTTGCGAAACCCATCCTGCAAGCCGTGGTGGGTTTCGCTGCGCTCAAACCACCCCACGCGAGACGCTACTTCAGTCGTCCGCCGATCTTATCGAGGCCGGCTTTGGCGCAGGCCTCGTCGAGATCGCCGCCCGGCGCGCCGCCGACGCCGATCGCGGCGATGGCTTCGCCGCCAATCTTTATTCTGATCGCGCCCGGCAACAACAGAATGTGCGACAGCTTGGCCAGGCCGCCCGCGGATGGCGCGGCGCCCATGCGCTGCACGATGGCGCTGCTGGTATCCTCGTTGCGCGGCCCGCCGAGCATCAGCACGGTGTAGGCCTTATCGCGAGCGGCCCCGAGTGTCGTCATCGACGCATCATCGCCGCGCAACAGGGCTTGCGTCACGCCATCGGTATCAACAACGGCCGCGGTCACGTGATAGCCCTGCTTGGCGCAAGCAGCGACGGCTTCGCCAACGGCCTCGGCGGCAAGCGCGGCCGACAGCCGATGCGTCGTCAGCACATCCTGGGCTAATCCAGGCGGCGGATTTGCGAAAGCGAATCCCGCGGCGCAAAGCGCCGCGGCGGCAGTTTTCTTCATGGCAACTCCTCCCAATTTCGTAGCAATACGGCTGCGCAAAAAGCAGCCCGGATATCGCTTGCGCGATATCCGGGAGAAATCACACGCGCGGATCAAGCGATGCTCGATCCGGTCTGCAAAATGCTCAGTACGTCCGCGTGCCGTCGATCACTTCTTTGAGCGCGACGTACTCTTTGCACTCGGTGCCGCAGATCAAGCGCACCTGCTCGAGATCGTCCTTCGCCTTGAGCAGGTTGCCCTGTTCGGCATGCCACATGCCGTAGTAGGACCAGGTCAAAGCGTGTTTCGGATCGGCGGCGAGCGCCGTGTCGTACCAATATTTGGCGTCGTCATAGCGGCCGAGCTTGCGGCTCGCATAGCCGAGCAGGGTGGCCACATCGGCATTGTCGTCATAGCCAATGGCGCGCAGCGCGGTGATGCCGCTCTGGTAATCCTCCTTGTCGTAGATCAGCGCGTAAGCGGCGTGATACCGGTCCAGGAATTCCTTGGCCGAGCTGCTCTTGTCCTTTTTATTCTTCTTGGTTTGGCCCTTGCCGGACGGCTTGCTGGTATCCGACGGCGGCGCGGGATTGCTCGAACCCATCGCAGCGGCAAGCTGCGGGGCGCCCGAGATGGCCGCTGCGAGGATGACGGCTGTAAGTAGTGAGGTTTTCCGCATAGTTCCTCCGGTTTTGGCTGCCTGGTTCCGTGGTCTCTCAACGAGCGTGCGTATTCTGGAGTCCTTACTCTATGAGTTTATTCCCCGTGCGAGTTCCCAATCGAATTGGGTTCAGCCGGCTAACACCGAGAACCTAGCATTTCTTCCGCCGGAGGTGCCCGGGTTAGCGCCAATCAACGGAAAGTTGATTGGCGGGACGCCGGTCCCATTACGGGAATTTCACGTAGGTGAACGCTAATCGCTTTACCACTTCAGGCCGCGTTCAGTGGCCCTCGTGTAAGTGTCTCCTGGAACATCGGCGTCAACTCCCCAAGCGCCGAAAAAGGAGAACAAAATGTTGACCAAATTCGCCGCCGCGCTGCTCGCGACCAGCTTGATCGCCGGCTCGGCAATCGCTGCTCAGCCGTCCGGCATCGCCGCTTCCAACGGCGCCGCGCCGGCGCTCCAGACCCAGACGCAAGTTACGCCGGCGGTCAAGACGGTTAAGCCCGCCAAGACGGTCAAGCACGCCGCCCGGCACCGCAATCATGTGCGCAAGCACCTCGCGCGGAGCAAGGACCGTGCCGTGCATCATGCGCGGCATGCCAACCCGGCCAAGACGCATCAGGTCGGTATGACCAAGAACACCGAGCGCTCGTAACCCAATTGCCTGCGATCCGGAATAGCACCAGATGCGGTGCGAACAGAGGCCCGGGTCGTACGCACCGGCTTGCGGCCGCCAGCGGCGCCGCTGCCTGGCCCGCAAGTCGGATTTTTCAGCAAGATCCCGAGACGTGATTTCGAGCGTCCGGAAAGATCAGGCTCAAGAGTAGTCGTCCCGTAAAGGCTTACAGAAACAAAAATCGCGGGATAGAGGAGGCCGGTTAAGCCACCGGCCTCCGCATTTTTGACTTCGGCATGACCGAGCTAGCCGTTCGCGATGGATCCGCTTCTGCGGCGAAGCCGAGGTCGCGGCGACACACAGCAAATGTTTAGTGACCCGAACCTGGCGCCCGTGGCACTGGCGCCAGCGCGGGCTTTCGCGCCGGTGCGGCGGGGGGCAGCGGCGGCGGCGCGGGAATCCGGTTCAGGATTTCAAGGTCGGAGGCCTGCAGCGATGTGATCTGGTGCGCCATCTGGTCTTGCGCGGCGGCAAGTTGTTCCACGCCTTGCTGGAGCGTCGTCAGACTACGCGTTATCTGTTGCACCTGCTCGGGGTCGACAGAGGGGGCGGCGGGCGCTTTCGGCGCGGCTGCGTCTGTCGCAGTCTGTGCAACGGGTATCACCCGTATCCCCTGCGGCGTCTCTGCCACGGGCAGCCGGACAGGAGCAGTGTCGGGATCCGGTTTCGTCCAGCCAAGCTCTTGCACCCAGCTCGCGATCATCTGCCTTGCCTCCGGCGACCAGCCGAGTTCCGGCGCCTTTGTCGCAATCATCTTTTTGGTCGGCTCGCCGTACGATTGCCAAGCCAAGGTGCCGGCGACGGCGATACAAATCACCACGACATAACGGACCAAAGCTCGCAAAGCGCGCCTTTTGGTTTGATTCTCTATTCGCTTGGCCTGAGCGTCTATCGCCAAGAGACGATAATAAATTGTCGATCGTTCCGAGGTCTCGTAGTCGAGGTGATGGCTGATCCGCAAAAGAAGACTGTGTAAATCTTCCACTGGCCTGTGCTGATCGCTCGGGCGGTCGAAACCTGAAAGCGGGCCGTGCTCCTCCAATTTCTGACCGAAACCGGCCGGAGCACGGGTCGACTCAGGGGCTTCTATTTTTGCAGGCATTTCATCAGCGGGATTCATAGGCCTTCCTTTAATCAGTCATTGATCAGAACAGGCGCCACGATTTTCTTGTTCGGTCGCACGGCCGCAGGCGCGGCGTCCGACGGCCGCACATTCGACACCACGGGCATAGGCGCCGCTTCTGCGGGCCGTGGTCGCGGCAATGGCGCTGAAGGCGGCGCACGGTGGTGATTCGAGCTGCTGCTACCGGTGACATGGCCCAGCCAAGTCGTGAAATCGTGCGCTATTTCGGAGAACGGTGATCGTGTTTCACCGGGCGTCGGTTGTGGCGCCTGTGAATGGACCGTTGCAACGCTCAACAGCAGAAATGGCAAAGCAAGCGTTGCGGCCCCTGTTGCTTTCGCCCGCACGACAGTCCCCGTCCGCAGCCTGCACTTAGTGCAGGCGGTCACGAGGTTACTCGGAATTGGGGCGCTGCTTAGGCGTAGTCCGGGCAAAACTGAAATAATGAGCTTTGACCCTAAGCCGGTTCCAGCTCTTACAACGCCGTCTGCCACTCGACCGGCACGTGTTCGTAACCGGTCGCGGTCTTGATCAAATGGCCGCAGGCGGGGAAGGGGAAGTGATAGCCAGTGACCAGCATGCGGTCGGCGGCGGCGCGATCGAAAAGTTTTTTGCGGGTTGCGACCGCAGCGGCGCCGTCGATGTCGAAGCTTGCCTGCCAATCCGGATGGCGCGCGAACACCGCCGGATGCTGAGCGGTGTCGCTCAAGACCAACAAGGATTTATCGCCGGAATAAATGGCAAAGACGGTGTGGCCGGGCGTGTGACCCGCCGCAGGGAGCGTGACGATGCCAGGCGCGACTTCCTTGCCGGGCTCAAATTGCGTCACCTGCTTGGCGATGTCGGCGAAAATTCGCCGCTGATTGAGAAACACGACTTTCAGATCCGAAGCCGCGGTGTTCAGATTCCCATCATCCATCCAATAGGCCCATTCCGGCGCAGGAACCATGATCTCGGCGCGCGGAAAGATCAGTGCGTTATCCTTGTCCTTGATGCCGTTGATGTGGTCGGGATGAAAATGCGAGATGACGATCGTGTCGACTTCTTTCGGGTCGATTCCCGCGGCGGCGAGATTGTCGCGCAACACCCCCGCTGACGGCGCGATCTGGCCGCCGGTACCGGTGTCGAGGAGCACAAGCCGTTTCCCGGTATTGACGATCACGGTGGTGAAGGGTGTCGCCAGCTTATCGTGAGGCATGAAAGCGGCGTCCAGCGCCTGCTCGACTTCCGCAAACGGTGCATTGGCGATGAATTTGTCATCGATCGGACGATACCAGATGCCGTCATAAAGCGCGGTGAGCTCATAGGAGCCGATCTTATAGCGGTAGACTCCAGGCGCGGCGGCATTGGCGGCAGGCGCTTCGGCCCGCGCAGCTTCGGCCGAGGCGGCGATCGTCGCCGCTGCGGCGGTCCCGAGAAGGTTACGCCTCGTCAGTTCCGACATTTCGAAATCCTTTGCTCTACGGTCGCCCCGATGCGCATTGCATAATAACCAAATGGTCGCGCCGATATTCCCTGTGCTTGCGGCCAAAGCGCGCGGCGGATATTTCCGCGCGCTGGATAGATCTCACAGCGGGCCGAGGGCGTTTCGCAGCGGCGTGCTCGAGATCATCAACAAGCCAGTGAACGGTCGGCTCAATTCCAAAATCAGGAAAATCGCGCATGCGGCTGAGAGGGCAAACAGCGAAAGGCAGGCGAATACGGTGCCGTTTACCGGCGAGAACAGGCTGAAGCTTGCAAATATGATTACGAGCCAAAACACCAGAATGGCGAGAAATGGTGCCGGAACAAGGTTGTCGGATTCGACGAACAGCATAAGGCGGGTTTGCGCCAGGTCATTGCTCAGCTGTGCGGCTCGTGATTGCAACGCGCGCTGTAAGTCGTCTTGCGGCGCCAGTTTTTGAATTGCCAAATAGACCTTTTCCGCAGCGGCATTCGGTTCAAACGGCCCTGTTACCCCGTTCTGCTTCTCGCGCCAGAGCTGATCGGCAAATGCACTGACGGAGCCGCGCATTTGTTCGCGGATGGTGCGGGCTTCCGGGCCATACTGGGCCAGAATGTTGTCGAGCAGGATCAGATCGGCGGTGATCTGCTTGATCTGAGTGCTTTGCGTATCGAACGAGCCCTTTGCCGCCGCGATGAGTAGGCCGAGAACTAGCGCGGCTATCGTCGCTATCAGCCCGACGCCGAGCCTTACAGTGTCTTGAGCCTCCTCGCTGAGGTGGTGTTTCGGTAAAGTTCGGCGGAGCAGCGCGCCCAGAAAAACGCCACCCAGTGTCAAAACAAAAATGATTCCGGAAAGGGCCAACGCGCTCATAGCTTGTCGCCGTTGTTATGGACAGCGCTGATAGTTCTTTAAATCTTCGAACGATCGCCCCATCACCGCGCGGTCTTCGCCAAGCGGTCGCACGACGATATCGACGATTTGGGTCTTCTCCGGCAGCGATGCGCTGGTGCAAAGCGCATGCACTGCGTAATTGACGCCGCGCGATCCGGACGTCTGCACGATCCAGCGTACGGCGCAGCTGCCGGCGCCGTCGCCATATTTGGCCGGCTCGATCACGACGTTAGATTTGTCTTTTGCGGCGCACTGTTCGGCCGTCTCGGCCCAGGTGCCCAGCATGACGTTTGGAAAAGTGAGGTGACGGATTTCGTCGGCATCGGCCGCTTGTACG
>DATAYT010000278.1:0-40282 GCA_036272395.1 Xanthobacteraceae bacterium
AAAATCTCCGGCACCGGCACGAACTCCGAGCCCCGCGAGGTGGCGACGAGCGCGCTGTTCGGTCCGTTCTTGACCACGATCTCGCCGACGCCGAAAGCCTGCAGCCGCGCCACTGTACTTTCCGGAGAGGGGTCGCCCCACAATACCGCCTCATCGTCGAAGGCCGGCAGCGCAATATCGACGCGCTTGAGCGCCTCCATGAAGACGGTCCGCGTGCGCGCCAAGTTTCCTTTCCAGCCGGCGGGACGAAAATTCCCGTCGAAAGCGACCTTGGCGCCCTGCTGCCGCGCAACTTCGAGCGCCGCGAACAGACGGCCAAGGCCATTATTCGAGTACAGCGACAGCGTGATGCCGGAAAAATAGATGAGCTGCGCCGAAACGAGGCTTTGCGCGATGCGCATCCAGTCGGCAAGCTCGAACAATTCCCGCGCCGGCGCGCCCTCGCCCCAGACCCGGCTCACGCGTTCGCCGGACCGGCCAGGCTCGACCAAGGACAGCGCCGGCAAACGGCCCGGCGCGCGCAGAATGAGATTGGCCCCGAGCCCTTCCGCCAAGGCCAATGCGACGATGCTGTCGGAATAGGGGTCGTCCCCGACCGCCGTGGCGAAGCCGACGCGAAGCCCCGCGCGCGCGAGATAGACGGCGGTATTGAAACTATCGCCGGCACAAGCCGCGGCGAAGTCGCCATCCGCCCCGCGCGTGAGTTCGATCAGCGCCTCGCCGATGCAGATGACACGCGGTATTTCCTCGCTCATGCGCGAACCTTATCAGGAAGGAAGCGAGATTGCCGGCGAACCGCTCGCGAGCGGCTTTTGCCGTTTGCGCGGCCGCTCGGCGGCTGGTGCGCGATCAGGATAATGTTTATATTATAACATTATCGGTAAGACCCCACCGGCCAAGCGATGACTCATCATCATGACCAGGATGACGTGCCGCACCCTTCGGCGGCGATCGGCGCTTCACTTTTGCGGCTCTCGGCCGCGCAGCGCCTTGCGGTCGCGGGGATCGTGATCGCTCTATTATGGGCGGCGTTCTGGTGGGCGATCCGCTGATCGCGGAGCGAAGCGATGCCGCAGTTGCGATTGCATAATCTCACGCTCGGCTATGATCGCCATCCGGCGGTGCACCATCTCGACGGCGTCGTAAAGGACGGCGCGCTGCTTGCGGTGGTCGGCCCGAACGGCGCCGGCAAATCGACCCTGTTCAAGGCGATCGCCGGCACGCTTAAACCGCTCGCGGGCGCGATCAGGCGTGATGGTATCGATGGCCGCGGTGTCGCTTATCTGCCGCAAGTGCAGGAGATCGACCCTTCGTTTCCGATCGGCGTTTACGACATGGTGGCGATGGGACTGTGGCGCAGCCGCGGCGTGTTGGGCGCCATCGCGGGAAAGGATCATCATGCCATCGAAGCAGCCATTGCCGCGGTCGGGCTGACGGGGTTCGAGCGGCGCCCGATCGGCACGCTGTCCGGCGGACAAATGCAACGCATGCTGTTTGCACGCCTCGTTGCCCAGGATGCCCGCCTCATTTTGCTCGACGAGCCTTTCGCCGCGATCGACGCGCGGACCTCCGCGGAGCTGTTGACGCTGGTGCGACGCTGGCATGGCGAGGGGCGGACCGTGCTTGCCGCGCTCCACGATGTCGATCTGGTCAGGACAGCCTTTCCCGAGACCTTATTGCTGGCGCGCGAGCGGGTCGCCTGGGGTCCGACCCGCGACGTGCTCACGGCCGAGAATCTGAACAAGGCGCGCCGCATGTGCGAGGCCTTCGACGAAGCCGCCGAGACCTGCGCCGTGGCCGCGGAATAAATCAGACAAACGCGATGCTGTACGACACTCTGATTGCTCCGTTTGCGGATTTCGAATTCATGCGGCGGGCGCTCCTTGGCACCTTCGCGCTCGCTTTCGGCGCGCCGCCGATCGGCGTCTTTCTGATGCTGCGGCGCATGAGCCTGATCGGCGACGCCATGGCGCATGCCATTCTGCCCGGAGCCGCGATCGGCTTTTTGTTCGCGGGCTTGAGTTTGCCGGCGATGGCCGGCGCCGGCCTCGTCGCCGGGTTTCTCATCGCCATCGGCGCCGGGCTGATCTCGCGCTCGACGCAATTGAAGGAAGATGCCTCGCTTGCGGCGCTGTTCGTGATCTCGCTCGCACTCGGCGTCACCATCGTCTCGCTCAAGGGCAACACCATCGATCTGATGCATTTCCTGTTCGGTTCGGTGCTCGCCATCGACAACAGCGCGCTGGTTCTTATCCTCGCGATCACATCGGTTTCGCTCGTCGTGCTGGCCTTGATCTGGCGGCCGCTGGTGCTCGAATCCGTCGATCCGGGATTTCTGCGCACGGTTAGCCGCGCCGGCGCGGCCGCCCATGTCGTTTTCCTCGCGCTGGTCGTGCTCAATCTGGTCGGCGGCTTCCAAGTGCTCGGCACCCTGCTCGCCGTCGGCATCATGATGCTGCCGGCGATTAGCGCGCGCTTCTGGGCGCGTGACGTGACCGGAATGATCGCAGCCGCGGTCGCGAGCGCGCTCGTTTCCAGCTATGCCGGCCTCATTCTCTCGTTCCGCGCGGAACTGCCGTCCGGGCCCGCTATCATCCTGGTCGCGGGATTTATCTATCTCTTGTCGGTTGCGCTCGGGCCGGTCGGCGGCCTGATTTGGCTTGTTCTGCCGCGCCGGCATCTTGAAGCGTGAGCAATGCTGGTGCGAGGGAGATGCGAATCTGGCGGGGTTTTGGTCGCGGCCGCGATTGCCTATATAGCCTCCTGGGAGCTTCGCAATCAGCCGCGATCAATGCCGCCAACAAAGGCGCGAGGCCCGTAAGCCAAACGCCAGGAGATAGGAATGTCGGAGCAGTCTTCGTCTGAAAAAATCCCGGTGACGGTGCTGACCGGCTATCTCGGCGCCGGCAAGACGACCTTGCTCAACCGCATTCTCTCCGAACCCCACGGCAAGAAATACGCCGTGATCGTCAATGAATTCGGCGAAATCGGCATCGACAACGATCTCGTGGTCGGCGCCGACGAAGAAGTGTTCGAGATGAACAATGGCTGCATCTGCTGCACCGTGCGCGGCGATCTCGTGCGCATTCTCGACGGCCTGATGCGGCGAAAGGGAAAGTTCGATGCCATCATTGTCGAGACCACCGGGCTCGCCGATCCAGCACCGGTCGCGCAAACCTTTTTCATCGACGAGAATGTCGGGCGCAAGACCAGGCTCGACGCCGTCGTCACCGTCGCCGACGCCAAATGGCTCAATGAGCGGCTCAAGGACGCGCCGGAAGCCAAAAATCAGATCGCGTTTGCCGATGTGATCCTGATCAACAAGACCGATCTCGTCTCGCCTGACGAATTAAGCGACGTCGAGGCGCGCATTCGCGGCATCAATCCTTACGCTAAGCTGCACAGGACGCAGCGCGCCAAGGTTCCGTTGGATGCGGTGCTGGGCCGCAATGCCTTCGATCTCGATCGCATCCTCGATCTCGAGCCTGACTTCCTCGGCGGCGACGACCACGATCATCACCATCATCATGAGCACGATCACGGCCATGATCACGGCCACGATCATGGTCACGCGCATGCGCATGCGCATGGCGGCCTCAAGCACTATCACGACGAGGAAATGCAATCGATTGCGCTGCACATCGACAAGCCGCTCGATCCGGACAAATTCTTCCCCTGGGTGCAGGACCTGGTGCAGAAGGAAGGCCCCAACATTCTGCGCTGCAAAGGCATTCTCGCGTTCAAAGACGACGATCAGCGCTTCGTCTTCCAGGGTGTGCACATGATTCTCGACGGCGACCATCAGCGGCCATGGCAAGCGGGCGAGAAGCGCGACAGCCGGGTCGTTTTCATCGGCCGCAACCTGCCCGGCAAGATGATCACCGAGGGTTTCGAAGGCTGCATCGCGAAATAGCGTAGAGCCAGATCGATGGCGGCGAGCGGCAGCGATACAGTTTCGGTCGTCGAACGCACCCGTCCGATCGTGATCGATGGCGGTATCGTCGCTGCGCATTTTCTCGGCCACACCGCCGCGTTTGTTCTCGGAGAAGAGGCCATCGTGATCGCGCCGCCGGATGGTGAGCCGCGCCGGGTCGAGGCGCATGATGGGGCTATCCTCGATACGGTGGCCGACGACGGGCGCGTCGTCACCGCCGGCGACGACGGCAAAATCGTCGCCACCGATGGCGAGGGTGCAAGCAAAGTCTTGGCAAGCGACCCGAAACACCGCTGGATCGATCATGTCGCACTCGGGCCGGATGGTGTAGTCGCCTGGTCCGCCGGCAAGACCGCCTATGTGCAAGCGAAGGATTTGCGCGCATTCGAGGCGCCGTCCACGGTCGGCGGGCTCGCATTTTTCCCCAAAGGTTTGCGGCTTGCGATCGCCCATTACAACGGCGCCACGCTCTGGTTTCCCAATGCCGCCGGCGCGGCGCCGGAAAAGCTGGAATGGAAGGGCTCGCATCTTGGCGCGACGGTGAGCCCCGACGGCCGCTTCCTGGTGACCACGATGCAGGAGCCGATGCTGCACGGCTGGCGCCTGGTCGACCGCCAGCACATGCGGATGTCAGGCTATGCGGCGCGGGTCACCTCGCTGTCGTGGAGCGCGGGCGGTCATTGGCTCGCCAGCGCCGGCGCGAGCCAGCTTGTGCTGTGGCCGTTCCAGAGCAAGGACGGCCCGATGAGCAAGACCCCTCGCCTGCTGACGCCCTCCGGCCACCGCATCAACGTCGTCGCCTGCCATCCGCGCACCGACGTCGTCGCTGCCGGCTACGACAACGGCCTCGTGCTCTTGGCCCGCATCGAAGACGGCGCCGAGATCCTGGCCAAGAAACCGGGCGAGGCGCCGATCACGGCGCTCGCCTGGAGCGGCGATGGTCGCCAGCTCGCCTGGGGCACCGAAAGCGGCGAAGCCGGCATCGTCAATCTCGGCTGAGCGTCGAAGAACCGGAACTGGCGTGTCGTGCCATTCGTTATTCCAAGGTGAAAACGATCATTGTGCGTTCCGCCATAGTACTGGCGCTCACGGCTGTCGGCGTGTCCCCGGCGTGTGCCCAGGCGCCCAACGGTAGGCAAAAGCCCTGCGCCGAACTTAGCGATCCGTCGAAGACGCTGAGCGACAGGCTCGATCAGGGCGGCGGCGTGATCTGCCCGCCCGACGTCGATCCGGGCATCAAAGCGCCGGCGCCGGAAACCGGAAAAATGCCGGTGATTCCGCCACCCGGCAGTCCGGGCAGCGATCCCAGGGTTCAGCCGAAATAAAAACCTCTCCCCGCCGCGCGGGGAGAGGTCGAGTGCCGCTCGTCGCGACCTTCTCCCCCACGCGCGGGAGAGAAGGAGCGCTCAGATCACGTATTGCCGCAGCGGTGGATAGCCGTTGAAGCCGACCGAGGAATAGGTCGCGGTATAGGCGCCGGCCGCCTCGATCAAGACTTTGTCGCCGATCGCGAGCGACACCGGCAGCGGGTACGGCGTCTTCTCGTAGAGCACGTCGACCGAGTCGCAGGTCGGGCCGGCGATGATGCACGGCGCGGTCTCGTCGCGATCGTGCGTGGTACGGATCGGATAGCGGATCGACTCGCCGATGGTCTCGGCCAGGCCGTGGAACTTGCCGATGTCGAGATAGACCCAGCGGACCTCGTCTTCGGGGTTGCGCTTGGCAATCAGCACCACTTCCGCCTCGATGATGCCGGCATTGCCGACGAGGCCGCGGCCGGGCTCGACGAAGGTGTTCGGCAGATCGTTGCCGAAGTGCTTGCGCAGCGCTTTGAAGATCGCCTTGCCGTAAGACTCGAGCTTCGGCGTCCGGCGCACATAGCGCGCCGGAAAGCCGCCGCCGAGATTGACGATGGAAAGCGAAATGCCGCGCTCGGCACACGTCCGGAAGATCGCCGCGGTCGACGCGAGCGCCCGGTCCCAGGCTTGGACATTGTGCTGTTGCGAGCCGACGTGGAAGGAGATGCCGTATGGCACGAGCCCTTTTTTGTGGGCCAGTTCCAAAACATCGGCGGCGTAGGCGGGCTCACAGCCGAATTTGCGCGACAGCGGCCATTCGGCGCCCGAGCCGTCGCAATGAATGCGGCAGATGACCCGGCTGGCGGGCGCGGCGCGAGCGACTTTCTCGACCTCGGCCTCGCAATCAACCGCGAAAAGGGTCACGCCAAGCTGGAACGCCTCGGCGATCTCGCGCTCTTTCTTGATCGTATTGCCGTAGGAGATGCGGTCGGCGGTGGCGCCAGCCGCCAGCGCCGCGTGGGTCTCGGCGATCGAGGCCACGTCGAAGCAGCAGCCGAGCTCGGCCAACAATTTGAGGATTTCCGGCGCCGGATTGGCCTTCACCGCGTAATAGACCTTGGTGTCCGGCAGCGCTTTGGCAAAGCTCTGATAGTTCTCACGCACGACGTCGAGATCGACGACGAGGCAGGGTCCGATATCGGTACGTTGTTTGAGAAATTCGCGGATGCGTGCAGTCATTTCACCCAGCTCCTAATCCGACTGGCGGCGTAGCCGCCGAGATCAACCTCCTGCGACGCTGACAGCGCTACGCATCACGCGGAGCATCTGCGTCGCCGTGTTTGTTGCCTCGGTCCGGATTAGGGGAAGCCCCGTTCCGCACTGTTGGCAAAGATGGACAAGCCCTTTCGGTGTCCCCGGCATTCGCGCCGGCAGTAACCAAAAAAGCCCTTCCGTCGTTGCTTTAAGCCGCGTCGCCCGTGGAGAGCGGGCATCGCCGGTTCGCCTCCGGCTGCCGGTCGCGGGAGCAAGGAAGTAGTGTTCTCTTCCTTAGGCGGCTGTCCGGCCTCTTGTCCGGATGCCCACCGACCGACACACGGCCACAGGCACGTGCGAAATTGGGCAAACCCGAAATAAGCGATTTAGTTCGCTCGTGCAACCCTTTTTCTTTTAAGGAAGTGTAAAAAGACAGACTCAGCTGTGCACGATGAACGCGAGCGCGGACTTCAGTCTGCCGTGAACGGCTCGACGCGGTGCGCCGCGCGCACGAACTCCACCATCACCGCGACGCCGCAGAGCATGAACAAGCCGTCGAGCACGCGCGCGCCGAGCGTGCCGAGCGCGAACAGGTTGGCGATCGCCCAGCTGCCGGCAAACGCCGCGCCGAACACTTCGGCGCTGATCAAGATCGCGGCGCTGACCACGGTGAGGACGTTCTGCCAGACGATGCGGCGGCGGCGCGGGGGTGATTGCTCGTTCATCGCGGCAGGGAGTTAGCCCGATTGGACGGGCACTTCAAGGCTTGGCTGTAGCCTGGCCCTGGGTTCACGCCGCATCGCGCGCGGCTTTGCCCAATAGCCCTGCCTCGACCAGCGCCGAGCGGATACGCTCGATCTCGGCGCGGCCGAGCTTGACCAGCGGCGGCCGCACCACCGCCCGCGGCAGCCGCCCGAGCAGCACCAGAGCCTCCTTCATGCGGTTGTGCATGTCGGCCCAGGGCTCGGCATAGAATACGAGCGCGAGCGGATAGATGCGGTCGTTCAGACGCCGCGCCTCGGCCAGATCGTTGCGCGCCACCGCTCGGAACAGCGCCGCCTGCAGGTCGGCGATCACGCTGCCACTGCCCGAGAGCAAGCCGTTGCAGCCCAGCACCATCGAACTCAACAGCCAGGCGCTGTGCGTGGTCAGCACGTTCACCGGGCGCTTGAGGGCTTGCAGCGTGCGGACGTGCATCTCGTGCTGCTGGACATTGCCCGCCCAGTCCTTGATCGCCCGGATGGTCGGCACCGCCTCGATCATCTGCAACAGCGTGTCGCGCGGATAGCCCTGGCCGGTCGCCAGCGGATATTGGAAGACGATCAGCGGCAGGCTGGTGGCGTCGGCAATGCGCTTGAAGTGCTCGACCGCCATGGCCGGGCTCTGCCCGAGCGTAAACGCCACCGGCGGGAAAACGAGCAGCGCCGATGCGCCGCCCTCGTCCGCCATGCGCGCGATCCGGGCGGCCTCGAGGCTGCCGTCGGCCCATATGCCGTTGACGAGCGGCAGACGCCCGCCGATTTCGTCCTGCGCGATTTCAAGCACGCGACGCTGTTCGTCGAAGCTGCACGAGGCAACCTCGGTCGAATGGGCGTTAACCGTAATGGCCGAAAGCCCTTCGCCGGCGGCAACGTCGCCGAGGTGCTTGCGGAAGCTCTTTTCGTCGATCGTCAGGTCATCGGAGAATGGCAGCAGAACGGCGGGGATCACGCCGTGCGGCGTATAATGGCCATGGCGGGGCATTTAAGCTCTCCTCACGAATGTCCTGACACAAACGATCTAGCGCGGCGGATTTGAAGTTCCTAAATCGGAGCACGACCCTGTCCACCGTCCCTATATCATGCCTGCTGCCGCCTTTGCTAAGACCCCCGCCGATGCCCCAAGCCCCTGCCCGCCTCGATAACAGTCCAGCCGCCCCGGCGACCGCACTGGGCGACAATCCTCTGTTAGAGGACTGGACCGCCGCTGGCGGGGTGCCACCGTTCTTGCGCATTCGGGCGGAGCACTTCCTGCCGGCTTACGCGCACGCGCTCGCCGAGCACACGGCGGAGATCGCTGCCATTGCCGGCGCACTGGAGCCGCCGACATTCGCCAATACGATTGCCGCGCTGGAGCTGAGCGGTCGTACGCTCGAGCGCATCGACAACGTGTTTTCCCTCCTGGCCGGCGCTCATACCGACGATGCCCTGATGGAGGTTGAGCGGGCGATGGCGCCCCAGATCGCGCGGCATTGGAACCAGATCCACACCAATGCCGCTCTGTACCGACGCATCGACGCCGTAATGCGCTCGGCCGACCGTCTCGGCCTGAACCCCGAACAGGCGCGGGTGATCGAGCGTTATCACACCAGCTATCGCCGCGCCGGCGCGGCGCTCGACGATACGGCCAAGCGGCAGCTTGGCGAAATCATGGAGCGGCTGGCAGCGCTCGGCACTGCGTTCAGCCAGAACGTGCTTGCCGACGAGCAGGCGTTCATGCTGCGGCTCGAAGGCGAAGCCGAGCTAGCCGGACTGCCCAATTCCATCCGCGAGGCCTTGCAGTCGGAGGCGACCGAGCGCGGCGTCGACGGTTACCCGGTGACGCTGTCGCGCTCCACGGTCGAGCCGTTCCTGCAATTTTCGGATCGCCGCGATCTGCGCGAAAAGGTGTTTCGCGGCTTCGTCATGCGCGGCGACAACGGCGGATCGACCGACAATAAAGCGATCGTCTCCGAGATGGTTCGGCTGCGCGCCGAACGCGCGCGGCTCCTCGGCTATGCGGATTTCGTCCATTATCGGCTCGAGGACGCCATGGCGAAGACGCCCGCGGCGGTGCGCGATCTGCTTCGTGCGGTCTGGGGGCCGGCGCGTGCCCGCGCGTTGCTCGACCGCGACGCGATGCAAGCGCTGATCCAGGAAGACGGCGGCAATTTCAAGCTTGAGCCTTGGGACTGGCGCTACTACGCCGAAAAGCTCCGCCGGCGCGTGTGCGATTTCGACGAGACCGCCGTCAAGCCGTATCTCAGCCTCGATCGTATGATCGAAGCGGCGTTCCACACGGCCGGTCGCCTGTTCGGCTTGAAGTTCACGCCGCGCCCGGACGCCGCGGTATGGCATCCCGACGTGCGGGCGTGGCAGGTATCCGGCCCTGACGGCAAGGAGATCGGTCTATTCTTCGGCGACTATTTCGCGCGGGCCCCAAAGCGCAGCGGCGCCTGGATGACGTCGCTGCGCGACCAGCACAAGCTAAACGGCGAGATCACGCCCCTGATCGTCAATGTCTGCAATTTCGCCAAGGCGCCCGCCGGCGAGGCGACCCTGTTGAGCTTCGAGGATGCGCGCACGCTGTTCCATGAATTCGGCCATGCGCTGCACGGCCTGCTTTCGTCGGTGACTTACCCGATGATTGCCGGCACCAATGTCGCGGTCGATTTCGTCGAACTGCCGTCGCAGCTATTCGAGCATTGGCTGGAGCAGCCGGAGCTGTTGCGGCGCTTCGCGCTGCATTACCAGACCGGCGCGCCGATGCCGGAGCAATTGCTGGCCCGGCTCGTCGCCGCGCGTAATTTCAATAAAGGTTTCGCCACGCTCGAATACATTGCTTGCGCCGAAACCGACCTCGATTTGCATGCGCTGCCGCCGCCCGATCCCGGTGATCCACCGCTCGACGCGCGGGCGGTCGAAGCGGCAAGCCTCAAGCGCATCGGCATGCCGGACGAAATCGTGATGCGGCATCGTTTGCCGCACTTTGCCCATCTCTTCGGGGGCGGCGGTTATGCCGCCGGCTATTACAGCTATATGTGGTCCGAAGTGCTCGACGCCGACGCGTTTGCCGCCTTCGAAGAGACCGGTGATATTTTCGATTCCGCGACCGCGAAACGGTTGCGCGATTGCGTCTACGCCGCCGGCAACCAGCAAGACCCGGCCGAAGCCTACAAGGCCTTCCGCGGTCGGCTGCCGACCGCGGACGCGCTCCTACGCAAACGCGGCTTTGCCGCGCCCGCCACTGCAGTGAATTGAAATCATGGCCAATCCAGTGAGCCCGCACAGCGCCGGGCACCGCCGCGGTGTCGTCTGCGCGCCCCATTTTGCGGCGGTCGAAGCCGGCCGCTCCATCCTTGCCGAAGGCGGCAATGCGATCGAAGCCATGCTCGCCATGGCGGCATCGATCGCCGCCGTCTATCCGCACATGAACCATCTCGGCGGCGACGGCTTCTGGCTCGTTCGCGAGCCGTCGGGGCGGGTGCGCGCCATCATGGCGGCGGGTCCGGCGGCGATAGCGGCCAAGCCCGAGCTTTACGGCGATTACGAGGCGATGCCGACCCGCGGCCCTCTCGCGGCGCTTACCGTGCCCGGCGCGGTCGCCGGCTGGATACTCGCCCACGAAGCGGCGCGGGCGCGCGGCGGAAAATTGCCGCTCAAGGCTCTGCTCGCGCCCGCAATCACCCAGGCGCGCAACGGCTACCCGGTCACGCGCAGTCAGAAACGATTGACCGAGGAACAGTTCGGCGGGCTCGAGGACGTGGCCGGTTTCGCCGCACAATTTCTGATCGACGGCAAGGTTCCGGAAGTCGGCACGATGCTCAAGCAGGAGGCGTTCGCCGCTACGCTCGAACATCTGACCTCCGCCGGGCTCGAGGATTTCTACCGCGGCGATGTCGGGCGCGAGACCGCCGCCGATCTCGAACGCATCGGGAGCCCGGTCTCGCGAACCGACCTCGAGCGCTACCATGCGACGCTTGCCGAACCGCTGCACGTGACCTTGGCATCGGGAACGCTGTTCAACACCGACGCGCCGACCCAAGGCGCGGTCTCGCTGATGATCCTGGCTTTGTTCGCGCGCCTTGGCGTGCGCGAGGCGGAAGGCTTCGATCACATTCACAGCCTCATCGAGGCGACCAAGCGCGCGTTGCGGATGCGCGACCGGCTGATCACCGATCCGAATTATCTCTCCCATTCGCTGCAGCGCGTGCTCGAAGAGCGCTACCTCGCCGGCGAAGCGATGAAGATCGATCGCCGCAAGGCAGCGCCCTGGCCGCTCGCGCCCAATGCCGGCGACACGATCTGGATGGGCGCGGCCGATGCGTCCGGTCTGGTCGTTTCCTATATCCAATCGCTGTATTGGGAATTCGGCTCCGGCTGCGTGCTGCCGCGCACCGGATTGTTGATGCAGAACCGCGGCTCGAGCTTTTCGCTCCAGCCCGGCGCCCTCAATTACCTCAGCCCCGGCCGGCTGCCGTTCCACACGCTCAATCCGGCGCTCGCCGCGTTGAAGGACGGGCGCATTATGGCCTATGGCTGCATGGGCGGCGACGGTCAGCCGCAGACGCAAAGCGCCGTCTTCACCCGCCATGTGGATTTTCGCGAGCCTTTGCTGGAAGCGCTCGACCGGCCGCGCTGGGTGCTCGGCCGCACCTGGGGCGCGGCGCGCATCACACTGCGTCTCGAGCCGCGCTTCGACGAAAGCGTCGTCGACGCGCTCGCCGCGGCCGGCCACGACGTCGAACTGCTCACCGAGCCGCACTCCGATGTCATGGGCCACGCCGGCGCGGTGGTGCTGCACCCCGACGGTACTTGCGAAGGCGCGCACGACCCGCGCGCCGACGGCGGCGCGGCGGGGATATAGACGCCGGTTCGGTATTACCCTTTGCGCTTCTTCGCTGCCGCCCGCGCGTCGGCGATGATCTGCTTGAACACTTTCATCTCGACCACGCCCGGCACACGGAAGAACCCGACGATAAACCCGGGCGTGCCCTGAAAGCCGAAGGCATCGGCCTGCTTGTCGTTGCGGGTCAACACGTCATCGATGGTCTTTTGGTGCGCCTGCAGGTCCTGCTTGACCTTTTCGACATCGACGCCGGCCTTGGTCAGAAGCTCCGGCATATTGGCGTCGCTCAATTTCTCTTTGGCGCCGATCAACGCGTCATGCGCCTCCCGATATTTGTTCTGATATTTCGCCGCCAGCGCCAATTGCGCAGCCGACCGCGAAACCGCGCCAAAGATCGGCCAGTCCTTGAGCACCAGCCTGATTTTGCCGTCGTCGCGGATGACCTGCGCGATTTGCGGCGCGAGCTTTTTGCAATACGGGCACTGGTAGTCGAAATATTCGACCACGGTCAGATCGCCGTCCGGATTGCCGAGCACGGGAATTTCCGGATCGCGCAGCACCGCGTCGCGGCTGAGCGTGTCGTCAAAGCCTTCGCCGAGCGCCGCCGCCGAGAGTGCGCCGATGGCGACGGCGATGAAACAAAGACGAATGATCGAAAATGCTCTAAGCATTGAAATAATCCCTGATAGCTGGATTTCTGGCGAACGAGCTGACGTGAGTCGTTATTGCATCGGGCTCAAGCCGAGCTTGTCCAGCAGCACGCGATCGCGATCGCGCACCGGATTTGCGGTGGTGAGAAGCTTCGGGCCGTAGAAGATCGAATTGGCGCCGGCGAGGAAGCAAAGCGCCTGCGTCTGTTCGCTCATGTCTTCGCGCCCAGCGGAGAGCCGCACCATCGAACGCGGCATGGTGATCCGGGCGACGGCGATGGTACGCACGAATTCGAACGGATCGAGCGGCGGTTGGTCGGCGAGCGGGGTGCCCGCGACGCGGACCAGCATGTTGATCGGTACCGATTCCGGATGCACCGGCAAAGCGGCAAGCGTGGCGATCATGCCGATGCGGTCGGCGCGGCTCTCGCCCATGCCGACAATGCCGCCGCAGCAGACATTTATGCCGGCGTCGCGCACATGTTCGAGTGTTTCCAGCCGATCCCGGTAGACGCGCGTGGTGATGATCTCGCCGTAGAATTCCGGCGAGGTGTCGAGATTGTGGTTGTAATAATCCAACCCCGCGCGCTTGAGCGCGTGCGCTTGCGCCGCGCTCAGCATACCGAGCGTGGCGCAGGTCTCGAGCCCCAGTCCCTTAACCGCCCCGACCATTGCACACACCTGCTCAAGATCGCGGTCCTTGGGCGAACGCCAGGCCGCTCCCATGCAGAAGCGGCTCGCGCCGGCGCTCTTGGCGGCGCGCGCTTCGGCGAGCACGGCGTCGAGCGCCATGAGCTTCTCGGCATTCACGCCGGTGTTGTAATGCGCGCTCTGCGGGCAATAGGCGCAATCTTCCGGGCAGCCGCCGGTCTTGATCGACAGCAGCGTTGAAATCTGCACCTCGGCCGGATCGAAATATTGGCGATGGATGCTTTGCGCGCGAAACAGCAATTCGGGAAACGGCAGGTCGAACAACGCGCCGATCTCGGCGCGGGTCCAATCGTGGCGAACGCGGCAAAGGCCGGACAGGGTTGAGGAATCGTCGGCGGCAAGCGACATGGTTACGATTTGGGTTACGAACCTGGGCGACTGTATAGCTTGGATCGCGCGCCGGCGAAATCCGCACCGCCGATCGGGCTGGCGGGCGGCCGCGGTTCATATCACAATGACGGCGCCATGAAGTTGCGGACACCTCACTTTGTATTGATCGCCGTGCTGGCCGCGATTGGCTTCGCCCGGGCGGCTCTCGCGCAGGACTGGCCCACCCGCCCCGTGCTGGTCGTCAGCCCGTTCACCGCCGGCAGCGCCAACGACATCGTTGCGCGGCTCGTATTCGATCAGGTCGGCCAGCAGATCGGGCAGGCATTCGTCGTGGAGAACCGGTCCGGCGGCGGTGGCGTTGTCGGCGTCGCCTTGGTGGTTCACGCCGAACCGGATGGCTACACGCTGCTCTTGAGCTCGGCCTCGATGAGTTCCGCGGTCATTTTGCACCGCTCGCTGCCTTACGACGAGTTGCGCGACCTCGAACCGATCGCAATGCTCGGCGCGCAACCGAGCGTGCTCGTCGCCGCGCCTGGCAAAGGTTTCAAAACCGTGGCCGAGCTTGTGGCGGCCGCCAAATCAAGACCCGGCGAGCTCAATTTTGCTTCGGCCGGGATCGGTTCCGCCTCGCATATTGCCGGCGAGCGTTTCCGGCTCGCCGCCGGCTTGGCGGTGCAGCACATTCCCTATCGCGGCGCGGTCGAGGCGCTGGCCGACTTGGTGACAGGGCGGATCGATTTCTATTTCCTCCCGATCGCGCCGGCGCTGCCCTTGATCAAGCAAGGTCAGGTGATCGCGCTTGCGGTTTCGACGCCGAAGCGCGTGGAGTTGCTGCCTGACGTCCCGACCATTGCCGAAGCCGGCTATCCCAGTGCCGAATATCTGTTCTGGGGCGGCGTCTCCGCGCCGGTCGGGATCTCGCCGATGATCGTCGCGACGCTCAATCGCGAGATCAACACGGCACTGATGACGCCGGCCATCCGAGAGAAATTGCAACAGCTCGGCGTCGAGCCCATGCCGATGATGCCGGATCAGTTCGGGAAATTCTTCGCTGAAGACGTGGCGGCCATGGTACAGCTCGCCAGGGACGCCAATATCGCGCCGACGGACTAGCGCATGATCCCGAAAAGTGGAAACCGGTTTTCGGACAAGATCATGCGCAAACAAATTGTTAGGGACGCACAGTAATTCAACTTAATCGGATTGCGCTTTAAAGCGCGTAAGGGAACAAGCGGTTTCGAGAAGGGATCAGCGTGCGATGGCCGAGAAGTCAGGCAAGAAACAAAAGTCCGACAAGCCACCCGATCGCCTCTCCAACGACCCGGGAAGCCCGTTCTACGACGGCGAGACGCTCAAGCGCGATGTCGGCATACGCTTCAAGGGCGTCGAGAAGACCAATGTCAGTGAATATTGCGTCAGCGAAGGCTGGATTCGCGTTGAGGTCGGCAAGACCAAGGATCGCTACGGCAATCCGCTGACGATCAAGCTCAGCGGACCGGTCGAGGCATATTATAAGGACGATAAAAAGTAGTGGGATCTTCTTCCGTCACCCTGGGGAGGCCGCGTAGCGGCCCTCGAAGGGCGACGGCCACGGCCGTTCATCCTTCGAGGCTCGCTGCGCTCGCACCTCAGGATGACGGAAGGCACGCTTCGACAATGCCCTGCCCTAGCCCCAACGACAAGCTACTCCGCCGCCACCTTCGTCGCCGGATCGACCGCCTCCACGCGCGCGGCGCAGTATTTGAATTCCGGAATCTTGCCGAACGGATCGAGCGCCGGATTGGTGAGAATGTTGGCGGCCGCCTCGACATAGGCAAATGGAATAAAGACGACCCCGTCGGGAATGGCGTCGTCCTGCCGCGATGCCAATTCCACGACGCCGCGGCGTGTCGAGACCCGGATCGGATCGCCCGGCATGATGCCGAGCTTGGCGAGGGTGCCGCGCGACACCGAGGCGACCGCGCTCGGCTCCAGCGCATCGAGCGTTGAGGCGCGACGCGTCATGGCCCCGGTATGCCAGTGTTCGAGCTGGCGGCCGGTGGTGAGGATGAACGGATACTCGTCGTTCGGCGTCTCGTCGGGCGGTTGCAGCTTGGCCGCGACCAGCTTGCCGAAACCGCCCGGCCGCGGGAAACCTTGCTCGAACACCACGTCCCGGCCCGGCTTGTCCGGCGCGTCGGCCGGATAGGTGACCGCGCTCTCGCGCAGCACGCGCTCCCACGAAATATTGTCCAGCGACGGCATCAGCGATGCCATCTCCGTGTAGATCTCGTCCGGCCCCCGGTAATTCCACGGCAGCCCGATGCGGCGGCCGATTTCCTGGATGAGCCACCAGTCGTGACGGGTGTCGCCCGGCAGCGGCAGCGCCTGGCGGCCCATCTGCACCTGGCGATTGGTATTGGTGACGGTGCCATCCTTTTCCGGCCAGGCCGATGCTGGCAGCACGACGTCGGCATAAACCGCCGTCTCGGTGAGGAACAGATCCTGCACCACGAGATGCTCCAGATGCGCGAGCGCTTGGCGCGCGTGATTGAGGTCGGGATCCGACATCGCGGGATTTTCACCCATGATGTACATGCCCTTGATCACGTCGGCGTGGACTGCATTCATGATCTCGACGACGGTGAGGCCCTTCTTCGGATCGAGCTTGCTGCCCCAGGCGGCCTCGTAACGGCCGCGGATTTGCGGGTCCTCGACCGATTTGTAATCCGGGAAGAACATCGGAATGAGGCCGGCGTCGGAAGCGCCTTGCACGTTGTTCTGCCCGCGCAAGGGATGCAGCCCGGTGCCGGGCCGGCCGATCTGGCCGGTGATCAGCGACAGCGCGATCAGGCAGCGTGCATTGTCGGTGCCGTGGGTATGCTGGGAGATGCCCATGCCCCAGAAGATGATCGCCGCTTTGGCACGAGCGAATTTGCGCGCCACGGTGCGGATGATGTCGGCCTCGATGCCGCAGACCGGCGCCATTTCCTCCGGCGTGTAATCCTTGATGCTGTCGGCGAATTGTTTGAAACCCTCGACGTAGGTCTGAATGTATTGCTCGTCGTAAAGTTTCTCGGCGACGATGGTGTTGAGCATGCCGTTGAGCAGAGCCACGTCGGTGCCGGGCGTGAATTGCAGCATATGATCGGCGTGGCGCTTGAGCGCCTGCCCGCGCGGATCGGCAACGATCAGCGTCGCGCCGCGCTTGGCCGCCTGCTTGAAATAGGTCGCAGCAACGGGATGATTTTCGGTCGGGTTCGCCCCGATCACGAAAATGACTTCCGAACTCTTGCACTCGTTGAAGGTCGCCGACACGGCCCCTGAGCCAATCCCCTCCATCAACGCGGCGACCGACGATGCGTGGCACAGTCGCGTGCAATGATCGACATTGTTGGTGCCAAAGCCGGTGCGGACGAGCTTCTGGAATAAGTAAGCTTCTTCGTTCGATCCTTTGGCCGAACCGAAGCCGGCGAGCGCCCGCGGGCCGTCGCGATCGCGGATTTTTTTCAAGCCGGCGGCGGCGCGATCGAGCGCATCCTCCCAGCTTGCCTCGCGAAAATGCGTCCAGGGATTCGACGGGTCGATCTCCTCGTGCGGAATCTTCGGCACGCCATCCTTACGGATCATCGGCTTTAAAAGCCGCTGCGGATTGTGGACGTAGTCGAAGCCGAAGCGGCCCTTTACGCAGAGCCGATTCTCGTTGGCCGGTCCGTCGCGGCCGCTAACGTAAAGCAGCTTGTCGTCCTTGATGTGATAGGTGAGCTGGCAGCCGACGCCGCAATAGGGACAGACGCTGTCGACCTTGCGGTCCGCTTTCCAGGTAAAAACATTGCGCGCGTCGACCAGCGTCGCCGGCATCAGCGCGCCGGTCGGACAGGCCTGCACGCATTCGCCGCAGGCAACGCAAGTCGAGGCGCCCATCGGATCGTCGAAATCGAACACGATTTTCTCGCCATGGCCGCGGCCGGCCATGCCGATCACGTCATTGACCTGGACTTCGCGGCAGGCGCGCACACACAAGTTGCAGTGGATACAAGCGTCGAGATTGACCGCCATCGCCGGGTGCGAACGATCGGGCGCGGGTGTTTCACGACGCGGGAAACGGCCCGGCGCGATCTCAAGCCGGGTCGCGATCTTCCACAGTTCGGAATCCGGATCGTGCGCCACCTCGCGCGCCGGCTGATCGGTGAGCAGAAGTTCGGCAACCATTTTTCGCGCGGTCTTGGCGCGATCGGTCTCCGTGCGCACTTTCATGCCGGGCGAGGGCGTGCGGATGCAGCTTGCGGCCAGCACCCGCTCGCCTTCGATCTCGACCATGCAGACCCGGCAATTGCCGTCGGGCCGGTAGCCGGGCTTGGGCAAATAGCACAGATGCGGCAGCTTGACGCCGAGCCGGCGCGCGGCGCGGAAAATGGTCTCGCCGGTGCGGATATCGATCTCGCGGCCGTCGATCGTGAAAGTCGCCGCGGTCGCCTTTCCGCCCGGCCGTTTCTGATCGTCGCTATCGCTCATGGTGCAGACCTTGGATTACCAATGTCCCAGCGGTTTGGTCAGTTCATCGGGAAAATACTTTAACACGCACAGCAACGGGTTCGGCGCCGCCTGGCCCAATCCGCAAATCGAAGCATCGCGCATCAGCACTGATAGTTCATCGAGCAACGCCGCATTCCACGGGCCTTTGGCCATCAGCTGCGCCGCCTTTTCGGTGCCGACCCGGCAGGGTGTACACTGGCCGCAGCTTTCGTCTTCGAAGAACTTCATCAAATTAAGCGCCACCGCCTTCATATCGTCCTGGTCGGACAGGATCACAACCGCGTGCGACCCAACGAAACAGCCGTACTTTTCCAGCGTGCCGAAATCGAGCGGGATATCGGCCATGGACGCGGGCAAAATGCCGCCTGATGCGCCTCCTGGTAGATAACCCTTGAAGACGTGACCCTGGGCCATGCCGCCGCAGAATTCGTCGATCAGTTCGCGCGCGGTGACGCCGGCGGGCGCGAGCTTCACGCCGGGATTCTTCACCCGGCCCGAGACCGAAAAGCTGCGGAAGCCTTTGCGCTCATGGCGGCCCTGCGAGGCGAACCAATCGACCCCGCGCTCGACAATGTCGCGCACCCAGAACAGCGTCTCGACATTCTGTTCGAGTGTGGGGTGCCCGAACAGGCCAACCTGAGCGACATAAGGCGGGCGATGCCGCGGCAAGCCGCGCTTGCCTTCGATCGATTCGATCATCGCGGATTCTTCGCCGCAGATGTAAGCGCCGGCGCCGCGGCGCAGATGGATCCTGGTGTGCTTGGCGAGCCCCGCCCGCTCCGCCTTGGCGATCTCCTGCGCAAGGAGAAGCCGCACTTCGGGATATTCATCGCGGATGTAGACATAAGTGTCGGCGGCCTCGACCACCCAGGCCGCGATCAGCATGCCCTCGATGAACCGATGCGGATCGCGTTCGAGATAGAAGCGATCCTTGAAGGTGCCGGGCTCGCCCTCGTCGGCGTTGACGGCGAACAGCCGCGGCGCCGGTTCGGTGCGGACCAGCGACCATTTGCGTCCGGTGGGAAAGCCCGCGCCGCCGAGGCCGCGCAAACCCGCATCGCTGACGATTTTGATGATCTCGTCGCGGCTGCGCTTGCCATCAAGACATGACTTGAGCAGCGCATAACCACCGTCGCGGCAATAAGCGTCGAGCGGCGCCGGCGTCGGATAGACATGCGGATGCGGCGCGGGCGCCGCTGCCGCCGTCACCTTGCCCGCATCAGCCTGCATGACCTGAACGTGACCGACCGCGCAAACCGGCGCGCGATCGCAGGCGCCCATGCATGGCGCGCGCACGACGCGCACGCCCGGTCCGAGTTTGTTCGGCAGTTCGGCGAACAGCCGCTCCGCACCCTTGAGCGCACAGGAGAGCGAATCGCAGACGCGCACCGTCATCGCCGGCGGCGGCGTCTCGCCCTCCTTCACGACATCGAAATGCGCGTAGAAGGTCGCGACCTCGTAAACCTCGGTCAAAGCGAGCCGCATCTCGGCCGCCAAAGCGGCGAGATGCGCGGCCGAGAGATGACCGTAACGATCCTGGATGAGATGCAAATGCTCGATCAACAAATCGCGCCGGCACTCGCGGTCGCCAAGCAGCGCCCGTATCTCTTCGCGCGCCTGCGGATCGACCTGACGGCCCTTTGGGGTGCGCGGCGCCCGGCGCCGCCCGCTTCCACCGCGGCTGCGGTTATCGAGCGGCACAGTCGTCGGCGGGTGGGTGAGGCTCATTAATTCCTCTCAAAATGCAAGAACCCGATTGGAACCGCCCAAACAAGCTCGAATCGCATATTGCTCAATAGAAGACCTCTATTAAAAATATTGACTGGGCACCGGATTTTCCATCAATTGCGACAGGATTTCGCAAAGCGCGGGGTTTTGGTTGCGCCGGGGCGAAAAGCTTGGATAGGGGCCCGATCTTGATCGATAAGCTTGAATTTCTCCTTGCTTTAGCGCGCGAAAAGCACTTCGCCCGCGCCGCCGAAGCTTGCAGCGTGACGCAGCCCACTTTGTCTGCTGGCATTAAACAACTGGAAGATACGCTCGGCGTCCTTCTGGTCAATCGCAGCTCGCGATTTCAGGATTTTACACCCGAAGGCGAGCGGGTGCTGGATTGGGCGCGGCGCATCGTCGGCGATAGCCGGGCGATGCGGCAGGAGGTGCACGCGCTCAAGCACGGTCTCACCGGCCGGCTGCGCATTGCGGCCATTCCGACGACGCTGGCGATGATCGAAACCCTCACCACGCCCTACCGCGAGCGCCATCCCGACGTGAAATTCACGGTGCGCTCGTGCACGTCGGAGGAAGTCCTTCACTTGTTGGACAACCTCGAGGCCGATGCCGGCGTCACATATCTCGATAACGAGCCGGTCGGCCGCGTCACGCAGGTGCCGCTTTACCGCGAGCGGTATCGGTTGCTCACCTCCGCCGATGCGCCGCTCGGCAACCGCGACAAAGTGACCTGGGCCGAAGTCGCCAAGGTTCCGCTCTGTCTGCTGACACCGGACATGCAAAACCGCCGCATCATTGATCGCCTGCTCGGCGAAGCTGGCGGTAATGCGCAACCGACCCTGGAATCCAATTCGATGATCCTGCTCTACTCCCACGTCCGCACCGGACGCTGGGCGAGCGTGATGCCGGCGCGGCTGGCCACAAGCCTTGGGCTGACCGATGTATTACGCGCCATTCCTATCGTGAAGCCGGAAGCGAGCTACACGATTGGGCTGGTCGTGCCGGCGCGCGAGCCGATGACGCCGCTGATCGCGGCGCTTGTCGCCGAAGCGAAACGCGTCGCGCCGTTGCTCGCCGATTAGATGAAATTTTATCAACTTTTATGATTTTGGTGTCAGCCTGTTACAACACGCAGTCGTTTTTCCGTCACTCATTCCCATAGTGTTTCGCTATAGCGAAATTTGAAATTTCTATCGATCGATAGAGATCGAACGATTGATTCTATCAATCGCTCCCGACAGTTTTGAAAACTGCGGTGCAATCCAAAAAATTTTGCAGGGAGACGCGATGATGACGACGATCGGTCAAACTATGCCAGCCGGTGCAGCGATTCCAGGCCTTCTTGATCGCGAGCGCATCATCGCCGCGAAGGGATTTAACCGCTGGCTGGTACCGCCCGCAGCGCTCTGCATCCATCTGTGCATCGGCATGGCCTACGGCTTTTCGGTGTTCTGGCTGCCGTTGTCGCGGGCGCTCGGAATCACCGCGAGCAAGACCTGCCCTGACATGTCGCTGGCGCAAGAATTATTCACGACCACCTGTGACTGGCGTGTCGCCAGCATGGGCTGGATGTTCACCTTGTTCTTCGTGATCCTCGGCGTGTCGGCGGCCATGTGGGGCGGCTGGCTCGAGCGCGTCGGGCCGCGCAAGGCGGGCGTGGTTGCCGCCTGCTGCTGGGCCGGCGGTCTCGTTCTTGGCGCCATCGGCATTTACGTCCACCAGCTCTGGCTGATGTGGCTCGGCTCCGGCGTGATCGGCGGCGTCGGTCTTGGCCTCGGCTACATTTCACCAGTCTCGACGCTGGTGAAATGGTTTCCGGACCGGCGCGGCATGGCGACCGGCATGGCGATCATGGGATTCGGCGGCGGCGCGATGATTGGCGCGCCGCTCGCGAATATCTTGATGAACGCCTTCAAGACCACGACCGATGTCGGCGCCTGGCAGACCTTCATCGCTATGGGCGCGATCTACTTCTTCTTCATGATGGTCGGCGCCTTCCGCTATCGCTTGCCGCCCACCGGTTGGCGGCCGGAGGGCTGGACGCCGCCCAGCGAAACCAAAACGATGATCACGCAGCATAACGTGCATCTCAAAGATGCGCACAAGACGCCACAGTTCTGGCTGATCTGGTGGGTGCTGTGTTTGAACGTCTCCGCGGGCATTGGCGTCATCGGCATGGCCTCGCCGATGTTGCAGGAAATTTTCGGCGGCAGGCTGATCGGTCACCCCGAACTGGGCTTCAATGCGTTGAGAGGCGATCAGAAAGCCGCCATTGCGGCGATCGCCGCGGGCTTTGCCGGCCTGCTGTCGCTTTTCAACATCGGCGGGCGATTTTTCTGGGCGTCGCTGTCCGACTATATCGGGCGCAAGAACACCTATTACACCTTCTTCATTCTCGGCATCGCGCTCTATGCGTCGGCGCCATTCTTCGCCCAGATCGGCAACAAAGCGCTGTTCGTGCTCGCCTTCGGCATCATCCTGTCGATGTATGGCGGTGGCTTCGCCACCGTGCCAGCCTATCTTGCCGACATGTTCGGTACCCAATTCGTCGGCGCCATTCACGGCCGCTTGCTGACCGCATGGTCGACCGCCGGAATTATCGGCCCGGTGGTGGTGAATTATATCCGCGAGGCGCAGCTCGCCGCCGGCGTGCCGCGCGATCACCTCTACGATTTCACCATGTACATTCTGTGCGGGATGCTGGTCATCGGCCTGATCTGCAATTTGCTGGTCAAGCCGGTCAATCCGAAATGGTATATGAGCCAGGATGAGGTGAATAAGCTGCAGGCAGCCACCGCCGGCGCGGCGGTGTCGTCAGGATCATTCGGCATCGGCAAGGGCGGACTCGACGCCAAGGCGGCGTTGTTCTGGGCCTTCGTCGGCATTCCGCTGGCCTGGGGCGTGTGGATTACGCTCAAATCCGTGGCGACTTTGTTCCAGTAATTTCAACACCAGCAGAGCCGCTTCCTTCACTGTCGGAAGGAAGCGGTTTTGCCTTATGAGCGAGCCGTTTCGCACAATGACCCGTCAATTGGCGTACGGGACGGTGCGCGATCATCCGCGAAGGGTCATTCACGTCGTGCGCGTGCTTGGCGAAATTCTGGATTATCCCGAGATCGACCGCGTCGCGGAGCAAATGCGCACCCACGTTGCTTCGCGACATGGCGAGCAGACGCCGAATATCGTGATCGTTGTCGGCGACAGCAAAGAAACGCTGCGTTTGTTCGGCGAGTCTTACGCGGTCACATGTGTTCGCACTGCCCTGTTTCATGCCGCGGTGCGCTGGTCGCCGTTGCAACTCGACTGACCAAGCCGCGCCGCGCGACCGCGTATCCAGACCTCGTTTCGCTGTTCTAACCGCAACGTCTCGGCTAAAACCGAGAGCGCGGCCGGCTGGCCGCCGTTTTTGGTAACCGGTGCGAAAGGCGATTCAATGCTGCCGCCGAATTTTAAGATCGTCGACATAAGTCTCGAACTCGATCCGAAGAACTTCGCGATGCGCACGCCGGCGGGGTTCAAGAAGGACATGCAATTCGCAATGGAGGTGAACAACGAGCACGACGCGCCGGGCGGCGCCGGCCAGATCGTGCGCGGCGTCCACATGCGGCTGCATGCCGGCAGCCATGTCGACGCGCCGGAGCATAATGTACGTGGCGGCACGCAAATCCACGACCTTCCGCTCGATCTTTTCATCGGCGACGCGGTCATCGCCGACCTGCGCGACAAGCTGCCGGGCCAGGCGATCACCGAAACCGACCTGCAAGAGCGCGCGGTCGGCATCAAGCGCCGCGATCGCCTCATACTACGGACCGATCTCAACAACAGCTATGACGGCGGCTCGGAAAAATGGATGAAAGCGTCGCCGTATCTGACGATCGGCGCCACCATGTGGTGCATCGACAAGGGCGTCGTGATCGTCGGCTACGATTTCTATCACGGCAATGACGAACCCGATGCGCCGCGCGTGTTCCACAATTCGCGAACCTTAAGCGAACATAGCGTGATTACGATGCCGTACCTGAAGAACCTCGATCGGATCGGCAAGGATCGATTCACGCTGATCGGGCTGCCACTCAAATTGATCGACGCCGAAGCGTCGCCGATCCGCGGCGTGGCGCTGGTGTAGCGGAGAGCACATCCCTCATGCACCTTCGCCGATTGATTGCCGCCGCGCTGTTCGCGCTTTTGGCCGTTCCGGGGCAAGCGGCCGAACAATTTCCCCCACGTCAGATCACGCTGGTGGTGCCACTGACGCCCGGCACCACGATCGACATCCTGGCGCGGCTCTACGCCGACAAGCTCGACAAACTATTGGGGCAGCAAATCGTGGTGATGAATCGGCCGGGCGCCGGCGGGATCGTCGGCGCCGAATCGATCGCGACCGCGGCTCCCGATGGCTACACGCTGTTGTTCGGCAATTCCGGGCACTCGATCCTGGGCCTGCTCAATAAAAATCTGGCGTTCGATCCGATCAAGGATTTTGCCGGAGTGGCAATGATCGGCGCAGCGCCGGCGATTGTCGTGGTGCCAAGCGCGCTCGGCGTCGCCGATCTCGACGCGTTCATCGCGCTCGCCAAGGCAAAACCGGGACAGCTCAACTACGGTTCGGCCGGTGTCGGCACGGCGACCCATCTTGCCGGCGCGTATTTCGCCGCGCGGACTGACATCAAAATTGTCCACGTGCCCTATACGGTAAGTTCCAACATCATCTCCGATATGTTGAGCGGCGCCATCCAGGCCTCGTTCGATCCGCTCGCCTTCGTCCTATCGTTCTTGCAAAACGGCAGTCTGCGCGCGCTTGCGGTCGGCGCCGACGAGCCGGTGACCGATCCGGTCAAGATACCGACCGCGATTGGACAAGGCGTCGATTACCACTTTGCGACCTGGTACGGCATTCTGGCGCCGGTCAAAACGCCGAAGCCCGCGCTGCGCACGCTCTCCGACGCCATCGCCGCGGCAAGCCGCGACGGCGAATTGCAGCAGAAGATCAAGGCGCAGGGGATCAAGCCCGATATCGTCGCGCTTGACGCCTTCGATTCCTATATCGACGGCGACCTGGCGCGACTGGCGCCGCTGGTCAACGGCATCGCAGAGAGGCCGTAACCGGAATGCCGCGCCCCACCCAGCGCAGATTATTGTTCCCCGTCGCCCTTCGAGGCTCGCTTCGCTCGCGCCTCAGGATGACGGGATTGGACAAGTCGACTTCTAGAACAGCCCGACGATCCGACCGTCCGGTCCGATATCGATCGATTCTGCCGCGGGCACTTTCGGCAGGCCGGGCATGGTCATGATCTCCCCGCAGATCGCCACGACGAACTCGGCGCCGGCCGAGAGCCGCACCTCACGCACATTGATGACGTGATCGCTTGGCGCGCCCTTGGCGTCCGGATTGGTCGTGAAGCTGTATTGCGTCTTGGCAACGCAGATCGGGAATTTGCCGTAGCCCATCGCCTCGAAACTGGCGAGCTGGTCGCGCACCGATTTGTCCGCAGTGACGTCCTTGGCCCGATAGATTTCCCGCGCGATGGTGCGGATCTTTTCAAACAGCGGCATGTCGTCGGGATAAAGGAATTTGAGCTTGCTCTTGCCGCTTTCGGCAATCTTGACGACGGCGCGCGCCACGTCGGCGGCGCCGGCCCCGCCCATGGCCCAGTGATCGGCCATCAGCGCTTCGACGCCGAGCGACTTGCACTTGTCCTGCACGAGCTTGATCTCCGCTTCGGTATCGGCGGAGAAGCGGTTGATCGACACCACCGGCATGATGCCGAATTTCTGCACGTTCTCGACGTGGCGCTGCAGATTGGCCATGCCGGCCTCGAGCGCTTTGAGATTCTCTGCCTTGAGATCCTCTTTTTTGACGCCGCCATGCATTTTCAGCGCCCGGATCGTCGCGACCAGAACCATGCAATCGGGCGCGATGCCGGCCTTGCGGCATTTGATGTCCATGAACTTCTCGCCGCCGAGATCCGCGCCAAATCCCGCCTCGGTCACGACGTAATCGGTAAGCTTCAACGCCGTGGTCGTCGCCAGCACCGAATTGCAGCCATGCGCGATATTGGCGAATGGGCCGCCATGGATGAAGGCGGGCGTGCCTTCCAGCGTCTGCACCAGATTGGGCGCCAGCGCCTCTTTAAGCAGCACCGTCATGGCGCCATGCGCCTTGAGATCGCGGGCGCGGATCGGCCTGCGGTCGCGGGTATAGGCGACGACGATGTTGCCGAGACGATTTTTCAGATCGTCCAGATTGCGCGCCAGGCAGAAGATCGCCATGACTTCGGAAGCAACCGTGATGTCGAAGCCGTCCTCGCGCGGAAAACCGTTGGCGACACCGCCGAGTGATGAAACGATCGAGCGCAGCGCCCGGTCGTTCATGTCGAGCACGCGCCGCCAGGCGACGCGGCGTGCATCAATGGCAAGCGCGTTGCCGAAATAGATGTGATTGTCGAGCAGAGCGGCGAGCAGGTTGTTCGCCGACGTGATGGCGTGAAAATCGCCCGTGAAGTGCAGATTGATGTCTTCCATCGGCACGACCTGGGCGTAGCCGCCGCCGGCGGCGCCGCCCTTCATGCCGAACGACGGGCCGAGCGACGGCTCGCGGATGCACAGCATCGCTTTCTTGCCGATGTGATTGAGCGCGTCGGTAAGTCCGACCGTAGTCGTGGTCTTGCCCTCGCCAGCCGGCGTCGGATTGATCGCGCTCACCAGGATCAGCTTGCCGTTCGGCTTGTTCTGCAGGGTGTTGATGAAATCCATCGACACCTTGGCCTTGTAATGGCCGTAAGGCTCGAGATTCTCAGGCGTCAGCCCAAGCCGCTCGCGCGCGACGTCGATGATCGGCCGTTTCTTGGCGGCTTGCGAAATTTCGATATCGGTTTTTGGCGACTGATGTTGCGAGGCGGGCATGATGGCAATCCAGGACTGAGAGGATAATTGTCATTCCTGGGCGCCGCCAACGGGTCCGGCCCGAAGTGGCCGGCCCGATGACAAGCTCAGCGGCGAATCCGGAATCCATATTCCGCAGCGGGGATTATGGATTCCGGGCCCGCGAGCTTCGCTCGCGTCCCGGAATGACGGTGAATGGAAAAAGTCCAGTAGTCTCACGCAAACCTCGCCTTGACCGCGAGGTTGACCGACTTCGCCCACTCGCCGGCTTCGATTTTCTTGCCGTCGGCGGGCTGGACGCGCGAGACTTTGAAGCGGCCGTCGGCGCAGACGACGGTGAAGCCGTCGGCTTCGACAGCAACGATTTCGCCGAGCTTGCCGGCGATTCCTTTCGGGTCTTTCGCCGGTAGCGGCTTGGCGTCGAAAATCTTAAGCGGCTTGCCGTCGAGCAGCGTCCAGGCGCCCGGCGCCGGATTGCAACCACGGATCAGCCGATCGATCTGCTCCCAGGGCTTGCCCCAGTCGATCTTGGCGTTCTCTGCCCCGCATCGGCCCTCGTAAGTGGCCTTTGACTCGTCCTGTTTGATGCGCGGCGCCTTGCCGGACTTGACCAGATCGACCGCCTCGAGCATCGCCTCGACGCCCATCGGAAACAGCCGATCGAAATAGACGGTGCCGAGCGTGTCGGTCGGGCCGATCGGCGTCTTTTTCTGGATGAGCACGTCACCGGTATCGAGCCCGTTATCGGGCCAGAAAATCGACAGTCCGGTTTCCCTCTCGCCTTTGATGATCGGCCAATTGATCGCGCTGGCGCCGCGATAGGCGGGCAACAGCGATGGATGGTATTGGATCGAGCCGTGGGTCGGGATGTTGAGGAATTCTTCAGGGACGAACAGCGTCACGAAGGCCATCACCTGAAGATCGGGTTTGAGCGCTTTGAACTCGTCCCACACTTCCGGCTTTTTGTAGGAGTCCGGCTGATAGACTGGAAGCTTGGCGGCGAGCGCGGCTTCCTTGAGCGGATCGGCCTTGGCGCCCGGGCGTTCGGGCGCGACATAAACGGCGATGACGTTCTCGCCGCGCTTGAGCAGCGCTTCAAGCACAGCTTTGCCGAACGCCTGTTGGCCGTGAACGACGATGCGCATCAATTAACTCCTCAAATCCCGCTCATGCCCGCGAAAGCGGGAATCCAGAACATACCGTGAAGCCGCCCTGGCTCCCCGCTTTCGCGGGGACGAGCGGTTATGGATTCTACGCCGCCTCGGCTTTGGCCGGTTTGTCCGGCGCGGTGATCGCACCCGACGATTTGATTTCCCCGAGCTCCTTCTCAGAATAGCCGAGCACCTTGCGCAAGATCTGCTCGGTGTGCTCACCGAGCAGCGGCGAGCGCCGCACGTCCGCGGGCGAATCCGACAGTTTGACCGGATTGCCGACGGTCAGATACTTGCCGCGGGTCGGATGATCGACCTCGACAACCGTCCCGGTCGCGCGCAGCGACTGCTCTTCGGCGATTTCCTTCATCGACAGGATCGGGCCGCACGGAATGTCGTATTTGTTGAGAATGTCCATCGCCTCGAATTTGGTCTTGGTTTCCGTCCACTTCTCGATCGTGTCGAAGATCTGGCGCAGCCGCGCCAGCCGCGCCGGCGGCGTTGCGAAATCCGGATCGGTTTTCCATTCCGGCTTGCCGATGACGTCGCAGATCGCCCCCCACACCGGCGCCTGGGTGATGAAATAAATGTAGGCGTCGGGATCGTTCTCCCAGCCTTTGCATTTGAGGATCCAGCCCGGCTGGCCGCCGCCGGAATCGTTGCCGGCGCGCGGCACCGCGGCGCCGAACGGCACGCCTTCGCCGTATTGGCTGTATTCGGTCAACGGGCCGTGCTTGAGCCGCTGCTGGTCGCGCAACTTAACCCGGCACAGATTGAGCACGCCGTCCTGCATGGCGGCGAGCACGCGCTGGCCGCGGCCGGTGCGCACGCGCTGATAGAGCGCCGAAACGATGCCCAGCGCGAGATGCAAACCCGTGCCCGAATCGCCGATCTGCGCGCCGGTGACGAGCGGCGGCCCCTCGCGGAAGCCAGTCGTCGAAGCCGCGCCGCCGGCACATTGCGCGACGTTCTCGTAAACCTTGCAGTCCTCATAGGGGCCGGGCCCAAAGCCCTTCACCGAAGCGACGATCATGCGCGGATTGAGCTTGTGGATGTGTTCCCACGTCAATCCCATGCGATCGAGCGCGCCAGGCGCAAAATTCTCCACCAGCGCGTCGCAATGCCGGATCAGCCGGTCGAGAATTTCCTTGCCCTTGGGGTTCTTGGAATCGATGGTGATCGAGCGCTTTGAGCCGTTGAGCATTGTGAAATAGAGGCTGTCCGCGCCTTTGACGTCGCGCAATTGGCCGCGGGTGATGTCGCCGACGCCCGGCCGTTCCACCTTGATGACGTCGGCGCCCAGATAGGCGAGCAGCTGGGTGCAGGTCGGCCCGGACTGCACATGCGTGAAGTCCAGAATCCTCACGCCGTCGAGCGCCCTGCCCGCCTGTCCCCAGGGTTTGCCGGTCGGTCGCGGCAGGCCGTTGCCGTTCGCCGATTTCTTCACGAGCCTGACCACCTTCTTCGATGCGGTCTTCGCCATGCTCTTAGCCCTGGCGGGGTTCGACCTTGCCTTCGCGACTTTCTTGGTAGCCCGCTTGCGCTTTGCCATTTGGTTTCCTCTCCTCGACTCCATGCTGCGTTGCGTTCTTGCGACGACGCCGCGTTATTTCTTCCGCAGCACGCTTTGCGGGTTGAGATTGCCGATGCGGCCGCTCTCGCTGCCGGCAGCGGGATCGATCACCGCGTTGATCAGCGTCGGCTTGCCTGAATCCATCGCCGCGTTAACGGCGCGCTTGAGCTCGTCCGGCGTCGTGGCATTAACGCCGACGCCGCCGAAGGCCTCGATCATCTTGTCGTAGCGGGCGCCCTTGACGAAGACCGTGGTCGCCGGGTCAGAGCCGCCGCCGCGATTGACGTCGGTGCCGCGATAAATGCCGTCATTGTTGAAGATAACGACGCAGACCGGCAGGTTGTAACGGCAGATTGTTTCGATCTCCATGCCGGAGAAACCGAAGGCGCTGTCGCCTTCGATCGCGAGTACAGGCTTGCCGGTCTCGATCACCGCGCCGACGGCGTAGCCCATGCCGACGCCCATGACGCCCCAGGTGCCGACGTCGAGCCGCTTGCGTGGCTGATACATGTCGATGATGCCGCGCGTGAGATCGAGCGCGTTGGCGCCTTCATTGACGAGAATCGCGTCCGGACGCTCCTTGACGATGGTGCGCAGCACGCCCAGCGCGCCGTGATAATCCATCGGCGAATTGTTGTTCATCAGCCGCGGCGCCATCTTGGCGACGTTCTCTTCTCTTTTGCTCTTGACCGCGTTGACCCAGTCGACCGGCGGCGCCGGCCATTTCGCGCCCATCGCCTCAAGCAGCGCATTGACGCAGGAGCCGATGTCGCCGACCACGGGAGCCGCGATCTCGACATTGGAGTCCATTTCCCTGGGGTCGATGTCGACCTGAATGAACTTCTTGGAGTGCGGCTCGCCCCAAGTCTTGCCCTTACCGTGCGACAACAGCCAGTTCAGCCGCGCACCGATAAGCATGACGACATCGGAATCCTTGAGCACGGTCGAGCGCGCCGCGCCCGCGCATTGCGGATGCGTGTCCGGCAGCAGGCCCTTGGCCATGCTCATGGGCAGGAATGGAACGCCGGCTTTTTCAACGAGCGCCCGGATCTGATCGTCGGCCTGGGCGTAGGCTGCGCCTTTGCCGAGAACGATCAGCGGACGCTTGGCGCTTTTGAGCATATCGAGCGCGCGTTTGACCGCCTCAGCTGCCGGAATTTGCGCCGGCGCCGGGTCGATGACCTTGACCAGCGACTTGGCGCCGGCCTCGGCATCCATCACCTGGGCGAACAACTTTGCCGGAAAATCGAGATAGACGCCGCCCGGCCGGCCCGAGACCGCGGCGCGGATCGCGCGCGCCACGCCGATGCCGATGTCGGCCGCGTGCAGCACGCGGAACGCCGCCTTGCACAGCGGCTTGGCTACCGCGAGCTGATCCATTTCTTCATAGTCGCCCTGCTGCAGATCGACGATCTCGCGCTCGGACGAGCCCGAGATCAGGATCATCGGAAAGCAATTGGTCGTGGCATGGGCGAGCGCGGTCAGGCCATTGAGAAATCCGGGCGCCGAAACGGTGAGACAAATGCCCGGCGTTTTGGTCAAAAAGCCGTTGATCGCCGCGGCATAGCCGGCGTTCTGCTCATGCCGGAATGAAATCACGCGAATGCCGGCGGCTTGCGCCATACGGCCGAGATCGGTGATTGGAATGCCGGGTACATTGTAGATGTTCGTGATGCCGTTGAGCTTGAGCGCCTCGATGACGAGATGAAAACCATCCGTCAGTTCGCGCTCCGCCGCGTTGCTTTCCGGTTGGGTTTTAAGTGCGGCCTCGGCCATGGCGGACTCCCTGTTGTCTCTTGTGCATCGTCTTTAGTTTTCGAACGCGCGCGCCCTCAGTCGAGATAATCGGCAAATTTGGCGACGTGGTCGGCAAGACCGAGCGCATGATCGCGCACCAGGGTCTCGGCGCGCGCGGTGTCGCGCGCTTCCAGCGCTTCGATGATGTGCATGTGATCGCGGATCGAGCGGTCGGCGCGGTCTTTTTCGCCGATCGTTTTTCTGCGGATCATGCGCATGTGGGTAAAGAGGTTTTCGGCCAGCTGGATCAGGACCGTGTTGCGGCTCAGCTGGACGATGGTCTGGTGAAATTCGATGTTGATTTCAGAATATTCGTCCAGATGCGCCCGTATTTTGCCATCCTCGAAGGTGGCGAACATGCGGCGCAGCGACGCGATCTCCTCGTCGCTGGCGTTTTGCGTGATCAGCCGCGCCGCCATGCTTTCGAGCGCAGCCCAGGCGGTGATCAGCTCGATAACTTCGCGCTTGGATTTGCGCACCACATAGACGCCGCGGCGCGGCACCGAGCGGACGAAGCCCTCGCGCTCGAGCTGCGCCATGGCCTCGCGCACCGGCGTGCGGCTGATGCCGAACTCCTCCGCAAGGCTCCGCTCGTCGAGACGAATCTCGCTGCGGCCGCCATACACGTCCATGCCGACGATCGCCGATTTCAGCGCCAGATAGGCTTTGTTCTTAAAGCTGAATGAGGTGTCGATCGGTTCCAACCGCGGCCGCACCAGCCCGGTCGGATCGTCGTTGCCCGAAACGCGGCTGGCGCCGCGTTTGGCAACGGAAAGACGATGCACGCCAGAAGAACCTGAAGACATTTAAGACGCTCGCAACCGACTAAGACGCCCGCAACCGACGTTTCGCCCCCGCCCGCGACGTCATCGCGGGCTCAGAAGCCCGTCTCATAGCTGACCATAATACATTATGCCAGAGCCCTCGGTCAGCCGGGGTTTGCCGCCTCGGCATGTCAACGCCGTGCCTAGCGATCATTTCGGACGCGGCCGAGAGCAGTGCCGGCGGACGGGCCGATGGATTTTTGGGCGTCATGCCAGACCATTCGGCGGAATTTGCAGGCGCCAAAAACTTGAAGGCCCCAAAAACTTGGAGGCGCCAAGTGAACCAGCGCGCGATCCGCGCGTTCGCTGCCCAAGGGGACACAGTGCGCAAATCCCATTGGAGCCATGCATGACCGGCCGCATCGCCTTGCCGATTCCGATCGTCGCAGCCTTGTTGGCACTTGCGGCCGGGATGCCGCAGGCCGCCGCTCAGGCGGTGGGGCCCGACGAAGCGCACGGCGCGCCGGCACGGCTGGCGCCGCATATTGCGCTCAGTCCGGCGCAGAAGCGCGCCATCTATGCCACCGTTTCCCGACAGCGGCTACGGACTTCGGCCGCCGACATTCCGCTGGTCGTCGGCGCCACGGTGTCGCGCTCGGCGGCGCTGCTGACATTGCCCGATGCGGCGCGGGGCGGCGATTTGTCCGGCCAGGACCTCAAATACGCCATGGTGGATGACAATGTAGTGCTGGTCGATTCGATCAGCATGCGCGTGATCGACATCATCCACCACGCTGGCCCATAAATTGAGCGATGAGCCGCGCCGTCGCAGCGGCTAAATTACAGAACATGGCCATTCGACCCGCGGACAAGGCAGGCAAGGTCGCTGCCGAGATCACCGGCAAAATGACCGGCCAATCCGGCGCGAAAGCCGCGCCGGCGTTTCCGCCTGAAGCGCCGCCGGAAGGCGCCTTCACCATCACCGCGACGCCGGCCGGTCCACCGCAGGCGCTCAAATACGGCGACACCTTCGTCGTCCTCGACATTCGTGGCGATATCGGAACGTCGTTCGTCGGCTCCTCCGGGCTGTTCCATGACGACACCCGGTACTTGTCGCATCTGGAATTGCTGCTCAACGGCAAGCCGCCGCTGCTGCTCGGCTCGAATATCCGCGACGACAACACGGCGTTCTTTGTGGATTTGACCAATCCCGACCTGATGGACGGTCAGCGCATCGTGATGGAGAAGGACCGCGTCCACATTTTGCGCACCATCTTCATCTGGCGTGATACCTTCTATCAACGGCTCGGCTTGCGCAATTACGGCGATCAGCCAATCGACTTTCGTCTGACGATCCCGTTTGAGAACGACTTTGCCGATTTGTTCGAGGTTCGCGGCGCCCGTCGCGAGCGGCGCGGCACAACGGCGGCGAAAGTCCATGGCGGCAATCGCGTGCTGCTGACCTATGACGGCCTGGACGGCAAAACGCGGCAGACCGCACTCGATTTCGATCCGCTGCCGGATCAGCTCAAGACCGACGCGGCCATCTACAATTTGCACCTCAAGCCCGGTGAAACGCGTCCGCTGTTTCTGGCGATAAGTTGCAATCGGCCACAAACCCGGCCGCCGCCGTTCATGCGTGGGCTCCTCACGGCACGGCGTGAAGTGCGCGAAGCGACGCGGCAGCGCACCTCGGTGGAGACTTCGAACGACCGCTTCAACGAGATTCTGTGCCGCTCCGCCGCCGATCTCGGCATGCTGATGACGGAAACGCCGCAGGGCCGCTACCCCTATGCCGGCATTCCCTGGTATTCGACCACTTTCGGCCGCGACGGCCTGATCACCGCCCTGCAAATGCTGTGGTGGTCGCCGGACGTGGCGCGCGGCGTGTTGCGCCGCTTGGCCGCCTATCAGGCGACCAAACACGATCCGCTCGCCGACGCCGAGCCCGGAAAGATCCTGCACGAGATGCGCGGCGGCGAAATGGCGGCGCTCCGCGAAGTGCCGTTCGGCCTTTACTACGGCAGCGTCGATTCCACGCCACTGTTCGTTCTGCTCGCCGGACTTTACACGGAACGTACCGGCGATCGCGCCACCATTGTCGAACTGTGGCCGGCGATCGAAGCGGCGTTAGCCTGGATCGACGGCCCAGGCGATCCCGATGGCGATGGTTTCGTCGAGTATCAGCGCGCCAGCGAACAGGGGCTGGCCAATCAGGGTTGGAAAGATTCCCACGATGCGATCTTTCATGCCGACGGCCGCCTCGCGGAAGGCGCCATCGCGCTTGTTGAAGTGCAAGGCTATGTCTACGCCGCCAAGCGCATGGCGGCGCATTGCGCGCGCCGGCTCGAACTCGACTTCGCGGCGGACCAGCTCGACGCCGAGGCCGCGCGGCTCGCCGAACGGTTCGAGGCGGCGTTCTGGTGTCCGGACCTCGACACCTATGCGCTGGCGCTCGACGGCAACAAGGAGCCGTGCCGCGTGCGCACCTCGAATGCCGGTCAGGTCCTCTTTACCGGAATTGCCCCGCCCGATCGCGCCGCGCTGGTCGCCGCCGGCCTGCTGCAGCCGAATTTTTTCTCAGGCTGGGGCATTCGCACCGTCGCCAGAGGCGAGGTGCGCTTTAATCCGATGTCGTATCACAACGGCTCGATCTGGCCGCACGACAATGCGCTGATCGCGCTCGGCATGGCGCGCTACGAAGCCAAGCGTCCGATCGAGAAATTGTTCGGCGGATTGTTCAGCGCCGCGACCTATATGGATCAGCGGCGGCTGCCGGAATTGTTTTGCGGCTTTCAGCGCCAGCGCGGCCACGGTCCGACGCTGTATCCGGTCGCCTGTTCGCCGCAAGCCTGGGCCAGCGCCACGCCGTTCACTCTGCTCGAAGCTTGCCTTGGGCTCGAATTCGACCCGTTCACGCGCGAGATCCGGCTGCGCAATCCGCGGCTGCCGGAATTCCTCGACGAGGTCGTGCTGCGCGACCTGCAGCTTTCGTCCTCGAGCGTCGACTTAAGGGTGCGACGCCATGGCGAGACGGTCTCGCTCGACACGCCGCGGATCAGCGGCGATATCCGCGTATCCATCGTGTTTTCGACGTGATTTCAACACGCGGGGCCGTAACCTGCCCCGTGTTGCGGGAATAGGCGCTGCGGAACCGACCGACCCCATCCGGCTTGTCTGAGTGAAGTTCCATTGGAACCCTGAATGCACGCAAAAGGGCCGATAACGAAGCGACCGATAACGATGGGACTGGCTGCGGCCTTGTTCGCGGCGCTGGTCACTTTATCCGCGGCTTCGGAGGATGCGCCGGGCGAAGCCACGGACTCGACCACAACCGCGGAGCCGCCCTCGGTGACGGTGCTCAATAATCACGAAGTCGAGGGTATTCTCGGCCGGCAAGTGCTCGGCGCAGCCGATGAAAATATGGGCCGGATTGTCGATGTGATTGTCGATCACAGCGGCCGGGTTCGCGCCGCGGTGATCGACTTCGGCGGTTTTCTCGGCGTCGGCAGCCGCAAAATCGCGGTGGATTGGAGCGCCTTGCACTTCCCGCCGCCAGGCCAGCCAAATGCCAAAATCTCGCTTGATCTTACGCGTGACCAGGTCAAAGCGGCCCCCGAATATCAAGAAGGCAAACCCATCGTCGTTTTGGGTGCGCTCGGCAAGCTCGAGCCACTGCCGTTTGAGTGACGCGCGCGCTTGATGAGAGCGCGCGAAATCGAACCGCGAGTTCGTGGATGATTGCTGGAGAGGCATCCTGCGCTCAAATCCTTCCCGCCGCATCGCTGAGCGTCCACAGCCGCCGCCCACGCGCGCGCCAGCTGTCCCGCCCGCTGCCAGACCGGGGCCAGGCAGCGCGCCACCCGCGCCATCGCGCCGAAGTTTGCGGGGTCTCGACTGGTTCGTCTTTTTTGTCGCTGACGTGCAAACCGGCTTCGGCCCTTTCGTTTCGGTCTATCTCACCACGCAGCGCTGGACCCAGGTCGATATCGGTCTGATCCTTTCCGCGGCTGGATTCGTTTCGTTGATCGGGCAAATGCCCGGCGGCGCCGTGGTCGATGCCGCGCGCTCGGAGCGTTTCGTCGCCGGCATCGCGGTTGCGGCGATCTGCGTCAGTGCGCTCACCTATGCGGCGCTGCCGATCTTTCCGACGGTGCTGGCCGGAGCAATCCTGCACGCCGCGGCAAGCTGCCTGCTCGGACCGGCAATCGCCGCGATCAGCCTCGGCCTCGTCGGCCATGCCGCGATCGGCGAAAGGCTCGGCCGCAATGCGCGCTTTGCCTCGATCGGCAATGGGCTCGCCGCCGCAGCGATGGGGGCATGCGGTTATTTCCTTTCGGCGCGCGCGGTGTTTATCGTCACAGTGCTGCTGCTGGTTCCGGCGCTACTGGCGCTGCGTCGCATCGCTGAAAGCGAAATCGATCCGGAGCGGGCGCATGGCGCGCCGCCGCGTCACGCCGCAGCGAAGCCGCCGGTCCGGTCCGGCGCGCTGATGCACAACCGGCAACTTTTGATCTTCGCCGGCTGCCTGCTTTTGTTTCACCTCGCCAATTCGGCCATGCTGCCGCTGGTCGGCAGCATGGTGACGATGAGGTCGGCGCGCTGGGCTACGCTGATCATCGCCGGCTGCATCGTGGTGCCGCAGCTTGTGGTGGCAATTTTCTCGCCATGGGTCGGATTGCGGGCGCAGATCTGGGGACGGCGGCCGTTGCTTCTGATCGGCTTTGCCGCGCTGCCGATCCGCGGATTGTTATTTGCGGTTATCTCCGACCCGTCGCTGCTGTTGGCCGTGCAAATTCTTGACGGGATAACGGCCTCGGTATTCGCGGTCATGGTCCCGCTTGTGGTCGCCGACCTCACGCGCGGTACCGGTCGTTTCAACCTCGGACAGGGCATTCTCGGCACTGCCACCAGCATCGGAGCGACGCTAAGCGCGACCTTGGCGGGTTATTTGACCGATCGTTTCGGCAGCGCGACAGCGTTCGGCAGTCTCGCGACGATTGCGCTCGTCGGCTTTACGCTGGTTTGGTTTTTGATGCCGGAAACCCGGCCGGGGAACCTGAGCGAAGACTAGATCGATCCTGCGTGCTTGTTACCGGCAACCGCTCGTTCCCACTTACGCGGGAATGAGCGTTATTTTTCAACGCAGGCTTAATCAGCGCGCTACCGGCGCTTCGTCCGCGACCAGCCGCAGATGCGGCGCGGTTGCCGTCATCAGGCTGCGGTAGACGCTCAAATAGTCTTGCGCCATACGCCGCGCGGTGAAGCGCTCTTCGAACCGGCGGCGTACCTTTTCGCGCGACAAATGTCCGAGCCGATCGACCGCGCCGATGGCGCCGTTGACGTCCTCGACGACGAAGCCGGTCACGCCGTCGTCGACCACTTCCGGAGCGGAACCGCGATTGAACGCGATAACCGGCGTCCCGCAAGCCATGGCCTCGATCATGACCAAACCGAACGGCTCCGGCCAATCGATCGGAACCAACAGCGCGATCGCGCCGCTTAGGAATTCCGATTTCTCCCGATCGCCGATCTCGCCGATATATTCGCAGTTGCCATTGTTCAGCATCGGCTTGATCTGGTCATTGAAGTAGTCCTGGTCGATTTTGTCGACTTTGGCGGCGATCTTGAGCGGCACGCCGCAGTGCTCGGCAATGCGGATGGCCCGATCGACCCGTTTTTCGGGCGCGATACGGCCGAGAAACGCAAAATAAGAAGGCTTGATCGGTTTCGGCATCAACAGGTCGGCAGGAAGGCCGTGATGCACGGTGCGCACCCAGTGCGCTTGCGGCAGCGGCCGGCGTTGCGCGTTCGAAATCGACACCACCGGAAGGGAGGAAAACTCATCGAACACCGGCTGGTGCTCCGGCAAATCAAGCCGGCCATGCAGCGTCGTCACAAAAGGCGTCGGCTGCCGCGAAAACAGCGAGAACGGGTAATAATCGAGATGGCAGTGGATGAAATCGAAATCGGCCGCCGATTGATAGACGCGTTCCAGCATCAATATGTGCAAGGCGTTGGGGTCGCGAACCGAGCCGTCAAGCCGCAGCGCCCGCGGCCACACCGCTTCAAGCCGCGCCGAAGTCGTCGAATCGCCGCTGGCATAGAGGGTCACTTCATGCCCTAGCGCGATCAGCTCTTCCGTCAGCCAGGAAACGACCCGTTCAGTGCCGCCATAAAGCTTTGGCGGGATGGCTTCGGTCAACGGCGCCACTTGTGCGATGCGCATCGAAAAGTCCCTCGGTTTTGTTGAGTTCCTCACCCCAAGCGACTACCGACAACGTCGAAACCCCGAAAAATTTCAAATTATGGACGGAACTTAATTTTTTGAACCGCGTGGAACTTTTGCACCCGGCGCTGCATTGATTCTGACGCGCCGCGCGGCGAGGCGACCCCTGCCTGCTCCGCCAAAACGCCGGCGTGACACACTGCAACCGAAATTGATTCAGACGCGCCGCGCGACGGGAACAGGGAGGGTTCCGGGTCGTTCAGACGAAGGTGGGAGCCATCGGGCCAGGCTCGCAAATTCGCCAATGGAGATGATACGCGCATGGCTGAACTTACGGTTTACGCCGCTTCACCTTTCGCGTTCATCTTTCGCTACATCCGCCTGCGGCCGATCTCCCATGCCGCTATTCTGGCTGCGGTACTCGCAGCCGTAGGCTGTTCGGTCTGCACCCAGTACGGCGTGAAGTTCCTGGTCGATACGCTCTCGAGCGGCGAGAATGCGGCGGCGTGGACTGCATTTTGCCTGCTCGGCGCTCTCATTGCCGCGGACAATTTGCTGTGGCGGGTCGCGGCCTGGATCGCCAATTACGCGTTCGTCGGCGTCACCGGCGACCTGCGGCGCGACCTGTTCGGCCATTTGATGGGGCACTCGCCCAGCTATTTCTCCGAGCGGTTGCCCGGCATGTTGACGAGCCGCGTGACGGCCACCTCCAACGCCATGTTCACCGCCGAGAACATGTTCATGTGGAACGTGCTGCCGCCCTGCGTGGCGACGGTCGCGGCCATCGCGCTGGTTTTGACGATCAGCGTGCCGATGGCGGCAACGCTGGCGGTGATTGCCGGCATCATGGTTTACGTGATGTTCCGGCTCGCGGCCGCGGGCCGGCCGCTGCATTACGACTTTGCCCGCAAAGCCGCGGCCGTCGATGGCGAGATGATCGACGTCGTGAGCAACATGTCGCTGGTGCGCGCGTTCGGCGGCTTTCTGCGCGAGCACCGCCGCTTTGACGCCACTGTCAACCGCGAGATGGCCGCGCGCCGGCGCAGCCTGTTTTACCTGGAAAAGCTGCGCATTTTTCACGCGATCGTGACCGTATTGCTGACGCTCGGCCTGGTGGCCTGGGCGATCATGCTGTGGCAGCGCGGCCAGGCGACCACCGGCGATGTCGTGCTGGCCTGCACGTTAGCGCTTTCCGTGCTCAATGCGACGCGCGACCTCGCCGTGGCGCTGGTCGACATCACCCAGCACATCGCGCGGCTATCGGAAGCCGTTGCCACACTCCTCGTCCCGCATGAGCTGCGCGACGATCCGCAGGCCGCGCCGCTCGTTCGCCGCGGCGCCAGCCTCAAATTCGAACAGGTCGATTTCACCTATCCCGATGGGCAGCGGATCTTCGCGGACTTCTCGCTCAACATCTTGCCCGGCGAACGCGTCGGCCTGGTCGGGCATTCCGGCGGCGGTAAATCGACTTTGTTCGCGCTGTTGCAACGCTTCTACGACGTCCAAGGCGGAGAGATTCTGCTCGACGGCCAAAACATCGCTCGCGTCACCCAGGAGAGCCTGCGCGCCGCCATGGCCATCGTGCCGCAGGATATCTCGATGTTCCACCGCTCGGTCATGGAGAATATTCGCTATGGCCGGCCTGAGGCCGCCGACGACGAAGTCATGCAAGCGGCATTTGCCGCGCGCTGCGATTTCATCGAGCAGTTGCCGCAGGGGATGCGGACGATCGTCGGCGAGCGCGGCGTGAGATTGTCCGGCGGCCAGCGCCAGCGCATCGCCATCGCCCGGGCTTTTTTGAAGGACTCCCCGCTCATCCTCCTCGATGAAGCCACCTCGGCGCTCGACACCGAATCCGAAGAGGCGATCCGCGAGGCGCT
>DATAYT010000279.1:0-7956 GCA_036272395.1 Xanthobacteraceae bacterium
ACTTCCGCCTGCGCGTCGGTGCCTTCGGTCACGGCATGCACCTGGTAAAGCTCCAGCACCGCCTCGTGCGGAACCATCGCCTTGATGCAATTGAACGTGGCGTCGACCGGGCCATTGCCTTCGCGTTCGTCGATCACCGACTTGCCGTCGATATCGAGCCGCATGGTGGCGCGCTGCGGACCGCGGGTTCCGGCAATCACAGTCAGCGATATCAGCTTGATGTGATCCTGGGCGGTCGCGATCTCCTCGTCGACCAGCGCCTCGATGTCCTCGTCGTAGACGTGCTTCTTGCGGTCGGCGAGCGCCTTAAACCGCACGAAGGCGTCCTCGAGCTGATTGCCGGCAAGGCGATAACCGAGCTCTTCCAGCTTGTGGGCGAAGGCATGGCGGCCCGAATGTTTGCCCATGACCAGTGAGGTCTGCTTCACGCCGACATCCTCGGGCACCATGATTTCGTAGGTCTGCGTGTGCTTGAGCATGCCGTCCTGGTGGATGCCGCTCTCGTGTGCGAACGCATTCCTGCCGACGATCGCCTTGTTGTACTGCACCGGGAACGAGGTGACCGCGGCGACGAGCTTCGACGCGCGCGTCAGCATGGTGGCGTCGATGCCGGTCCAATACGGCAGCACGTCGTTGCGCACCCGCATCGCCATCACGACTTCCTCGAGCGAGGCATTGCCGGCGCGCTCGCCGATGCCGTTGACGGTGCACTCGAACTGCCGCGCGCCGGCGTGCACGCCGGCGAGCGAATTGGCCACCGCCATGCCGAGATCGTTATGGCAATGCACCGAAAAGCGCGCCGCGCCCGAATTCGGCACCCGTTCGCGCAGCCGTTTCATCAAGGAAAAATATTCCTCGGGCACCGTGTAGCCGACGGTGTCCGGGATATTGATGGTGGTAGCGCCGGCTTTGATCGCGGCTTCCACGCAACGGCACAGAAAATCGAATTCGGTACGTGTGCCGTCTTCGCTCGACCATTCGACGTCATCGGTGAAATTGCGCGCGCGGGTGACCTGCGCGATCACCATCTCGTAGACTTCATGCGGCTCCTTCTGGAGCTTGTATTTCATGTGCACCGGCGAGGTCGAAAGAAAGGTATGGATGCGCCGGCGCTCCGCCGGCTTGATCGCCTCGGCGCAGCAATCGATGTCCTTAAAACTGGCACGGGAGAGCCCGCAGATCACCGCTTTCTTGGTGCGCTTGGCGATCTCGTTGACCGCGGCGAAATCGCCATCGGAGGCGATCGGAAATCCGGCCTCGATCACATCGACGCCCATCGTGTCGAGCAGTTCGGCGACTTCGAGCTTTTCCTCGTGCGTCATGGTGGCGCCGGGACATTGTTCGCCGTCGCGCAAGGTGGTGTCGAAGATGAGGACGCGGTCCTCTTCTCTTTTGGGCGCGGTCGATTTGGGCGCGGTCGCGTGGGCTGCGGTTTTGGCTGCGGATTTGGCCGCCGCGCTGGCTGGCCTGGTGCTGCCGCTATTCATGACGGGGTCCTTGTCTCTGGCGCCAGTCCCGGATCCGCCATCGGGGGTTCCGGAGTTCCTGGGCGCGCTTTAATTCTTTCGGGTTCGGTGGCGGCGATCCCCTGAGTGCCCAGGCGCAATGGCCCAGCCGGCCCTCAGGGGGCAATAAGGAGCAGGAGCCCGCCGAGAATCAGGGCAGCGCCGGCGCAGGCTTTAGCCTCGCCGTTGATCGCGCGAAAATCGCAGCCGATCGTCATCGCCGTTGCCTTTATCGCGCCGATAAATGGCGCGTTTTCACATGCATCCCAAGAACTTTCGTATCAAACCTCGCGGATCGAGATGAATTCCGCGTTAAGCCCTGTGGAAACGGCATCTTTTAGCGGAACACACCGCCGCGGCGCAAGCCTCGCGCGCAACTTGAACGGATTCATCGCCTTACCCGGCGAATTTTCCTCCGAACTATTTGGGTCCTCGCTTGCCAGCAAAGGCCCGCAGCCTCGCTTGCGCCGCCTTACTCGCGGCGATCTCGCAAAAGTCTTCGACGGCTTCGGCAATGCGGCGCCGATAATCGCGATCGATCTGGCGCATGAAGGCGGCGCGCCCGGCGCGCATCGCGGCTTCGGGTTTTGCCGCCAAGACGGCGGCGAGCTCGAACGTCTCCGTTTCCAGTTCGGCATCCGGCACCACGCGGTTGACGATGCCCAGAGCCGCCGCCTGCTCGGCGTCGAAGGCACGGCCGGTAAAGAGCAGCTCGAAGGCGCGATGGCGGCCGATAAGACGCGGCAGGTGCACAAAATGGATTGCCGGCAGCACGCCGAGATCGATCTCCGGATAGCCGAAGGTGGCGCTCTTGCCGACCACGATGACGTCGCACGAGACCGCGAGCGTCATGCCGCCGCCGCGCGCGGCGCCATTGACCGCCGCGATCGACGGCTTGCCGAGGCGATTTTGCGCGTCGAATAGTCCTACATAAAGCGCGTGGACGAGCGCTCGGATGTCGTCCGGCGAGCGTCCGGCAAGCGCGGTAATATCCAGGCCGGCGCAGAAAACCTTCGGCAGCGCGCTTGCGATCACGAACGCTCGCACGGCATCGTCCGCGGCCGCTCGGTCAAGCGCCGCGATCACGCCGCGCACCATCGCCAAATCGAACGCATTCACCGGCGGGTGCGCCAACTTGATGCAGGCAATGCCGCCCGCGACCTCATAGCGAATGCGATCGTCGGTGCTTTCCGCTGTCATCGTTTCGGGCCGTTCCCGTACGCCCCGCACAATGTCGCGGCCGGAGCTGACTGTTAGTCGCCTTCGGCGCGAAGCGCCCGCTCGGCTTTTTTCAAATCCTTCAGTGCCTGGCCGAAACTGGGCTTGAGCGCTTCAATCGCCTCGACGATCGCGGCGGAGACGATCATCCAGGGCTGCGCCGTCCACGCCTTCAAGGCGCCGAGTGTCGAGGAGCTCGCCTGCGGATTGACGCCCGCCATCATCGGCTTGATGACGTCGTCCTTGCCGGCGGCATCCATGCTCGGTCGGAAGCCAAAGGTTTCTGCCGGATCGAAGTCGGCAAGCTTGAACTTTTCCGGCTTGTCGATCCGGCATTGCTTGATGATCTTGGCGAGCTTCATCGCCAATATGTGCGCTCACTCATGGCAAAAGTCACTCGTGCCAAGATCACTCATGCCATTACTCATGCCATGGATTGATGAAGAGTCCGACCATGCCGGCGACTCCCTTGGTGTGGGCCGGCGGTTGCCCAGGAGCTGCCAGCTTCGCCGTCACTTCCTCTTTCGTTAATCCGGGAGCTAATTCGGTCGGCGCCAGATCTGTTGCGATCAGCACGAACGTATAGTGATGGGCTATTTGATTGGGTGGCGTGCACGGTCCGGAATAGAAGCGACCCCTTGGGTGCTTTTGCCGCTGGCATATTTGTCGGTCTGTTTGCTTACCTCGTTTTCGCCAAAGCCGGTGACCGATGCCGGGATTCCGTAGGCGACCCAGTGATTGACGCCGGCGCCGCCGCGGCCTTCGGGATCGATCATCAGAAAGACGAAGCTCTTGGTGCCGTCCGGCACGTTGGTCCACGACAATTGCGGCGAGACGTTCTCGCCGACGCAATGCGGATTGTTCGGCATGTTGGCCGTGCTGTTAGCAACCTTCTTCGGCATGATTTTGCCGTCGGCAAAGGTCGTCGATTTGAGCGTGAAGAGCTCGGCGGCATCGGCTGCCGCGGTCGCAAAGCCAAGCGCAAGTGTGATTATGCTAGCCGCAAAAATTCCGTCGGTGATCATGGTGTTCCTCTGATGTTTTTCGCGGCGGTAATGCGCCGCGAATTTCAGAGAGACACCGGCGCTTCGGAAAAATTCCAAGCGTGAATATCGCTCACCTCGGCACCGTTGCAAACACGTGCGCTCAATTGCGTGGGCGAATTCGCTTAAAGGTTTTTGATCAGGCCGGCGTCGATCAGCATCCGATTAAAATGGCTGGCTTCCGTGCCGTTGGCGCAACCGAAGAACAGTCCTTTGCAGCGCAGCAGAATTTTCTTCTGCTCGGCAAACGACGGATCGAGCGGCAGTCCGGCCGCCTCCTGAACGACCAGCGGCAGATAAGGCCCTTCCAGCGTATCGAGCGCGGAAGACGTATCCACCGGCGTGAAGTTGATCGCGTCAATGGCGTAATAGGTCGTGAAGTAACGCGGATCGTACGCCATCAGCCGCTGCGCGATGCCGTTATCGTCGAGGGTGGGATCGATCAGCGACGCGGCAAAGTCCGGCTGATGATCGCCGAACCGAACGATCAGAAAAGCGTCGTTGGGAAAATCTCGTTTCAGCCGGGCCCGAAACTCGGCGTAGTCCTTCGCGCTCATCGCCTGACGGCGCAGATATTCATCGACCGGCGGCACATTGCCAAGATCCTGCCACTCCGTCATCAGGTCGGGCCGATAGCGATGGTCCCATGGAAAATGATTTGCCGCGAGATAGACGAAGAAAAACATCGGCCCGTGAGCGCGCTGTTCGCCGATCATGCGTGCCGCGGCGTTGAAGAAGAAGCTGTCCGGCTCCAAATCCCGGGCGCCGAGGTCGTGTTGATCGTAGAAGCGCTGCACGCCGGTGGTGGCCTGGAAACTCCGCGCGCTCATGAAAGCGCCCAGTGCCGGATAAAGCGAGAACGTACGATAACCGCAGTGTTGCAGCGCCGCCGGCAGACCGCGATTGACGCGGCCGGCCGCAATCCGCGTCACGAAATAAGCGAAACGGCCGAACGAGCGCGCCGACAGCCCCGCGAGCACGTTGTACTCGGTGAACCAGCTCGGTCCGCCGTTGCCTTCGACCAGAAAATCGCGCTGCTTGCCGTCGAACGACTTGAAATGCTCGCCATAGCCGCGCGGCACCTTGATGCCGGGCGCCATGCGGATATCGAAGCTCGATTCGTCGTGGATGAGGATGATGTGCGGCACCGGCGCGGTGGGCCGGCATTTATCGGCAAAGGGCTGCAAGCGTTCGCCGGCAACGGCATCGGACTGCATCAGCCCATGCGTCGTCAGTTCGGCAATGGCGTCGACGCCGGAGCGGGCGAAAGACGATACGAGATTGCCGCCATAAAAGGCTTCGAACGGCGCAAGCGGAAAATGCGTTTCGAGCGCGATAAGGCCGCCGAGACAGGCGAGTGCCGAAAAAGCAGCGAAGCTCCGGCGCGCCCGCAACCGATCAAAGCGCCAGGCGCATATGAGCAGAGGCACCAGCGCTGCGACACTCAGCGCCACGGCCATCTTCAGGCCCGGGAAGATCGTGAACAGAAAACTGACGGTGTCGGTATCGACGATCATCAGGTCGACGAAATTCGCCGTCATCATCAGGACGTGATATTTAAGCTGCGACAGCAGCACGAGCAGCATCATCAGCGTCAGCGAGACGAGGCCGGCGAATAGCGGCCGCCGCGTCAGTGCGATCGCGACGAAATTGAAAATTCCCCATGCCAGCAGGAATGCCGCCATCGCGGTGATGCTGGACTCGGTCGCCAGCATGATCGCCAAGGCGAGGACATGCGGCAGAGCGATTACCGCCAGCCGCCGCGATCCGTGCCGGGCCGGCAGAGCAGAAACGTCGTAAAGCAAGCGCAAAATCAGGGCACGCATGGCGGCGCGCGCGTGCCTGGAAATGACCTACCCCAGTGACAACCCACAGCGCACGGCGCGCTGTCATAAAACTGTAATTATTCCGTCATTTCAAGAATTTTGAAGGGCTTAGGTTGAGTTTCGGACACCCCAGCGGCGATCAGTCGCGCGAACGATCCACCAGCGTGCGGTCTTTGATCCCACCAGGGCTCGCGCCTGCGAGCCCGTGTTGCTCAAAATGCCGTGGATCAGTTCTTGGTCTTGTCCACCAGCGCGCGGTCTTTGATCCACGGCATCATCTCGCGGAGCTTGGCGCCGACCTGCTCGATCGGGTGGGCGGCGCATTTGGCGCGCATCGCCTTGAACGAGGTCTGATTGACCTTGTTCTCCAGCATCCATTCCTTGACGAACTTACCCGATTGGATGTCGCCGAGAATGCGTTTCATCTCGGCGCGGGTCTTGTCGTCGATCACGCGCGGGCCGGAGACATATTCGCCGTATTCGGCTGTGTTCGACACCGAGTAGTTCATGGTGGCGATGCCGCCCTCGTAGATGAGGTCGACGATCAGCTTTACCTCGTGCACGCATTCGAAATAGGCCATCTCCGGCGCGTAACCGGCTTCCACCAGCGTCTCGTAGCCGGCCTTCATCAATTCGACCAGGCCGCCGCACAGCACCGACTGCTCGCCGAACAGATCGGTCTCGCATTCTTCGCGGAAGCTCGTCTCGATGATGCCGGCGCGGCCGCCGCCGATCGCGGCGCCATAGGACAGGCTAAGATCGTGAGCGTTGCCGGAGACGTCGCGGTAAATGGCAAGGAGGCACGGCACGCCGGCGCCGCGCTGATATTCCGAGCGCACGGTGTGGCCCGGGCCCTTGGGCGCGATCATCATCACGTCGAGATCGCTGCGCGGTTCGATCAGGTTGAAATGGATATTAAGCCCATGGGCGAACATCAGCGCCGCGCCTTGTTTCATATTGCCGTGCAGGTGATTGGTATAGATGTCGGCCTGCAATTCGTCGGGCGTCAGCATCATCATCACCTCGGCCCATTTCGCGGCTTCCGCGATCTCCATGACCGGAAGCTTCTGACCTTGCGCTTTCTTGACCCCTTGCGAGGTCTTGCGCAGCGCCACGGCGACGTCCTTGACGCCGGAATCGCGCAGGTTGAGCGCGTGGGCATGGCCCTGGCTGCCGTAGCCGATGATGGCGATCTTCTTACCTTTGATCAGGTTCAGGTCGGCGTCGCGATCGTAGTAAACACGCATTTTTTCCTCACCCTCCGCGGTCGAGATAACTGAGCCGGTGCTGTCCGCCGCTCGCTTCTAATTTCTGCCCGCCGCCGCGACAAGCCCGCCGTGGCGGGTCTCGCGCCGCGCCGGGATAATGGGTCTTTTGGCCGCGCTGTCGAACTGGTCGCGGGCGCGGGCGATCTTACCCTGGTTGCGTAACGCCCAGTCGCCGAGCGCGGAGACCGGCTGCAGCAAATCGCGTCCGAGCGCGGTCAAGGCATATTCGACCCGCGGCGGAATGGTGGGGAATACGGTGCGGGTGATCAAACCGTCGCGTTCGAGCCCACGCAGCGTCAGCGTCAGCATGCGCTGCGAAATGCCGCCGATCGAACGGCGCAATTCGTTAAAGCGCAAAGGCGGGCCGCCGAGCCGCGTCACGACCAAAACCGACCATTTGTCGCCGACGCGCGCCAGCACGTCGCTGACCGCGCGGCAGTCTGAGGGCAAATGCTTGTGTCTAGGTTTCATGGATGTGCCTTCTTGGCGGGTGCCTTGGGTCACCTATTTGCTCCTAGTTACGACTTGTCACTAGGGGATTCAACCATGCTTAGTTCGGCACACTTGCCTCGCATCGCCGTGATCGTCGGCAGTAATCGCCGCGATTCCATCAACCGCAAACTGGCCCAGGCGCTGGTCCGCCTTGGCGCCGGAGAATTCGAGGCGAGCTTCGCCCGCATTGACGATCTGCCGATGTACAACCAGGACAATGAAGGCAATCTGCCGCCTGAGGTGGTGCGCTTTAAGAACGAATTGGCGCGCGCCGACGGCGTCTTGATCGTCACCCCGGAACATGACCGCTCGATCCCGGCGGTGCTCAAGAACGCGATCGACTGGGGCGCGCGGCCGTGGGGCAAGAGCTCATGGACCGGCAAGCCCGCTTTCATCACCGGCACCTCGCCCGGCGCGATCGGCAGCGCACTCGCGCAGCAGCATCTGCGTTCGGTCATGACCGGGCTGGGCATGATCCTGCTCGGCGGCGAAGCCTATGTCACCTTCAAGCCGAATCTGATCGACGAGCACGGCGCCATCGGCGACGACACCACCAATAAGTTTCTCCAGGATTTCGTCGACCGCTTTGCGCATCTGGTGACCC
>DATAYT010000280.1:0-11899 GCA_036272395.1 Xanthobacteraceae bacterium
AGCGCCTCGCCTTTGAGCCAGCGCGCGCCTTGCGCATAGAGCGCGTCCAGTTCCGGCCCTTCGAGGCCGGCCATGTCGGTTTTCACCTTGTAGCCGATCTTGGTCTGCAAATAAGCCAGATGCCGGTAGCCTTCAGGAAAATGCTTGAGCAGATCCTGATCGAGCGCGAGCTTGGCCGAGGGATCGATCGGATCGAGACGATCTTTCTCATAAACCAGCCGGCGCAGCACCAGCCCCCACCGGCTGCCGCGATTCTCGAAGAAATCGTAGAACCGCCCGGTGCAGACGACGTCACAAACAACGCCGTCGACCGGAGCACGCTGCGAAATCGTCATCTTTGTTTGTGCGATCGCGCGGCTGCCCGCAACATCGATGGCGCTGCCGCCGAGAAAATGCAGGATGCGCACGCCGCGCTCCCAGCCCTGGTCATTGGCGTTGATGAATTCCTCAAAGCTGCCCTGGAACCACGTTGCCATCATGCGGCCGTCGGCGTGCCAGACCGTGCGGAAGCGATCCCACAGCCGTGCATCTCGCCACAATGCCCAATTTTCCACGAGTTCGCGGATGATGCGTCTGTCGTCGTCGATGCTCATTGGGTCACCCGGCTTTGGTGGGGAAGCGTGGCGCGATTTAGGGCGGAGCGGGGCGGCGGTCGCGGCAAGACCGCGAGCGAAGGCAAGGCTTGATCAGATATTCAGATATCCCGCCCCTCGACTTTCTCGCGCAACGTTTTGACCGTGTCGTTGAGGTCGCGCAGATGCGGGTCGATCGCCAGAGCCGCTTGGTAGGCTTCCAGCGCATGCTTGTCGTCGCCGATGTCTTGCAGGATCAGTCCAAGCCCGGCGAGCGCGCCGAAATGGCGCGGCTCGCGCGCCAACACTTCGCGGAGATCGGCGAGCGCAGGGCCGTATTCATGCTTGATGTAACGCAGCGTCGCACGCCGGTTCCAGGCTTCGACGTAATCAGGCTTGATGGTGACGATCGCGTCCAGAAGCTTGATCGCAAGATCGTAATCCTTGTCGTCGGTCGCATCCTTCACCCGGCTCATCAGGAGATTGCAGGTGTCGCTGCCGGACGACATCCAGATCGCCCAGATGCGATCCTCGATGGCCTTGGCGCTCGCCTCGTCGGGCGCAATCTTGAGCGCTCCGAACAGCGTATCGAGACTGAAGGTCGAGCCGCTGCGTCCGCTCTGCGGCGCGGTAGAGGGCGACGGCCAGGCGCGCGGGGTCTGCGCCAAAGCCGATGAAACTGCCGGGATCGCCAGCACGGCGACAGTGACGAGAACCGGGAATCGTAGGCTCATGCCGATAAATCTATTCTCTCGCGGCCGCGCGGCAAGCGGGAAAATGACGTAAGGCCGCGCGGTCCAACCAGACGGTTCAGTGATCTATACGCGGAATTTTCGGCCTGGTCGGTTAGCCTTGGCCCATTAGCCTTGGCCTATTAGTCTTGGCATTAGCCTTGGCGGGCTTTGAACCGGCGCTGCGTTTTGTTGATCACATAGACGCGGCCCTTGCGCCGCACGATGCGATTGTCGCGATGGCGGCCGCGCAGCGATTTCAATGAATTGCGGACTTTCATGGCGTGATTTCCTAAGCTTTCGCGGTTGATTAGGTGGGCTGGGCAAGCTTGTCAATCTTGGCAGGCACGCGCCCAGACGAATGAGCAAGGATCATGGACAGGCATCGGCCAGTGCTGCGGCTTATTTCTGGGGTCGGCAAAAAGGGCCCCGCCTGCTTTGCCATCGAGGCGCAGAATAAACGCTTGGTGCTCGATCTTGGCGAAGGTCCGCCGCCAGGCTTGTTGCCAGACATCGCTTTGGCGGCCCCGGCCGACGCGCTTATCCTCAGCCACGGCCATAAGGACCACATTGGCGGGCTATCGCTTCTTCCCAGTCTCGGCAATCCGCCGGTCTATGCCACCGAGGTCGTAGCGGGGAGCTTGCCCGGCGAGATCAAGGCGCGCACGCTGCCGATCCACGGCACGACCGAGGTGCTTGGCATTGCGCTCGAAACAGGGCGTGATGGCCACGCCCCTGGCGGCGTCTGGCTCCATTTCGGCATCGGCGATGGGCTTCTCTATACCGGCGACTATTGCGCGGAGTCCGCGCTCTATGCCTACGACCCGCCGGCGCATGAGGCCGCCACCGCACTGATCGACTGCTCCTACGGCGACTACGACCGCGCTGTGGCGGCATGCTGGGACGAGCTTGCCGCGCATCTCGGCGAGGGCCCTCTTCTCTTGCCGGTGCCGGCCAATGGCCGCGGACCCGAGATCGCACTCGAACTGATGCGGCACGGTTTTCGCGATATTTTCATCGACGATGCGATGCAAAAGGCGCTGCGGCAGCTTGGTGACGGCGCCGGCATCTCGCTGCACGAGGGACTTGCCGAGGAGATTCGTCGGCTCGCCGAAGTGACGCGGCCGATCGATGGCGCGCGCGGCGTGATGCTCGCTGCCTCGGCCGACGGCGCGTCGGGTGCGACGGCGCACCTATTGCCGAAATTCGAACGCTCACCTGAAGTCGGGATTCTGTTCACCGGCTACATCAATCCGAACACGCCGGCCGAGCGCTCGGCGCAAAGCGGGCGCGCGCAACGGATGCGCTGGAATGTCCATCCGCGGCTATCCGACACGTTGGCGCTGGCGCGCACCGTCCGGCCGCGCACCATCATTCCCGCCTTCTGCGATCGCACACTGCTTCCCGCGCTCGCTGGCACTTTGGCGCCGGCCCGCGTCACCATGGACGCGGTGATCGAGATTTGATCTTTTACCTGCCCAACAATCGCACTATGCGCAAACCCGCGCAGACATGATGGTCATGACCCATTCCAAAACGATGTACTACGCGAGCGTCGGACCGCTCCTGAAAATGTTCGACGTTGACCCTGACGGCGCCCAATTGCGCGAACGCGGCGCCGTCACGCTGCCGGCCAATATCCAATATGCCTGGCCGCACCCGTCCCGGCGCTACCTTTACGTGGTTTCCAGTAACGGCGGGCCCGGTGTTCCTGGCGACAAGCATTTCGCCAATGCGCTCGCCATCGATCCGGCAACCGGCGACTTGCGACCGCACGGCGAGCCCGCGGCGCTGCCCTCGCGGCCGATCCATGCCAGCCTCGATCGGAGCGGCGGTTATTTGCTGACGGCTTACAGCGATCCTAGCCGCCTGACCGTACATCGCATCGGCAGCGACGGCACCATCGGCGGGCGTGTCGCCCAACAACCGGACCTCGACACTGGCATCTACGCACATCAGATTCTGGCGACACCGTCGAACCGCTGGGTCGCTCTGGTCACTCGGGGCAATAATTCCACGGCGAGCAAGCCGGAAGATCCCGGTGCAATCAAGACTTTCACATTCGAGAATGGAAGGCTGAGAAATTTGGCGTCGATCGCCCCCGGCCAGGGCTTTGGTTTCGGTCCGCGGCATCTCGACTTTCATCCGACCAAGCCATGGGTCTTCGTCTCGATTGAGCGCCAGAACAAGCTCTACGTCTATGAACTGAACAAGGCGACCGGACTATCCCGCGAGCCCATTTTCATCAAAGAGACCTTGTCCAATCCTAAGACACCGGCAAGCCAAGGCGCCGGAGCGATCCGTGTCCATGCCAACGGCAAATTCGTCTACCTGACCAACCGGACCTTGCCCGCGCGAGAGGGCGGCCGGGAAGTTTCCTTGGGCGGCGAAGACAATCTCGTGGTCTATGCGCTCGATCAAAACAGCGGCGAGCCGAAACCGATCCAGCACATCGACGGACTCGGCGTGCAGTTGCGCACCTTCGGCGTCGATGCAAGCGGGCGCCTGCTTGTCGCCGCCAGCATCATGCCGATGTTGCGCAGCGACGGAATGACAGTGCCTGCCGGAATGACCGTGTTTCGCATCGCCGAGGACGGCACGCTCGCGCTCGCACGGAAATACGACGTCGAAGTCGGAACTTCGCGGCAATTCTGGAGCGGAATGATCGCCCTGCCCTGATAAATTGCGCAAACCGAACGAACGAACCGCGACAACGACGCCGGCCGGCATAGCGAAAATCTGCTATTCTCAAATTTAGAAGTGCGGCCGCACACCCATCAAAAATCATGCCGGCGACCGCACCGGGAGGAGGAAACAGCGTCATGAGAAAACTGCTTCTCATTCTCGCCGCCGCGGCAGCCACCTGTTTCAGTGCCGCGCTACACGCCGCCGACAATTATCCTTCACGCCCGATCACAATGATCTCCGTTTTCGGTCCCGGCAGCGCCAGCGACACGCTGTGCCGGATCATCGCCGACAAACTCGGTCCCGCGCTTGGCCAGCCCGTGATTGTCGAGGACCGTCCTGGCGCGGACGGCGCGCTTGCCGCGCTTTACGTTCATCACCAGCCGGCCGACGGCTATACATTGATGATGGCGACCAATTCGCCGCTGTCCGCCGATCCCTATCTGCACAAGGACGTCAATTATGACCCGGTGAAGGATTTCGTGCCGATCACGCGGGTCGGCAGCTTCACTTTGATGCTGGTCGTCGATCCAAAGCTGCCGATTCACTCAGTGCAGGAAATGATCGATTACGCCAAGGCAAATCCCGGCAAGTTGACCTTTGCCAGCGGCAACACCGCCGGGGTTGTCGCGGTCGAGACTATCAAACATGACACCGGCATCAGCATGCTGCACGTGCCCTATAAGAGCACGCCGCCGGCGCTCGAAGACATCATGGGCGGCCGCGTATCGATGATGCTCGCCGATTTCACGACCGCGATGGCGCATGTCGGCGCCGGGACGCTGCGGCCAATCGCGGTGTCGCGCATTAAGCGCAGTAAACTCTTCCCGGACCTGCCCACCCTGGATGAGGCGGGGATCAAGGGCTTTAACCTTGACACCTGGGCTGGCGTGGTCGCGCCCGCCGGGACGCCGCCGCAAATTATAACGAAGCTCAACGGCGTGCTGCGGCCGATCATCGACAGCCCAGAAGTGCAGGCCAGATTCAAGAATGTCGGGTTCGAAGGCTTCTCCTCGACGCCGGAGGAGCTGGGCGACTTCATCAAGGCCCAGCTCGCGCTGTGGGGTAAGATGATCAAGACCGCCAATATTCAATCGGATTGATCGGCGAGCCCGCCAGTCGTTTACTCAAGCGGCCTAACGTTCAAGTCGCGAAAAGAAATGGGCGGGCCGCTTTTCGGCGCGCCCGCCCGCTTTATCGTCAAATGCGCCGCGAAAATCAGGCGTCGTATTCGGCGGCGACATCCTTGCCGGTGTAGTCCGGCATATATACCGTCGAAACGTAGCTGATCACCGCGCACACCGCGAGATAGACGGCGATAGCGAAGCTGCTGTGGTAGCTGGCAAACAGCGCGGTCGCGATCAGCGGCGCCGGGCCGCCGGCAATCACCGAGGCGAACTGATAGCCGAGCGAGGAGCCGCTATATCTGAGCCGCGGCGTGAACGCCTCCGCGATTAGCGCGGCCTGCGGGCCATACATCATGTCGTGCGGGACAAGTGACACCACGATGGCGAGAAAGATCACCCACGGAATACCGGTATCCAGCATTCCGAAATAGAGGAAGGCAAAAAGCCCGCAGGCGACCACGCCGATCAGGTACATCTTCTTGCGGCCGATGAGGTCGGACACGTGCCCGAAGAGCGGGACCGACACGAACGAAACAACCGAGGCAACCATCACCGCGGACAGGATGAAATCCCGCGACATGTGCAGCGTGCCGACGCCATAGGCAAAGACGAAGGCGGTGAAGATATAGAACGGCGACTGCTGGCCCATGCGCAACAGCGCGGAGAGGCAGACTTCCTTTGGCTGCTTCTTGAGAACCTCGACGATGGGTGCGCGCTCAACTTTGTTCTCGTTGAGGAGCTTCTGGAATACCGGCGTCTCGAGGATGCCAAGCCGGATCCACAGACCGATCGCGATCAGGACGATGCTCAGTACGAACGGCACGCGCCAGCCCCAGGTCAGGAACTGGTCGCCCGACCAGGCGGTGGCGCCGAGCATAACCACGGTTGAAAGAAACAGGCCCGCGGGCACGCCCCATTGCGGCCAGGAGGCGAGGAAGCCGCGATTGTGCTGGCCGGCGCGCGTCCATTCCATCGACAGCAGCACCGAGCCGCCCCATTCGCCGCCGACGCCGATGCCTTGGATGGCACGCAGGACGGTCAGAATCACGCCGCCCCAAATTCCAATCGAGGCGTAGGTGGGCACGAATGCGATCAGGAAAGTCGCAATGCCCATGAGCATGAGGGTGGCGATCAACGTTGCCTTGCGGCCGATGCGGTCGCCGTAATGGCCGAAGATCGCAGCGCCGATCGGGCGTGCGGCGAAACCGACGAAATAGGTACTGAACGCCAACAGCGTGGCGGTGGTTGGATCGGAATTCGGGAAATAAAGCTTGCCGAAAACCAATCCGGCCGCGGTTCCATAAAGGAAGAAGTCGTACCATTCGATCGTCGTGCCGACCGTGGCTGCGATCACGGCCTTGCGCAGCTGGCGCGTGTGATCGGCCGCGGAAAGCGTGCCGTAAGCGGCTATCGAAGTCATAAGCGTCCCCCCTGACTGGATTTCCATCCCGGTATCGCGGGTCTTATTCCTGGGGCAAAGGATAGTTTACGCCCCCACCGAGGCAAGCGTTTTGGCAACGACCACGCCAAAGCATTGTCCTTGCAAGCCGAAACCCGCTTAAGCCGCAGACGCGCCATGTCCGATCGGCGCTATAAGCTGACATCACGAGGGTTTATGATGGAACGGCTGGCGGAGGAAACATCAATGCAGATCAGGGTTTCGCCGAACAATTTGCAATGCAGCGCCGAAGAATGGCAGGCGCGCATCGATCTCGCGGCCGCGCACCGGCTCGCATTCATGCATGACTTCAGCGAGGGGATTTTCAATCACCTGACGCTGACCGTGCCGGGCCGCAGCGATCGGTATTATCAGATTCCGTTCGGCACGCATTGGTCCGAGGTCACGGCCTCGTCGTTCATGGAGGTCGGGATCGACGACGGCAAAGTCAGGCGCGGCACCGGCGACGTCGAACGTTCTTGCTACTGCATCCACGCACCGATTCACAAAGCGTTGCCGCACGCCGCGGCGGTATTTCACACGCATATGCCCTATGCCAGCGCGCTCACTCGGCTGAAAGATCCGCGGATCAAGGAGATCGGCCAGACCGAGGTCGGCCTGATGGATGCGATCGCCTATGACGACCACTATACCGGCCCGGCATTCGACCCTGCCGAAGGCGAGCGCCTCGCCAAGATCATCGGCAATAAGACGGTGCTGTTCATGGCCAATCACGGCGTCACCACGGTGGGTAACACTGTCGCCGAGGCCTATGACCGGCTCTATTACCTTGAGCGCGCGGCGCAGGTTCAAATCTACGCCATGTGGACGGGCCAGCCGCTCAAAGAGCTGCCGGCCGAGGTGGTCGAGAAGACCAGGGGCCAACTCGGCGGGGCCCAGTTCTACGATGGCCCAAGTCCGGCGCAGCGGCACTTCAATGCCTTGAAACGCATCCTCGATCGCACCGAACCCGACTACAAAACCTGAGCTCTCCCCGCACGCTGGGGAGAGGAAAGAGCAGACCCTACAGCCGATCCGGATAGGGCATGATGAAGTTGTCGCGGTTCGGCATCTTCACCTGCGGCAGCGTCTTCGCATCCATCACATCGCCGTCGCCAATCAGCTTATTGAGCGCAAGAAGATAGGCGGTAAGCGCATAGACCTCCCCGTCGTTGAGCGAGCGCGGCATGTTGTATGGCATGGCGCGGCGGACATAGTCGAAGATGGTGGTCGCGTAGGCATAGTAATTGGCGATCGTCTTCACTGTATCGATGCCATTGGTCAGCGGCTGCCCGCCGATCAGCGCCGGCCAATAGGGCGCGATGCCGCCTTTGGCGGCGTCGCCGTGGCAGGCCGAGCACTTCTCCGCAAAAATCTTGGCGCCCTGCGCCGGCGTGCCGCTGCCTGGCGGCAGATTGGTGCCGTCCGGCAGAACCGCGATATCCCATTGCTTGATGTCGCTCTCGGTCAGCGGTTTGCCGAGACCCGCATCCTGCGCGGAGGCCACCCTGGCGGCGAGCGCAAAGGCGAGAACGGACGCAGCGAGGATCCTAGGCATAGACATGTTTGATCGCTCCCGTGCTGTCGACCGCCCAGCTCGTGATGCTGTTGAAGTGCTGATTGGGGAAAGCGAGCGGGGTCGTGACCGGCCTGCTTGCCTCGCCGCGCATGGCCACGAATTCGGTCCGCAGTGGCTGCACGTTGCCGCCGTCGTCATAGGCGCGACTTTGCAGGATTGCCGGTTGGCCATCCCAACGCCACGGCATGACAAACCGCGTGAATGCCTTGTCGTGAATCGGGCCTTGCAGGGCCGCTTCGCCCCAGCTCTTGCCGCCGTCGGCGGAGACCATGACTTTGGTAATACGGCCGGTGCCGGAATAGGCCAGACCCGAAATGGCATAGAGGCCGGGCTGTGTGATGCTCTGCCCGAAGGACGGATGGGTGATGAAGCTTTTCACTTCCATGAGGAAGTGAAACCGCCAGGTCTTTCCGCCCGGCAGGATTTGCGAATAGTTTTTGGTTTCGAAGTAGCTGTAGGCCGGCTGGTTGATGACTTTGATGCGGCGCAGGTACTTGACGTTCATGTTGCCCTGATAACCGGGCAGCAACAGGCGCATCGGATAGCCGTTACCGGGCATCAGGTGCTCGCCGTTCTGATAAATGGCGATCAGCGCGTCATCGAAAGCTTTCTTGACCGGCACGCTGCGATCCAGGAATTGGGCATCGGCGCCCTCGGCTATGAGCCATTTTGCCGCCGGATCGACGCCGGCTTCGTCGAGCAGCACCGATAGCGGCACGCCGGTCCACTCCGCGTTGGAAACGAGACCATGGAGCATTTGCACCGTGGTCTGCAGCGGCTCCTTGGCGAACATCGGCGCCGAATTGCCGGCGCATTCGACAAACGCCATGCGCGTCACCAGCGGATAGCGCGACAACGACTCCAGCGTGAACTCAAGCGGCTGCCGCACCATGCCATGGATGACAAGCTTGTGCGCGGCCGGATCGATGTTGGGAATGCCGCCATGATTGATCGAAAAGTGCAGGCCGTTCGGCGTGACGGTGCCGCCGAGCCGCTGATGCGGCGTGCGCGCATGCGAGGTGCGGAATTCGCCGTTGGGATTGGTCAGCGCCCGCGTTACGTCTTTCTCAAATGGCGACGGCATCTGTATCGTCGGCAGGGTGTCCCCGACCGCCAGACTCCAGGGCGCATCGGCGAGCGGCTCGGCGGCGGCGCCGGTTGCCGCTCCAGCCACCGCCAAGCCGCCGGCGATGGTCATGCCGCCGCCAAGCAAGGCCCGGCGGCTGATCAGGCCGTTTCCGGCGACAAAATCGAGCCCCTGCACGCCGTGCCGGCGTCTCCTTTGGCTCATGCTTTCCTCCTCGGTGAGCGGCGCGGCGGCACTCGCCCTTGATTCAACGGGCGGCGCGGTGCGCCGACCCGCAGCGATATCGTGCTGTAAGCGTCGAACCCAGTCCAGCACTTGCGGATTAAACGAGGTGAGTTCCGAGCGATGGCCAAGGTTGCAGTGCAACCTTGATCGGCGCGACGGCATCGCTCGTATGCGTCTGGCCGGCTTGTCGGCGACTTCGAACCAGCACAGGATAATTATGGTCCCGGGTTCGGTCTCGGCTTAGGTCCTGGCAAATCGTCGCCAAGCGGCGGCATGACGCGTGCCGCCGATAAAAAGATAAATCTTCGTCTAGGGAGCCTTCGATGAAATCCTTATCCATCCTGTGCATGACGACCGCGCTGACCGCGGGCTTGTCGCTTGTCTCACCTGGCGTGCGTGCGGACGAGCGCACACCCGCGGCGCTGACCGGTCAGGTCACCTCCGATGCCGAAGGCGCGATGGAAGGCGTCGTCGTAACGGCGCGCAAGGACGGATCGATCGTATCGACCAGCGTGACGACCGATGCCAAGGGCCACTACGCTTTTCCGGAAAACCGGTTGGAACCGGGTCACTACGCTGTCGCTATTCGCGCGGTCGGTTACGATCTGCCGGCGCCGGCGGCCGCCAACGTCATTGCCGAGCGGACCGGCAACCTCGATCTCAAGCTCGATAAAATGCGCGATCTCGCGAGCCAGCTCAGCAATGCCGAATGGATGATGAGCATTCCGGGCAGCGAAGAGCAAAAAGCCATGCTGCTCGACTGCGTGGGCTGCCACACGCTCGAGCGCATCGTTCGCTCCACCCATGACGTCAATGAATGGATGCAGGTGATCAGCCGGATGAAAGGCTATGGCGCGGTGAGCCAACCGATCAAGCCGCAGCCGATGCTCGACCCGGATCGCGCCGGCAGGCCGGAAGATTACCGCAGGATGGCCGAATATCTTGCGAGCATCAATCTGAGCGCGACCGACCATTGGCAATACGCACTTAAGACGTTGCCGCGTCCGACCGGGCGCTCGACGCATGTGATCGTTACCGAATATGACGTGGTGCGACCGACCACCGAGCCGCACGATGTCGTGCGCGATAAGGACGGCAACGTCTGGTACTCGGATTTCGGCGAGCTCTTCATCTCGAAGTTCGATCCAAAGACGCTTAAGCTCACCGAATATCCGACCAAGAAATTCAAACCAGACGCGCCCGAAGGAAATCTCTCGCTCGAATTCGACCACAATGGAAAGCTCTGGTTCGACACCATGTACCAGGGCGCCCTCGGCACGCTTGATCCGAAGACCGGCGAGACCAAGTTCTATCCGCTGGCTGCGCAGTGGAACGACAACCGGGTGCAATTAAACTTCGTCGGACTGCGCCATGACGTCGACGGCAAGGTGTGGACCAAAAGCGTCGGCACCCAGGATATTTTCCGGTTCGATATTGCCAGCAACACCTGGGAAAAATTCCATCCGACGAGCGAATTGCCGGCCGGCCACCACTACAGCATGTATCAGGTGATATCGGACTCCAAAAACAATCTTTGGATGGCCGAATTCTCGGAAGGCTATCTCGGCACCATCGATGCGAAGACCCATGCGGTGAAGTGGTTCCCGTTGCCGACGGCGCATGCCCGTGCGCGGCGCATGGAGATCGACGATCAGGACCGCATCGTGGTGACCGAATATCGCGGCAACAAGGTCGCGGTATTCGACACCAAGGCCGAGAAATTCACCGAATATCCGCTGCCGCCCTACACGTTCCCGTATCGGGCCAACTTCGACAAGAACGGCGCCATCTGGGCTTCGACCATGTCGACCGACCGGGTCGTCCGCATGGATCCGAAGACCGGCGCAACAGAGCAATATCTGATGCCGTCGGAAACCAATATGCGGACGCTGTACGTGGATAATTCGACGACGCCGGTGTCGTTCTGGGTCGGTTCGAACCATGCCCACGCCTTGGTGAAGGTCGAGCCGCTGGATTGATGCCATTGACTGCATGTCCCGGGCGCGGCGCAGCACGAAGTGGTGCGCTGCCGAACCGGGATATGCACCAGCAATCGCGCGTTCACGCGCGTAGACGCGCTTTTGCGCGCTGCACCGCGTCCGGGAACCGCGTTGAAATAATCAGCATTATTCTGCACCGCCGCTTCGCCCGCATGATCGACGTATGCTGAGGATGTCGAGGAATCGCGGCGTGGGCTAACCTCATGAGGTACCGACGCGGTAGCTACTGAGAGGGCCATCCCATGAAAGACGTCGCTGTTGTCGCCTATTGCCGAACCGGCATCGCCAAAGCCGGCCGCGGCGCCCTCAACCAGACCCACGGCATTCCAATGGCCGCGCATGTCTTGCGCAATGTTATCCAGCGCGCCGGCATCGACGCTGCCGAAGTCGAAGATGTCGTTCTCGGCTGCGGCTTGCCGGAAGGGGCGACCGGCCACAACATCGCGCGCAACGCG
>DATAYT010000281.1:0-5533 GCA_036272395.1 Xanthobacteraceae bacterium
TTCCAGCGCTCGAACCAGAACACCTGCATCAACCAGCGGCCGCTGGTGAAAGTGGGCGATCAGGTCCGGCGCGGCGACATTATCGCCGACGGTCCGTCGACCGATCTCGGCGAGCTTGCGCTCGGCCGCAACGCGCTGGTCGCGTTCATGCCGTGGAACGGCTACAACTTCGAGGATTCGATCCTTCTCTCCGAGCGCATCGTCAAGGACGACGTCTTCACCTCGATCCACATCGAGGAATTCGAGGTGATGGCGCGCGACACCAAGCTCGGGCCGGAGGAAATCACCCGCGATATTCCGAACGTCTCGGAAGAAACGCTCAAGAACCTCGACGAAGCCGGCATCGTCTATATCGGCGCCGAGGTGCGCGCCGGCGACATCCTGGTCGGCAAGATCACGCCCAAGGGCGAAAGCCCGATGACGCCGGAGGAGAAACTCCTGCGCGCGATCTTCGGCGAAAAAGCTTCCGACGTGCGCGACACTTCGCTTCGCGTGCCGCCGGGCGTGCAGGGCACGGTCGTCGAAGTGCGCGTGTTCAACCGCCACGGCGTCGAAAAGGACGAGCGTGCGCTCGCCATCGAGCGTGAAGAGATCGAGCGGCTCGCCAAGGACCGCGACGACGAGCAGGCGATCCTCGATCGCAACGTCTACGGCCGCCTCGCCGAGCTCCTCGAGGGACGGCAGGGAATTGCCGGACCGAAGGGCTTCAAGAAGGACACCAAAGTCACGCGCGCGGTGCTGGAAGAGTATCCGCGCTCGCAGTGGTGGCTGTTCGCTTCACCGAACGACAAGGTGATGGCGGAGATCGAAGCCATCCGCAAGCAATACGACGAATCGAAGAAGCGGCTGGAACAGCGCTTCCTCGACAAGGTCGAAAAATTGCAGCGCGGCGACGAACTGCCGCCCGGCGTCATGAAGATGGTGAAAGTCTTCGTCGCCGTTAAGCGCAAGATCCAGCCCGGCGACAAGATGGCCGGCCGCCACGGCAACAAGGGCGTGGTGTCGAAGATCGTGCCGCTCGAGGACATGCCGTTCCTCGCCGATGGCACGCCGGTCGACATCGTGCTCAATCCGCTCGGCGTGCCGAGCCGCATGAATGTCGGCCAGATTCTCGAAACGCATTTGGGCTGGGCTTGCGCCGGCTTGGGATTGAAGATCGGTCACGCGGTCGATCTTCATAATGGCAAGAAGGATTCCAAGCCGCTCAAGGAGCTGCTCAAGAGGGTCTATGGCGACGACGAGACCATCAAATCTCTCGACGAAAAAGGGTTGATGGAGCTCGGCAACAATCTTCGCCACGGCGTGGCGATCGCGACGCCGGTGTTCGACGGCGCCAAGGAAGCCGATATCGAGCACATGCTCGATCTCGCCGGGCTCGATCATTCGGGCCAGGTGACGCTGTTTGACGGGCGCACCGGGGATAACTTCGATCGCAAGGTCACGGTCGGCTACATCTATATGATGAAGCTGCACCACCTCGTCGACGACAAGATCCACGCGCGTTCGATCGGCCCGTACAGCCTCGTTACCCAGCAGCCGCTGGGCGGCAAGGCGCAATTCGGCGGCCAGCGTTTCGGCGAAATGGAAGTGTGGGCGCTCGAAGCTTACGGCGCGGCCTATACGCTGCAGGAAATGCTGACTGTGAAGTCCGACGACGTCGCCGGTCGCACCAAGGTCTACGAGTCGATCGTGCGCGGCGACGACGCGTTCGAGTCCGGCATTCCGGAATCGTTCAACGTGCTGGTGAAGGAAATGCGCTCGCTCGGCCTCAATGTCGACCTGCACAATTCCAAGCAGCAGCGCGGCGGCGGCGAGGTTGCCGAGGCGGCGGAATAGCAGAGATAACGGACGACAGGTGACGGAGACGGACGACATAGTGCGACGGCGCAGATTTAATCTGATGGCGGTCGTCCGTCGTTCGTCATCCGGAAACTCCAAACGGAGAACACAATGAACCAAGAGATTATGAATCTTTTCAGCCCGCAAGTGCCGGCTCAGGTCTTCGACCAGATTCGGATTTCGATCGCGAGCCCGGAAAAGATTCAGTCCTGGTCTTACGGCGAGATCAAAAAGCCCGAGACAATCAACTATCGCACCTTCAAGCCGGAGCGCGACGGTTTGTTCTGCGCGCGCATCTTCGGGCCGATCAAGGATTACGAGTGCTTGTGCGGCAAGTACAAGCGGATGAAGTACAAGGGCATCATCTGCGAAAAGTGCTCGGTCGAGGTGACGCTGTCGCGGGTGCGCCGTGAGCGCATGGGCCACATCGAGCTCGCCGCGCCGGTCGCGCATATCTGGTTCTTAAAATCGCTGCCGAGCCGGATCGGCCTTCTGCTCGACATGACGCTCAAGGATCTCGAGCGCATCCTTTATTTCGAGTACTACGTCGTGCTCGAGCCGGGCCTCACTCCGCTGAAGGACCGCCAGCTTCTGTCCGAGGAGGAATACCTCAAGGCGCAGGATCAATTTGGCGGCGACAGCTTCACGGCGATGATCGGCGCGGAAGCGATCCGCGAAATGCTTAAAGCGCTCGATCTGGCAAAGATGGCGGCGGACCTGCGCAAGGAAATCGCCGTATCGACTTCCGAGCTGAAGCCGAAGAAGCTCGCCAAGCGGCTCAAGCTGATCGAGGCCTTCACCCAGTCTCACAACAAGCCGGAATGGATGATACTCACCCATGTACCGGTGATTCCGCCCGACCTGCGGCCCTTGGTGCCGCTCGACGGCGGCCGCTTCGCCACGTCCGACCTCAACGACCTTTATCGCCGCGTCATCAACCGCAACAACCGCTTGAAGCGGCTGATCGAGCTGCGCGCGCCTGACATCATCATTCGCAACGAGAAGCGAATGTTGCAGGAGGCTGTGGACGCGCTGTTCGACAACGGCCGCCGCGGCCGCGTCATCACCGGCGCCAACAAGCGGCCGCTCAAGTCGCTCGCCGACATGCTCAAAGGCAAACAGGGCCGGTTCCGGCAGAACCTGCTTGGCAAGCGCGTCGACTATTCAGGCCGTTCGGTGATCGTGGTCGGCCCCGAGCTCAAGCTGCATCAGTGCGGGCTGCCGAAGAAGATGGCGCTCGAACTGTTCAAGCCGTTCATCTATTCGCGGCTCGACGCCAAGGGTCTGTCGACGACCGTCAAGCAGGCCAAGAAGCTCGTTGAAAAGGAGAAGCCCGAGGTTTGGGACATTCTCGACGAGGTCATCCGCGAGCATCCGGTGCTGCTCAACCGCGCGCCGACGCTGCATCGCCTCGGCATCCAGGCGTTCGAGCCGGTCCTAATCGAAGGCAAGGCGATCCAGCTTCACCCGCTGGTTTGCGCGGCGTTCAACGCCGACTTCGACGGCGACCAGATGGCGGTGCACGTGCCGCTGTCGCTCGAGGCGCAGCTCGAAGCGCGCGTCTTGATGATGTCGACCAACAACATCCTGCATCCAGCCAACGGCTCGCCGATCATCGTGCCGTCGCAGGATATCGTGCTCGGCCTCTATTATCTGTCGCTGATGATCGAGAACGGCCCGGGCCAGTACAAGCTCGAGCTCTATTCCTCCGAGCAGCTCAAGCGCGATCCGAAAAAGCAAAACATCGTGCAGGGCTATTATCGCAATATCAGCGAAGTCGAGCACGCACTGCAGGAAAAGACGGTCGGGCTGCACAGCAAGATCAAGTACATCTGGGAAGGCGTCGACGACGCCGGCAACGCCGTGCGCAAGACCTGCGAGACCACGCCCGGCCGCGCGCTTTTGGGCGAGGTGCTGCCCAAGCATGCGAAAGTGAGTTTCGATCTGGTCAACAAGCTGATGACCAAGCGCGAAATCTCCAGCATGATCGACACCGTCTACCGCCACTGCGGACAGAAAGAGACGGTGATCTTCTGCGACCGCGTCATGGCGCTCGGCTTCCATCATGCGTTCAAGGCCGGCATCTCGTTCGGCAAGGACGACATGGTGGTGCCCGGCTCCAAGCGGACAATCGTCGAGAAGACGCGCGAAGCCGTCAAGGAATTCGAGCAGCAGTACAATGACGGCCTGATCACCCAGGGCGAGAAGTACAACAAGGTCGTCGATGCCTGGTCGAAGTGCACCGAGGAAATTGCCGAAGCGATGATGAAGGAAATCTCCGCCGCGAAGCCCGCGCCGGAGAAAGACGCCGAGGCGCAGGTCAATTCGATCTTCATGATGGCCCATTCCGGCGCCCGCGGCTCGCCGGCGCAGATGCGCCAGCTTGCCGGCATGCGCGGTCTGATGGCCAAGCCGTCCGGCGAGATCATCGAGAGCCCGATTATCTCCAACTTCAAGGAAGGGCTGTCGGTGCTCGAGTACTTCAACTCGACCCACGGCGCCCGCAAGGGTCTCGCCGACACCGCGCTCAAGACCGCGAACTCCGGCTATCTGACGCGCCGCCTGGTCGACGTCGCACAGGACTGCATCATCACCGATGAGGACTGCGGCACCACGCGCGGCATCAAGGTGCGCGCCATCATCGATGCCGGACAGGTCGTCGCCTCGCTGGCGAGCCGCATCCTCGGCCGCACCACGGCCGAAGACGTGCGCGACCCGACGAGCAACGAAGTCCTGGTGCCGAACGCGACGCTTCTTGAGGAGCCGCAGGTCGAGCGCCTGGTCACCGCCGGCGTGCAAGAGGTGCGCATTCGCTCGGTTCTCACCTGCGATACGGTGAACGGCGTCTGCGCCAAGTGCTACGGGCGCGATCTCGCCCGCGGCACGCCCGTCAATATGGGCGAGGCGGTCGGCGTGATCGCCGCTCAGTCGATCGGCGAGCCGGGCACGCAGCTCACCATGCGCACGTTCCATATCGGCGGCGCCGCGCAGATTTCGGAGCAATCGTTCGTCGAATCGAACTTCGAAGGAACGATCAAGATCAAGAATCTGAACGTCGCCCGCAATTCGGACGGCGATCTGATCGCGATGAACCGCAATCTGATCGTGGCTGTGCTCGATCCCGACGGGACCGAACGCGCCGTGCACCGCATTCCTTACGGCGCGCGGCTCAAGGTGTCCGACGGCGATCACATCACGCGCGGGCAGCGCATTGCCGAGTGGGATCCTTATACCCGGCCGATTCTGACCGAGGTCGAGGGCACTGTCGGCTTCGAAGACCTGGTCGAAGGTCAGTCGTTGACCGAGACGCTCGACGAATCCACCGGCATCGCCAAGCGCGTCGTCATCGATTGGCGCTCGGGTTCGGCCCGCGGCCAGCAGGATCTGCGCCCGGCTCTTGTGATCAAGGACAAGGACGGCAAGATCCTCAAGCTGAGCCGTGGCGGCGAGGCCCGTTACATGCTCGCGGTCGACGCGATCATCTCGGTCGATCCGGGCGCGCATGTGAAGGCCGGTGACGTCATCGCCCGCATCCCGACCGAAAGCGCCAAGACGCGCGACATCACCGGCGGTCTGCCCCGTGTCGCCGAATTGTTCGAGGCGCGCCGGCCGAAGGAGTCCGCGGTGATTGCGGAAATCTCCGGCACGGTCCGCTTCGGCCGCGACTACAAGAACAAGCGGCGCATCGCCATCG
>DATAYT010000282.1:0-13898 GCA_036272395.1 Xanthobacteraceae bacterium
GCGGCGGCGGTGAGGATTGTGGTGGCGCCACGGGTTGCGGCGCCGGAATTGGGGCGGTGCCGGGCGCCCAGACGGGTTCGACCGGCGGGACCAAAGTCGCCGCCGATGGCGTTGTGGCCGCCGACGGCGGCGGCGAATTGCCGGCTTTGCGTGAAGACCGGCGCGCCGACGACGCCGCGCGCGCGTCACCGGCCCCATTCGCCGGCGCGAGCTTCGGCTCGGGATTCATGATGCTGACGGCGGGAATTGACGCGGCGCTTGGAAAATCCGCATCGAGGATAACTTTTTTCTGGGCCTGGCCTGGCGGCGGCTGGCTGGCGGCAAGCGTAGCCGTCGAGGATGGCGCCGCCTCCGCGACCGGAGTCTCGGGCTGCCCCCACAATGGCAAATAATGCTCGAGGTACCGATCGAAGGTTCGCGCGCTCAAATTGGCTCGCACCCGCTCCGGATCGCGCAGCAGTGCCAGAGCGTCACAACGGCTGCTCGTGCAGCTGTCGCGTATTGCGAGCGCATGGGCGACGAAACCGAATCGATCTGCCTCAAGCGCGCGGCGCAGCGAGGGCAAGATCGAATCCACATTGCCGCCGGCCTTGATGTGTGCGGCGATGTCTGAAAGCAGCATTAATCGCGCCGCGGTGTAGGACGAGGCAGCCGCCACCGTTGCCGGGGCAGCGAACAGCGCTCTTTCGCACGCCGCTTCGACGTTTTCGCCGCCGGTAGCATCGAGGCAGGCAAGCGGCGAGCCGGGCGCAAGCACCTGCAAGGTCAGCTGCACGGCGCGCATTTCGAGATTTCGGCGTTCGACGCTGAGGTCGCGTACCGTGGCGCCGGCGAGGAATGCCCACGCCAATATCGCGCCAAAGGCGGCGCCAAGCCCGACCACCGCGAACCGCGCTATGATTCTTGAGCGTGTCCAATCGAGCGCCAGCGCGCAAACCAGCACGAGCAGAGCTGCCGCTCCCGACGCGACCCAAAAGCGCAAGTGTCCGACATCCGGATCAATGCCGAGCATCGAAAAGCCTATGCGGGACGATGTCGCTTCCCCCAGATAAGCGAGTATGGCGCAGTGCTGCGGTGCGCGCCAGTCGCCCTTGCGCGACTAGTGCTCGAGCTCGAGCTCCAGCTGACTCTCTTTGGCCACGCGCTCAAAGGCCTCGCCCGGATTCTTGATGCGATACTGATAGTCATCGCCGTCCGATGGCAGCAGCCTCACAACCTTGTAGCTGCCACTCGCACCGGGGCGACTGATCGGGCTTGAGGTATAAAATACGGTTTGACCGACGTGGAATTTGTGCGTCTGCGGTGAGGACCCTAGCGCGGTGACCTGCGCGACTGTGATCGTGGTGGCCTCCGCAACCGTGATTTTCCTCGCCGAAGGCGGCCGCAGCGCGCTGATCGGCTGCGATTTCCGCGCCGAAAGCCGCGAAGCGGTAGCCGCTTGGGCCGCAGCAGCGCGTGCGGCACCCTTGCGAGGTGCAGCTTTTCGGGTGGATTTGGAGGCGGCTTTGGCGGGACGCTTGGTTTTCACTGAACTCTTATTCATGGAACAACTATAGCACCCCAAAATAGCGTGGAGCAAAGAAATATAATCGCGGCAAATTGCGTTTAAAGTGCTAGAATCGGCCCGTTCCGGATAAGAAAAAATATTGTTTTTTCAGTAGTATATAACAAGCGGCTTGCCCAAAATGAAAGCGGCCTCTCATGCTCCCATTTGGCGCTGCCAGCGGCCGTTCTCATCGGCCTTCCAATAGGTAACCTCGGCGCCACTTGTCTTGGCCTCACTCCACCGCAAGCGAGCCATTTCAACGGCTTCCGGATCATCGCCATCGAACAGCAGCACGATACGCTGATAATTGCCCGAATCCGCTGTCAGATTCGCGCCATCGACCAGAAAACGCACCGCCGCGCCATTCGGATTTTCGGCACTAGCCGTCAGCACGATCGGCTGTTCGGTCGCTTCCGGATCGCGAGAGGTGCCGTGCGGCAGGAAAGCGTCGTCGCGCCAGATCCACAAATGCGCATCGAGCGCTTCCACGCGCTCGTCAGAGGACACTTGAACGACCACGCGCCAGCCGCGCTCGAGCGATTTCTGCAAAAGCGGCGGTAGCACCTGTTCCAAGGTCTGGCCCTTGAGATGGTAAAATAGAATTTCGGTCATCGCGCCTCCGCTCAGCGCTCGTAGTGATCTTCGACGAGGCGCTCAAGCAGCCGCACGCCCCAACCCGAGCCCCAGCTGCGATTGATGTCGCTTTGCGGCGAGCCCATCGCGGTCCCGGCAATGTCGAGATGAGCCCACGGCGTCTTATCGACGAAGCGCTGCAAGAGCTGAGCAGCCGTAATCGCGCCGCCCGAGCGCCCGCCGGTATTTTTCATATCGGCGAATTTTGAATCGATCATCTTGTCGTATTCTGGGCCGAGCGGCATCCGCCATACCCGTTCGCCGGTCGCCTCCCCCGCTTCTATCAGCCGCTCGGCGAGCTTGTCGTCATTGCAGAACAGGCCGGCGTATTCCTGTCCGAGGGCAACGATGATCGCTCCCGTGAGCGTTGCGAGATTGATCATGAATTTTGGTTTAAATCGCTTGTTCACGTAATAAAGCACATCGGCCAGGACGAGACGGCCCTCAGCATCGGTGTTGATGACTTCGATGGTCTGTCCTGACATGGTTTTGACGATATCGCCCGGCCGCTGGGCTTTTCCGTCGGGCATGTTTTCGACAAGACCGATGGCGCCGACCGCGTTGACCTTCGCTTTGCGCGCCGCCAGCGCATGGATGAGGCCGACGACACAGGCAGCTCCTGCCATGTCGCCCTTCATGTCCTCCATATTTTGCGCTGGCTTGATCGAAAGACCGCCGCTATCGAAACAGACCCCCTTACCAATAAATGCGACGGGATCGGCGCCGCGCTTGCCGCCGTTCCAGCGCATGACGACAAGCTTTGCTTCGTGCGCGGAACCCTGCCCGACTCCAAGTAGCGCGCCCATGCCAAGCTTGCGCATCGCGGCAACGTCGAACACTTCGACACCCACCCCCAACTTGGTCAAACCAGATGTGCGGCGAGCGAATTCGCCGGGGTAGAGCACGTTGCCAGGTTCATTGACGAGATCGCGGGCGAAAACGACGCCGTCAGCGATTGCCGCGCGGCGTGCCCAGGCCTTCTCCGCCGATGCCGGATTCGAACAGGCGAAGTTCAGTTCAATCCTTTTCGGCTCCTGCTCTTCATCCTCTTTGCGCTTGGTCTTATAGAGGTCGAATGAATAGCCGCGGAGCCGCGCCCCGAGCGCCAGATCGGCAACCTGGTCGGCCTTAAGCGCCCCCGACCCCAGTTCGGCGAAGATCGTCGCGGCCGTCGCGATTTTGCTCAGTTTTCCCATCGCGATGCCGCCCAATTTGGCCAGATTGCGAGAGGACGAGGCCCCAGGCTTACCGGTGCCGATGACCACCAGTCGCGGCACGTCGAGGCCGGCAGGCGCAATCAGGTCCAGGCTTGACCCGTTTTTCCCGGTGAAACGGTCGGCGGCCGCGGCGCGACGAAAACCGTCTCCCATGCGCGAAACAATGCGCCGGCTCGCGGGGCCAAATTTCAAATTCTCGGCACAGAACAGAATAAGAACGTCGCGCCGGCTTGCGAATGAGTTGAAAACGAACTTCAGGGCGGCAGCCATGTCCAAATCCTTGATGAATTCTTGCATCCCTCCGCCAAGAGCGGGCAAAGGGCAGGATTGTGCGGTTTCGAATGGATTTATGGACCGGACTCGCCGGGCGGGCCAAGCGGACAATGCGTCCAAGATGGGGCCTTGTCGCCGGTCGATTTATCAAACGGCCGTATTAACGCTTTAGTGTGCATGTTCAATAGCTTTGCCTTGGCGGGGCCATTTTGTGAACGCATGAAAATACCTGCCTTCTGGGGAGATCGGCTGCCGGGACCTGCTGCGCCGTCGCAAACACCGCGACGGCATCGGGTCGGCAGGGGGGATGTTCAGTCCAATGGGGTCTATTGGCCGGTACATGTTTCGCGCCACCATGGGCGCGTTCCTGATCACCCTGGTCAGTCTGACAGTCGTGATCTGGTTCACCCAGGCGATGCGCGATTTCGACCTGATCACGAGCCAGCGGCAGACGCTACTGGTTTTCGTCGGCATCACCGGAATGATCGTGCCGCTTTTGGTGATGATGATTGCGCCCATCGCACTGGTCATCGCGGCGGCGCACGTCCTCAATAAGCTCAGTTCGGATTCCGAGATGAACGCGGCCGGAGTGTCGCCCTGGCGATTGCTTCGGCCGTTTCTTGCCGCCGCGGCCGTCGTCTCGCTATTGGTCGCAGTCATCGCCGCCTATGTGTCACCCCGCAGCCTTCGCGAACTTCGCGATTGGGGCGCGCAAGTGCGCGCCGACATTCTCACCAACATCGTCCAGCCGGGCCGCTTCACCACCGTCGGCGGCAATCTCACTTTCCATATTGCAGACCGGAAGCAGAACGGATTGCTGATCGGCATTTTCGTCGACGATCGGCGCGATTCCGCGGTGCATGCCACCTATCTCGCCGAGCAGGGTGAAATCGTAAAGAACGATGCGGCTTCATTCCTGGTCTTGCAGGGCGGCAGCATTCAGCGTCTCGAAGCGGGGCAACGCGATCCCAGAATTGTGACTTTCGATCGCTACCCTTTCGATCTCTCGCAGTTTACCGGCGGACCGCAGAACGTCGTCTACGCCGTGCGTGAGAAATATATCTGGGAATTGTTGTGGCCCCATTCAGACGATGCGCTGTATGCGGCGCAGCCGGATCAATATCGATCGGAGCTGCACGATCGGCTGGCGACGCCGCTCTATCCGCTCGCCTTCGTCATTCTGGCGTACGCGTTTCTCGGCCCGCCGCAGACCACGCGGCAAAGCCGCACCCTGGCGCTCATGGGCATGATCGGCGCGGTGGCGTTGCTGCGGCTGGTCGGCTTTGTCAGCGTAATCGTGGGGGTGCGGGCGCCGAGCGCCCTCGCTCTGCAATACGTCGCCCTGTTCGGCGCGATGGCCGCGGGGCTTTGGCAAATCTCTCGCGGCCGCGCAGTCGAACCTGCCGCCGCCATTTCGAAGTTTGCAACCGCCGTCGGCGAGCGCCTCGCCCGGGCGGCCGAGAGCTGAGGGAGCGCCCATGATCGCTCGAACGCTCTCGCGCTATTTCGCCATGCGGTTTGTCGCCTCCGTGGTCGGCTCGTTCCTCGGCGTCATCGCGCTTGCCGCCATGATCGACTATGTCGAACTGATGCGGCGCGGCGCTGATTGGCCGAATGCCACTGCCTGGCTGCTCGCGAAAATCTCGATATACCGCGTTCCCCAACTCACCGAGCGAATCCTGCCCTTCACGGTGCTGGTGGGCGCGATGTCGTGTTACCTGACGCTTTCGCGCCGGCATGAACTCGTCGTCGCGCGCGCGGCCGGAGTTTCGGCCTGGCAATTCATCGCGCCCGCGGTCGTTGCTGCGTTCGTTCTCGGCACCATGGCGACCACGCTCTACAACCCTGTTTCGGCAATGCTACACGAGCGATCGAAGCGCCTCGAGGCCGACATGCAAGGCGCCACGCCTTCGGCGCTGCAGCGGTCAACCAGCGGTTTTTGGGTTCGGCAAAAAAGCAGCGACGGCGCTGCCATCATCAATGCGATCAGCAGCCGTGAGCAAGGCGCCCAGCTCGGCGGCGTGAGCGTGTACACGTTCGACAATAGCGGCCATTTCCAAGATCGCATCGAGGCGAAAAGCGCCGCGCTGCAGGAAGGCTACTGGCTGTTTGAAGACGCGCGCGTTTACGTGCCCGGCAAAGCGCCGGACCTGGAACAGACCTACCGGCTGCCGACCAACCTCACGCTCGAACAGGTGCGCGAGAGCTTCGCAACGCCTGAGACGGTGCCGTTCTGGCAATTGCCGACTTACATCGAGCTTGCCGATCGGGCGGGTCTGCTCGCCGCCGGTTACCGCCTGCAATACCAGCAGCTGCTTGCGCGACCGTTTTTGCTCGCGGCGATGGTTCTGCTCGCGGCCTCGGTGAGCTTGCGATTCTTCCGATTTGGCGGCGTGCAGAAAATGATCTTAAGCGGCATCTCGGCCGGCTTCCTCTTGTTCGTGTTGTCCAAGATCACGGAAGATATGAGCAAATCGGAATTGTTGTCGCCGGTGGCAGCGGCATGGATTCCGGTGGCGATCGGCAGCCTCACCGGCTTTGTCGCGCTCTTGTACCAGGAGGACGGCTAGTGACGGCCTGGCGTAGGTCTTCGCGTCCTCTTCGGCGACGTGGCGCGCGAGTGCCCCTTACGGGCCTCGCGGCGTTGCTTGCTTTCATGCTCGGGGCCGTTATCGCGCCCGCGCACCTCGTTGCGCAGCAGAACACCATCGGCGTCATGCACTTTCCGCCACGGCCGCCGCCGCCGCCGCGGCAACCGCCGCCGCCGTCGAACGCTCCGATGCTCGTGCAGGCGACCGAGATCAGATACGACTACACCAACAATTCGGTTGCCGCGGTCGGTAACGTGCAGATCTATTACGGCGGCGCGACGGTCGAAGCCGATCAGGTCATATACGATCAAAAAACCAAGCGGCTGCGCGCGGAAGGCAACGTCCGGCTAACCGAGCCCGACGGCAAGATCACGTATGGCCAAGTCATCGATCTGACCGACGACTATCGCGACGGATTTGTCGATTCACTGCGACTCGAAACGGTCGACGAGACTCGTTTTGCCGCCGCGCGCGCCGACCGCGCCGGCGGCAACTACACCGTCCTGCAAAACGGCGTCTATACCGCATGCGAACCCTGCAAAGATGATCCGCGAAAGCCGCCCCTTTGGCAGGTCAAGGCCGCCCGCATCATTCATGATGAGGGCGAGAAGATGCTTTATTTCGAAGACGCCAGCGTCGAGTTTTTCGGGGTACCGCTTGCCTACGTGCCGTTCATGTCGGCGCCCGATCCGACCGTCAAACGCAAGAGCGGATTTCTGTTTCCGGGCCTGTCGGAGACTTCCCAATATGGCTTCGGCGCCGAGCTCAAATATTTTTGGGCCCTGGCGCCGAATTACGATCTGACGCTGTCGACGCTGCTGACCACGCGGCAAGGCGCGCTTTTCAAGGGCGAATGGCGGCAGCGCTTGCTCGATGGCGCGTACAGCATCAGAGCCGCCGGAATTTTCCAGCAAGACCCCGGCTATTTTGCCACGCGTGACGGGCCCAACAGCCCGACCGCCGGCACGTTCCGCGGCGCTATCCAGTCCGCGGGACAATTCGCGCTGAGCGATAAATGGGTGTGGGGCTGGACTGGTTTGCTGATAACCGACAGCCAGTTTTTATACGATTACCAGTTGCGGCAGTTTACCGGCGCCTTCGATCCGTTCCAGACCGGCTTTGCCGCGGAGGGAGTGTCGCAGCTTTATCTCAGCGGCGCGGGCGACCGCAGCTACTTCGACATCCGTTCGATCTATTATTACGGCTTCTCGCAATTCGACCACCAGTCGCAGATCCCGATCATTCACCCGGTGCTCGATTATTCGAACGTGCTGCCTCAGCAGCTGCTTGGCGGCGAGTTCAGCTACAAAGTCAACCTCACCAGCCTGACACGGCAACAGGCGGAATTCGACGCCATAACGCAAACGGCTTCCTCCACCGGCGTCTGCACGAATCCCACGGCCGATACGGCCGTTCCAGCAAACTGCCTGCTGCGCGGCATACCCGGCGACTACTCGCGTTTTTCGGCACAGGCGGATTGGCGCCGCACGCTGGTCACCGACAACGGTCAGATGATCACGCCGTTTTTCCGCGTGCGCGGCGATGTCGCAACGGTTTCCGTGGACAATACGCCAGGCGTGTCGAACTATATCGCGACCGGAACCGATGGGCTTGCACGCGCCATGCCCGCCGCGGGGGTCGAATATCGCTATCCGTTCATCAGCGTCTCGTCGTGGGGAACGCAAATCATCGAACCGATCGCTCAGGTTGTGGTACGGCCCAATGAGACCGATATCGGAAAATTTCCCAATGAAGATGCGCAGAGCCTGGTATTCGACACCAGCAATCTGTTCGAGATCGACAAATATTCCGGCTGGGATCGCGTCGAAGGCGGCGGCCGTGCCAACGTCGGCATACAATACACCGCCCAGGTCAATCGAGCCGGGTCGTTCAATGTAATGTTCGGCCAGTCCTATCGTCTGTTTGGACTGAACTCGTTTGCGAGCCCCGATATCACCAATACCGGGCTTGACAGCGGCCTCGACAAAAACGTCTCCGATTACGTCGGCAGCGTCACCTATCAACCGAATTCGATTTACTCTTTTGCAGTGCGCGGCCGGTTCGACCAGAGCACGTTCACCCCGCAACGTCTCGAAGTCGAGACTCGCGCCAATTTCGACCGCTGGACGCTGCAGTTCCTGTATGGCGACTATGCGCCACAACCGCTCCTCGGCTTCCTCACGCGCCGTGAAGGCTTCCTGACCGGTGCATCGCTGAAGCTGACAGCCAATTGGGTTCTGCTCGGATCGACGCGCTATGACATCGAAAACGATCGCTTCGACCAGGCCCGGCTTGGCGTCGGCTATGTGGACGATTGCTTCATGTTGTCGGTGAACTGGCTCAGCAGCTATACCTATACGACAGTGGCGCTTCCGGTCCGAAACGACACCGTCATGTTGCAGTTCAGCTTGCGTACGCTTGGCCCGGATGCGCTGGCTCCGGTGGGCGTTTCCTACTGATTTTTACCGTGATGGAGAGAAGCTCGTGATTTCGCCAGTCGAGTTTCGGAATCGATGCGGCGGCTTTGCCGCTGCTCTCTTCATATTCGCGATCGGTGCAACAATTTCGTTCCCGGCGTGGGCCCAACAAATCGTTCTGCTCGTGAACGGCTCGCCGATCACCGATCTCGATATCGCACATCGCGAGAAGTTCCTCGAGATGAGTAATCACAAGAAGCCGAGCCGTCAGGAGGCCATCAACAGCCTGGTTGACGAGACGCTGGAGCTGAAAGAAGCCGCCCGCTACTCGCTGGAGATATCCGACGCCGACGTTCAATCGTCCTATGACAACATTGCGGAGAATATGGGGGTCGATGCGCAGAAACTGACGCAGATCCTTACCAATGGCGGCGCAAGTGCCGACACGCTCAAGCACCGGCTCAAGGCGCAAATGGCGTGGACGACTCTGGTGCGGGGCAGGTTCAAGGTGAGCCTTGAAATCGCCGATAAGGATGTTGAGGCGGAGCTCCAGTTGCATCAACCGCAGGACAAGGGTCAGGTCGGATACGAATACGTCGTGCGTCCGATCGTTCTCATCGTGCCGCGCGGGGCGCCCGATGCCGCTTATGAAGCGCGTAAGCGCGATGCCGACGCGCTTCGCGGCCGCTTTGCGAACTGTACCGATGGGGTTCCGTTCGCGCGCGGACTTCCGGAAGTCGCCGTGCGCGATCCTATCAACAAATCATCCGCCGACCTGCCGCCGGCTTTGCGGACCATCCTCGACAATGTCGAGGTTGGACATTTGACGCCGCCGGAACAGACCGCAGAGGGCATACAGATGTTCGCGGTCTGCTCAAAAAAGGAGTCGAAGACCGACGCCCCGGGCCTCAAGGAAGTTCGAGATAAGATGTTCGAAAAGAAATTTGGCGCCAAGGCTAATCGCTATCTTGCCGACCTGCGGCGGCAAGCGATGATCGAGTACAAATAAATGTCGATTCCGTCGGCAGTGAAGCGGTTTCCACTTCCCCCGCCATGCTGTAGAAGCGATTTGTGCAACCTCTGGCATTGACGCTCGGCGAACCCGCCGGGATCGGCCCGGACCTTGCCCTGACGATTTGGCAACGGCGCGCCGAGCTCGATATACCGTCCTTCTACATTATCGCCGAACCGGATTTCCTCGGCCGGCGCGCCAATCGGCTTGGTTTGCGGATTCCAATCGAGCGCGCGAGCGCGGCCGGCGCGGCGGCAATATTCCGTTCCGCCCTTCCGGTGGCGGCGCTCGGCCTGCCAATCACGACCGAACCTGGCAAGCCCGATTCATCAAGCGCGCCCGCGGCCATCGCGGCGATCCGCCGTGGCGTCGCCGATGTGATGTCTGGTTCCGCAGCCGCGATCGTCACCAATCCCGTCGCCAAGAATGTGCTCTACAATTCCGGCTTCGCGGAGCCGGGTCACACCGAATTTCTCGCCAGGCTGGTGCAGGAAACCTCAGGCAAGGTGTTGCACCCGGTGATGATGCTGTGGTCGCCGGAATTGGCGGTGGTGCCGGTGACGATCCACCTGCCGCTTCGGGAAATATTCAAACAGCTTTCGGTCGAACTCATTGTCGAGACCGGACAAATTGTGGCCCGCGATCTGCACCGGCGCTTTGGTCTCGTTCGGCCCCGGCTGGCGATTGCCGGACTCAACCCGCACGCCGGCGAAGCTGGCACGCTCGGCGATGAAGACCGGACCATCGTCGCTCCGGCAGTCGCTGCGCTTGTCGCCGACGGCATCGACGCAAAAGGTCCCCTCCCCGCTGATTCGATGTTTCACGGGGCGGCCCGAGCGAGCTACGACGCCGCTTTGTGCATGTATCACGATCAGGCGCTCATCCCGATCAAGACGCTTGCATTCGACCATGCGGTGAATGTGACGCTCGGCCTTCCTTTCGTGCGCACTTCGCCGGATCATGGCACCGCCTTCGATATTGCTGGAACTGGCGCTGCCGATCCGACTAGTCTGATTGCCGCGCTGAAGCTTGCAGCTCGGCTTGCCGGATCGTCCCATTCAACCGCCAAGGCAGCAGTGTCGAACACGCGCCGTGACGCAGCCATTCGATGAACTGCCGGCGCTGCGCGACGTTATTCGCCGCTATGGCCTTACTGCGCGAAAATCGCTCGGCCAGAACTTCCTGCTCGATCTCAATCTGGCCGCACGGATCGCTCGTGCAGCGGGACCGCTCGAGGCGGCCACGGTGGTCGAGATCGGTCCGGGGCCAGGCGGACTTACACGCGCGCTTTTGGCGCTTGGTGCGCCGCGGGTCATTGCCGTCGAGCGTGACGATCGCGCGATCGGGGCGCTGCAGGAAATCGCTACTCTTTATCCCGGCCGACTCGAAATTGTCGCCGGTGATGCACTCAATTTCGACGCGCGGACGCACCTTTCTTCCGGTCGGGCGCGCATCGTCGCCAATCTGCCTTACAACATTGCGACCGCTTTGTTGGTGATGTGGGTCACCGTCGAGCCGTGGCCGCCATGGTACGACTCGGCGGTTCTGATGTTTCAGCGTGAAGTCGCCGAGCGCATCGTCGCCGAAGTTGGATCAAACAGTTACGGGCGTTTGTCGGTGCTGGTGCAGTGGCGCTGCGAGCCCCGTATTGCCTTTGATGTGAACGCGTCCGCGTTCGTGCCGCCGCCCAAGGTGAAATCGTCCGTGGTGCGGCTCGTTCCGCGAACCGCGCCCTTGTCTTGCGAACGCACCATGCTCGAAGCGGTGACGCAGGCAGCGTTCGGCCAGCGGCGCAAGATGCTGCGACAGAGCTTGCGCGCGTTAGGAACTGATACGCCAGAACTCATCGCCGCGGCTGGACTTGATCCGACCGCGCGCGCGGAAGAGGTTTCGGTGGAGCAATTCGCCCACCTCGCGCGCATGCTCGAAGTTCAGCGCGGCCGCGACAGAGCAATTGAAAAGCCAGGCTCCTCGGGCGATAAAACCGCATGAGCGCGTTTCGCCGCCAGTCTCTTATCGCTTATGGGCAGCCGCTGTGCGAAACGGTGGCCGATCGCCCGGTACCGCACGGCACCGAGGTTCTTATCCGCGTGACCTGCTGCGGCGTGTGCCATTCGGATCTGCATGTGCAGGACGGCTATTTCGCGCTCGGCGGCGAGAAACGCCTCGATATCACCAAAGACCGCGCTTTGCCGTTTACGCTTGGGCACGAGATCGCCGGCGTCATTGAAGCGGCTGGGGAAAATGCCGACGGCGCTGAGATCGGACGACAGGTCGCGGTGTATCCCTGGATTGGCTGCGGCGCCTGTCCGGCCTGTCGCGCCGGCGAAGAGAATATGTGCTCCGCACATCATCATCTTGGCGTCGCCGTCGACGGCGGTTTCGCAACTTACGTGCTGGTGCCGCACCCGCGCTATCTGCTCGACCATGCGCCGTTGCCGCCAGCCTTCGCCGGTCCATTGATGTGCTCGGGGCTTACCGCCTACAGCGCCCTTAAACGACTGGGTGGTCACGCGGAGCGCGGACCGGCCCTGCTCGTTGGCCTCGGCGGCGTTGGCATGATGGGGCTGGCGCTTGCCCGCGCGCTGTTTCGCCAAGCCCCGCTCGTTGCCGACATCGATCCGCAAAAGCGGCAAGCCGCGCTCTCAGCCGGCGCCGCGCAAGCCTTCGATCCCGCCGATCCGCAGGCACGTAAAGCGGTCATGGCCGCGACCGGCGGCGGCTTATACGCCGTCTGCGATTTTGTCGGCTCGGACAAGTCGCTGCAATTCTCGACCGGAATCTTGGCCCGCGGCGGCAAGGCCGCGGTCACCGGCCTCCTTGGCGGCAGCTTCTCAATTCCCGCGGCTATGATTGCGATCAAAGCGATCGCCATCGAAGGCAGTTTGACTGGTACATTGGCGCAGGCGCGCGAACTGATCGCGCTGGCGCGTTCGGGGAAAATCGCTCCGATACCGACGCAGGCACGCCCGCTCGATGAGGCGCAGGCGGCGCTTGAGGATTTACGCGCGGGCCGCGTGGTGGGTCGCACCGTACTGGCGCTTTAGGATAGGTATTGCCGAATTTTCGCCAGCAATTGGCGCGGGCTGTACGGTTTGGGCACGTAATCGTCGCAGCCCGCTTCACGCGCTTTCTTCTCTTCGCCGCTGAGCGCATACGACGTGACTGCGATGATCGGTATCGATTTCAAGGCGGCATCGCTTTTGATTCGCCGCGTGGCGGTGTAGCCGTCCATGACCGGCAGCTGAATGTCCATCAGAATCAGGTCCGGCCGCTGTTTCGCGATCGCCGCGAGCGCCTCTTCGCCGTTTTCGGCCTCGGTGATGTCATAACCGGTGTCGGCCAGCATGTCGCGAATGATCTGGCGATTGTCGGGCTGGTCCTCGACTACAAGGATGCGCTTGCTCATTGTGCCCCCGCTGCGGCCTCCGCCTGACATTCGACGATCACCGGCAACGTGAACGCAAACGTCGAGCCTTGCCCCGGCTGTGACTCGACCCAGATCTTGCCGCCATGCATCTCAATGATGCGCCTGGATATGGCAAGCCCCAAGCCGCTGCCACCCTTCTTCTTCGTAATGGCATTGTCGGCCTGCTGAAACTCCTGGAACAGCTTGGCCTGATCGGCGGTGGAGATGCCGGGGCCGGTGTCGCGGACCGAGACGTGGAATGAGCCGTTGTTAGCACTGGCCTTGATGGCGACTTCGCCGGCATCGGTGAACTTGATGGCGTTGCCGACCAGATTGATCAGCACTTGTGTCAAGCGCCGGCCGTCGCCGCGTCCCGGCGGTAGTTGGGGGGCGACCTCGACTTTGAACGCCAGCTTTTTGTCGGCCGCTAGCGGCTCAAGCGTACTACGGACAGTCTGGGCAATGTCCTGAACGGAGTAATCCGAGAGTTCGAGCACGAGTTGGCCAGCTTCGATCTTGGACAAATCGAGCACATCATTGATCAGGCCGAGCAGGTGTTTTCCGTTGGCCTCAAGCCGCTTGAGCACGCCCAGCATCTTCTCTGATGGCTCACCGTAAGCGCTGTCGGCCATCAATTCGGTATAGCCGAGTATGGCGTTGAGCGGCGTCCGCAGCTCGTGGCTCATATTGGCGAGGAATTGCGACTTGTGCTGGCTTGCGATCTCAAGCTGCCGGCTCTTGTCCTGGATTTCGTCGAACAGGCGGACGTTCTCGATGGCGATCGCAGCTTGGTCGGCAAA
>DATAYT010000283.1:0-1883 GCA_036272395.1 Xanthobacteraceae bacterium
TGGGCAGCTTGTGGCCAAGCCCCTCGACCGAGGCATGCGCGCGATGCGCCACCGAAAAGGCATCATTGACGAAAATGTCGCCGAGCGCCGCGAGCTTCGCAACGAAATCAGGATCGTTCTCTTCCTCGCCCACATGAAACCGAGTGTTTTCCAGGCATACGATGTCGCCAGGGTTCATAGCGGCGACCGCCGCGGTTGCTTCTTTCCCTATGCAGTCCTCAGCGAAGGCAACCGGCCGCTTCAGGACGTCCGCAATCGCCGGGGCCAACAGCTTGAGTGACTGCTTAGGATCGTGTCCGCTCGGGCGCCCGAAATGGGAGAGCAAAATGACTTTGCCTCCTTTGTCGACCAGCTCAATGATAGTTGGGCCAATACGTTCGATACGGGTCCTATCGGTGACCTTGCCGCCTACGACCGGTACGTTGAGGTCCACGCGTACCAGCACGCGTTTGTTCTTGATATCAGCGTCGTCAAGCGTCGCAAACGCTCTCATGCTCGCCTCTCCCGAAGACGGCACCAACATACCAGAGTTGGCAAAGTTATTCGATCACCTCGTTGGCGACCGCGAGTACGTTCTGCGGAATGGTAAGACCTAGCGCCTTGGCGGTCTTTAGACTGATGACAAGATCAAATTGGGTCGGCTGCTCGACCTTGCCTTACATCCACTTGACAACATGCAACGCTAATTTTGCTGCGCACGTTCTTCCGTGCGCACTTCCTGAATACCTTGGAGGATGAGGCGATGGCTGACATAATACAGTTTCCTCGTATCGCGCGACATTGACTGCGCGATGGCCAAGGCCCGCGCAGCGCCCGCTCGTCGAGCCGGTCGCGCGCCACGCGCGCCGGTCGCCGAGTTCTCGACGCCGAGGAATAAGCGTTGCTCGGGCATCCCGCGATTTCCGGCGCCATGCGGCGCAGCGATCCGGGACGCTGTCTGATTCAGAAAACGGGGTCCAGCGATCCCCATCGCGGGCACGGGACCTTATCGGAACTTGTCCAATTGCCGGTGCTCGGCCCTGATCCAGCGGATCGTGCCGCTGGTCGAGCGCATGACCACGGTTTCGGTTTCGATCACTTCTCTGCCGAACTGCACGCCGCGCAGCATTTGGCCGTCGGTGACGCCGGTCGCGGCGAACAGGCATTCGCCTTTGACCATATCTTCGATCTGATATTTACGGCGTGGATCTTTGATGCCCATTTTGGCGGCACGCTCGCGCTTCCCTTCGGTATCGAGCACGAGCCGCGTCTGCATCTGCCCGCCGATACAGCGGAGCGCAGCGGCCGCTAGCACACCCCCAGGCGCGCCACCGATGCCGAGATAGATGTCGATGCCGGTCTTGTCCGGATCGGCGGTGTGGATGACGCCGGCGACATCGCCGTCGGTGATCAGGCTGACGGCTGCACCGGCCTTGCGCACCGCGCCGATCAAGTCGGCATGGCGCGGCCGGTCAAGGATCATCGCGGTGATCGCCTCCGGTTTGACGCCTTTGGCTTTGGCGAGGTTGACGATGTTTTCCTCGGCCGGCGCGTCGAGATCCACGACGTTTTTCGGATAGCCGGGGCCGACGGCGATCTTGTCCATGTAGTCGGTCGCGTGTAAGAGCGTGCCATCCTGCGCCATGGCAAGGGTGGCAATGGCGCCTGGCATGTTCTTGGCGCAGAGCGTTGTGCCCTCGAGCGGATCGACGGCTATGTCCACTTTCGGTCCGGATCCGGTGCCGACTTTCTCGCCAATGAATAGCATCGGCGCTTCGTCCATTTCGCCTTCGCCGATCACCACCGTGCCGTCGATCGCAAGCCCGCTCAGTTCGCGGCGCATGGCATCGACGGCGGCCTGATCCGACATCTTTTCCGCGCCGCGGCCGCGCAATCGCGCGGCA
>DATAYT010000284.1:0-5368 GCA_036272395.1 Xanthobacteraceae bacterium
TGACGAGGTCGATCTGTCCGGCTTTGGCGGCCTGCACGCCTTTGCTGCCGTTTTCGGCTGCGACGGCTTCGAATTCCTCGTGCAGCGAGAGCTGCTCGGTCAGCCCATCCCGCAGTTCCGGATCGTCATCGACAATGAGAATCTTTCGCGTGTTCGGCATTCAATCAGAGCTCATCCGCCGCTTTGGCGCGCTGCCTGGCGCGCGAGTACAAGGGTCGCGGATACTAGAGCATGATCCGAAAAGGGGAAACCGGCTTTCCGAAAAGATCATGCGACCACAAAACGTTAGGGCTCAGAATGTTAGAGCGCAGAACGTTAGAGCGATAGTCAGGCTGGGTTGAAAAGAATTGCGCTTGAAACCTTCGCGGCGGCTCATGGCAAGACGTTTGGCAAAACTCCGGGCAAAACGCAGAAGCAAGCCGGTGCGCAGAACCTCGCTGTCCGCAATCCATGTGCACGTCCGCCCGCGGCTCTACACGCAGGCTTGGCTCGTGGTGGGGCAGCGCGCGATTCGCGCGGCTTTGGGGCGCGCCAGCATCAAGGCGGCGAAACGCGAAGGCGATGGCGCCACGCCGGCCGGCCGATTTCATCCGGTTCGGCTGTGGTGGCGGGCAGACCGCTTGCCGCGTCCGCGTACCCTTCTGCCGGTGCGGCGCATAGCGGCGGACGATGCCTGGTGCGAAAACCCCAAGGACAGACGCTACAACCGGCCGTTCCGGCGGTCGGCCAATGAACCAGGCGACCACCTCAAGCGCGGCGATGGCCTTTACGATCTCATCGTCGAGATCGACCATAACGCCCGCCCGCGCGTGGCCGGCCACGGCAGCGCTGTCTTTATTCATGTCGCGAGGCCGGGTTTTGGCCCGACGGCAGGCTGTATCGCGCTTACGCGCGGCGACTTGCAGCGGTTGGTGCACCGCCTCTCACCGAAGACGCGAATTATCGTTCATTCCTAAAGATGATCCGGAAAAGTGGATGCGGTTTTCGGAAAAGATCATACTCAAACAATAAGATAAAGCGAAATGAGCGATTATTTCGCTCTATCGCGCCCCCTGGCGCCAAAAATGGCGGTGCCGACGCGCACATGGGTGGCGCCAAGCGCGATCGCCGCCGGGTAGTCCGCGCTCATGCCCATGGACAGGAGCTTAAGCCCGTTGCGCTGGGCGATCTTGGCGGTGAGGGCGAAATGCGGCACGGGCGCTTCGTTTTGCGGCGGTAGACACATCAGACCGGAAATGGTGAGCCCGTAGCGATCGCGGCAGGCTGCCAAGAAGGCGTCGGCCTCCTGCGGCAGCAAGCCCGCTTTCTGCGGCTCGGCGCCAGTATTGATCTCGACAAAGAGCAGCGGGCGGCGGCCTTGTTTGACAATCTCTTTGCCGAGCACCTCGGCGAGACTTGCGCGGTCGACGGAATGGATGGCGTCGAACAATTCTACGGCCTCCTTTGCCTTGTTCGACTGCAACGCGCCGACCAGATGCAGTTCGAGGCCCGGGTGAAGCGAGAATAGCGGCGGCCATTTCGCCTTGGCCTCCTGCACGCGGTTTTCGCCGAATACGCGCTGGCCAGCGGCGATCACCGGCTCGATTGCCTCGGCCGCGAACGTCTTCGACACCGCGACCAAAGTGACGCCGGCCGGATCGCGCCCAGCGTCGCGACAGGCGCGCGCGATCTCTGCCCGCACCGCTGAAAGTCCGTCCGACTTACTTATGCTGTCCAATTTAGGATTGCCTGCGAGCGTTCACGTGCGGCCGCGAAATCCGGTTCCGAGAGTACCTTGTACGCGGGGGCGGACGCTTTTGAAACGGTTGCGAGGGACCGTTTCGGCGCCCTGCGTGCCGCGAAATCAGGATTTCGATTTTTTCTTGCTCTTCCTCCGTGTTGCCGGCTTGCGCCTCTTGGCGCTTTGCCGCTTGGCCGGCGCCCAGATCATGGCTTCGAGCTTCATGCCGTCGGGATCGGTGAAATAAACGGCGTAGTATTCACGCCCGTAATATTCGCCGGGCGGGTCGACGATATTCACGTCATTCTTTTCGAGAAATGCACCAAGCGCGTCGATATCTTTGCGGCTTGCCATTTCGAAGGCGTAGTGGTGAAAGCCGATATCGCCCTTGCGATATTTGCGTTTGCGACCCTCGGCATCGGCCGCGGCAATCCAGAATAGGGTCTTGCCGTTGCTCCACCCGGCCATATCGTCGTATTCGTGCTTGAGCTTGAAGCCGAGAAAGGTCAGCAGCTTGTTATAGAAAGCTTTTGACCGGGCGAAATCGCCGACGCTGAGAACGAGATGATCAATACCGACAATGCCAGGCATGAAATCACCTATCGAAGCTGCCTTGCTTAACAACGTCCGCGCCACCAAAATGTGCCGTCCGGTGTGAACACCACAATCATGCAGCAAACTTTATTCGACAAAATTTGGAACTTTCATCGCGTCGCGCAGCGCGCCGATGGTCGCGATCTCATCTATATCGACCGCCACGTGTTGCATGAGCTGCATGCCCATCACGCCTTCGCACAGCTACTCAAGCAAAGCCGACCGGTGCGCCGCGCCGACCTGACCTTTGCGGTGCAGGATCATACGGTGGCGACCGGACCCGGCCGCGACGACGAGACCAACCCCTCGGGATCGGCTTTCATCAAGGCGATGCGCGAGGGTTGCCGCAGCAATCGCATCCGGCTGTTCGATATCGACGATCCGGAGCAGGGCATCTCCCATGTCGTCGCGCCCGAGCTCGGCATCGTGCTACCTGGCGCGACGCATGCGGTGCCGGACAGTCACGCCAGCACGGTGGGCGGCGTCGGGGCGCTCGCATTCGGCTGCGGCACCAGCGAGCTCGCGCACATTCTGGCCACCCAGGTGATGGCGCTCAAGCAGCCCAAAAATATGCGGGTGCAGCTCGACGGCCGGCTCGCCGCCGGCGTCACCGCCAAGGACGTCGCCTTGCGCATCATCGCCGAGATCGGTGTCGCCGGCGCGCGCGGCCATGTTGTCGAATATGCCGGCGCGGCGGTCGGCGCCATGCCGATCGAGCAACGCATGACCTTGTGCAATCTCAACATTGAAATGGGCGGCCGTTCGGGATTTGTCGCGCCCGACGACGTCACGTTCGAATGGCTGGCGCGGCGGCCGTTTGTGCCGCAGGGCGCGGAATGGGATCGCGCATTGCGGCACTGGCGCACGCTCGCAAGCGATGAGGGTGCCTGCTTTGATCGTGAAGTAACGCTCGATTGCGCGACGCTCGAGCCGCAAATCACTTGGGGCACCGATCCGACCCAGGTGGTCGGAATTTCCGGCCGTGTGCCGGATCCGGCCGCCCTCGATCCCGGTCGCCGTGCCGCCGCGGCCAGCGCCTTTGGCTATATGGATCTGACGCCGGGGACGCCGCTTCTTGGATTGCCGATCGACCGTGTCTTTATCGGCTCCTGCACCAATAGCCGCTTGCCGGATTTGCAAGTTGCGGCCGCGGTCATACGCGGGCGGCATGTCGCTGAAGGCGTCGTCGCCATGGTCGTGCCGGGGTCGACGAGCGTCAAACGCGAAGCCGAGGCCGCCGGACTCGATCGCGTGTTTCGCGAGGCCGGATTTTTATGGGGCGAATCCGGCTGCTCGATGTGCGCCGGCGGCAATGGCGATCGGGGAGAACCCGGCGAGCGCTGCGTCTCGACCACCAATCGTAATTTCGAGAACCGCCAGGGGCCGAAAGTGCGAACGCATCTGGCTAGTCCGGCAACTGCTGCCGCGAGCGCAATCGCCGGCCGGATTGCCGACGCGCGCCAACTCGCGCCGGGATCGGCGTGATGCAGCCCTTCACGCGCCACACCGGCATTGCCGCGCCCTTGATCAAGGACGACATCAATACCGACCAGATCGCGCCGATCCTGCATTCGCGCGGCCTGAAAGAAGATTACCGCGCCATGCTGTTTCATCGCGCGAGGCGGCGCGAAGACGGCAGCGAAGATCCGGACTTTGTCCTCAACAAGCCGCGGTTTCGCGCGGCGGGCATTCTGGTTACTGGCGAAAATTTTGGCGCCGGCTCGTCCCGCGAATCCGCGGTCTGGAGCATGCTGGCCAACGGCATTCGCGTCATCGCCGCCAAAAGCTTTGCCGATATCTATCGCGAAAACTGTCTGCAGAACGGCTTGCTGCCGGTCGTGCTAGGCTCAGCGCTTGGCGATCAATTCATCGCCCGTGTCCTCGCGGTCGATGGCAAGGCGCCGTTCACGGTCGATCTGGTGACGCAGCGGATCAGCGGCCCCACCGGCCCGGATATCGCTTTTGAAATTCCCGCCGCCGATCGCACGCGGCTTATCGAAGGCCTCGACGATATCGGGCTCACCCTCAAACACGTCGATGAGATCGCAAGCTGGGAGGTGCGCGCGCGAGCGGCGCAGCCTTGGCTGCAGTTGGCGCGAGATAGCCGCCGAGCGGCGCTGAATAAGGAGTGCGAGAATGAACCTACGCAAAAAATTTAGAGCGCTGATGAGCGGCAAGCAGCTCGTACTGATGCCGGGCGCCTATGACGGATTGTCGGCTCGCATCATGGAAGCGGAAGGGTTCGAGGCGCTGTGCGCCGGCGGCTATGCCGCGATCGGCTCGATGATGGCGCAAGCCGACATGGGCCAATCGAACATGCGCGACTATGCGGATCATTACGCGCGGATCTGCGCGGCCGTGGAGATTCCGGTTTTTGTCGATGCTGATACCGGTTTCGGCGGCGTCAACAATGTGCGCCAGATGATCCATGCCTTCGAGGCCGCGGGCGTGGCGGGAATGTTCTTCAGCGATCAGGTCTTTCCGAATCGCTGCGGCTACCTGCCTGGCAAGCAGGTAATCCCGGTCGAGCAGATGCTGGCAAAGATCAAAGCGGCGCTCGATGCCCGCCGCGATCTTGATTTTTTCATCGCCGCGCGTACCGACGCCGCCGGCGTCGACGGCCTCGATGCGGCGATCGAGCGTTGTCAGCTTTTCGTCGCCGCCGGCGCCGATCTGGCCAAGCCGCAGGGCGTGGACGCGATCGACGACATCAAGCGCGTGATCCGCGAGGTCGATTGCCCGCATATGGCGACGCTGTCGCAAGCGGCAGGCGCCAAGCGCCGAAACCTGGAAGAGCTCGAAGCGGCCGGCGTCGTTGCCGCAACTTTCCCGTCGCTTGCGCTATTTGCCGCCGCCAACGCGGTGCGTAATGTGCTACGTGTGCTCAAGCGCGAGAATTCGCTGACGGCCACGTTCGACCACCTGCTGCCGCTCGACGATTATTACACGCTGGTCGGATTAAAGGAGCAATTGGCGCGCGAGGAAGCCTACGATCAGGCTGCAGCAGCGCTCGCCCGCAAACGCGCGGCGGAATAGCCCACGCTCGATCAGCAG